>CAKRPI010000027.1 GCA_934376945.1 uncultured Lachnospiraceae bacterium | reverse complement strand
GTCCGTCACCGTAAGAATAATAATAGTCACCGCCTGCTGCCGTGGTACCAAGCTCTGTCGCATTCGGATTATTGAAATGATACATGTAATCCTCATTCAGAGAATCATGGTTTCCGATCGTAGTTGCAACAGCAAGTCCGGAGAGAACTTCAGAATCAAGGTAAGCCGCATATTCTTCTTCCTTTGGCTTTCCTGTCTTATTTACCTGATCGCCTGCAGAGATTACAAAGTTCAGATCTGCGTTCTGCTGCGCTGCAGTCTGTAACGTACGGTTCCAGGCAAATCCGTCATTCTCCGCAGCTGTATTTGCAGCTCCATCATCATTTACAAGTTCACCGTCTCCCTGCGGCTGCCCCTTTGAAGCTCCGATCTGCGGATCGCCGACATAAAGGATTTTTACCGTATCAAGATTACCTGTTTTATATTCTGCGGCTTCTGTCTGCTCACCGTTCTTTTCTACGGTGTAATAGTAAGTCGTATCTGGCTTCAGACCGGTAACGGTTACATGATTATAATCATAAGCTGTGCCGCCTGTCAGATCCGTATTGACCGCTCCGCTCTCTCCGGTAAAGGCTTCCAGATTTGCCTGATCCGTTCCAAAATGTACTACCGGTGTCGCTTCACTTCCTGTATTTTCGCTGTACCATGCGAAATTCAGCTGTGTCTCATCTGCTCCCGGCGTAATGGAAACCTTCGTAAAGTCAGCAGCAGTTTCCTCCCACTGATCCTGCCATGCGCTCCAGGCCTCTGCCGTTCCGGTCTTACTGGAATCATTATAACGATCTGTCGATGCAAATGCTGCCGGACAAGATGCAAATACTCCGGCGATAGTGAGTGCAGTGATTACAGCGATATAATTTTTTCTTTTCATGGTCTTCCATGAACCTCTCTTTCTGACTTTGGCGGTTTTTCAGACCGCTTCTTTTTTCTTCTTCATTTTCTTCTTCTCGTCACGGAGATTCACTGGCGCCTCCCGAAGTTCCGATGACAGTGCGGAGTATAGCACCGAAAAACAGGCAGTTCAATAGACTTTGCAATCATTTTAGAAAATTTTACATAATCTATGAATATTGCTTACACAAATCAGAGATGGTATATGAAACCATTACAGAAACAATGATTTTTCCCACTTCCTAAGATTCCCTCATCCTCTGCTTTACAAGGTCTCTGCTGCCCTTTATAATATGATGTAAGTGTCAAAAGTATAAATTGCATTTGTGCTCGCACAAATGTGCAATTTATACTTATTGACACGCCGAACACCGAAAAAGGTAAAAATTCCCAAAACCGACCACTACGATATGAAAGGAACTTACATATGAAATTTTCATCTATTCCGCTTTATGCATCGCTACTTTGCATAGCGCTCCTTCCATGCAACGTTTCCGCCAAAAATACATCCCGCATCGAAACGGTTCCCGGTATTTATGAGCTTGCTTCCGCGCTCGATCTTGATTTTCTCATAGACGTGCGCACCTGTACACAGACAGATGAAGCAACAGAAAATACCGACCGTACGCTGCAGCTTTTTACGGCACAGGATGTCAATCAGCAAAGATTTTACATCGATCAGCTTTCTACCGGAAAATATCGCATTTCTTCTCTGAATTCCGGCTGGTATCTTTCTTCTGCTTCACAGGATTCGCTCTCCGGCGAGCATACAGATTCCGGTATATCAGAACTGACACCGGCTCTGGTTGACTTCGATACCGCAAAGGATCAAGATACCGTTGCCGCTTTGAACTGGGCAATCCAGGATGCAGGAAACGGCTACGTCTATCTGTCCTGCAGCCACCAATATCTCACTGCTGATGATGACCGGGCTTACCTTGGCGGCAGTCTTTCTCTTCAGTCCTTTACCGGGAACGCAAACCAGAAATGGCTGCTTCGAAGAAGCCGGATTTCGTCACGGGCAAATGCCGATACGGACTTTTACAATCCGTATGAAGAAGGTGGAAAATACGCAGGGCTCCGCCTCTCCATGTGGTTTGGCACAAAAAAAGAGACACTCACCGCTGACACGCTTGCATCCTGGATCTCAGACGAAGAGCACCGTATTTCTCTGAATTCTGATGCCTGCCTTACTTACGTGAAAACGCTCGCAGAAAAATACGATACCCAGGGACATCCACGTCAGTTTACAACAACAGAAGGCAGTACGATCACACTTTCCAGAGGTGATTTCGGCTGGAAGCTAGATGAGGAAAAAACGGCACAGCTGCTTCTTGAAGAAGCTCAGTCTTCCTCCTCTTCCAGATTCATCACTCCCATCTGGAGTCATAAGGGCATTTCCTTTGAAGCAGGAAACGATATCGGCAACACCTACGTGGAAATTGACCTGACCAATCAGAAGGTCTGGCTGTATAAGGATGGGAAAAAGCTGCTCGCTACAGAATGCGTCACCGGTACTTACGGAACAGACAGGCAGACGCCGGGCGGTGTTTATTCCATCTATTACCGCCAATCCCCAGCTGTACTCCGCGGTCCGGGCTATGCTTCTCCTGTCCAGTACTGGATGGCATTCAACGGCGGCATCGGACTGCACGATGCGAACTGGCGCAGCACATTCGGCGGTGATATCTACAAGACAAATGGTTCCCATGGCTGCGTAAATCTTCCAACAGAGGCGGCAAAGAAGATTTACACAGAAACGTATATCGGATATCCGGTGGTATGCTATAATTAAACCTCTGAAATGAAAGCCTGCCCCACAGTCAGACTCCTCGCAAAGCGGAGTCACTCTGATTCTGTTACCAACAAAGTCCAGGCGTACTGCTTGTTGTTCCTCACAACTAAAGCAGTACGCCTGGACTTCTCTGTTATCTGTTATAATTATCTGTTATCACTACCTGTTATAAGCAGTAAAACGCATACTGGATCTCTTTTTCACTCAAACGGTATTTTTCCAAAAGCTCCGGTCCGCACGAAGCAGATCCGATGCCCGAAACCTTATAATCAATCCGCACATGAGTTTTATCGCTCTTTTTCAGCTCATCAATGTGCATTGCAGAAGTCAGCATCTCTGCTGAATAATGCGAAACATGAAATTCAAAATCTCCGGCAAACCGAAGTGAATCCTGAATCTCCAGCCATTTCGTCTTCGTATGATTGCCATGCTCCTGCGGCATGATATAGTTCACATACTGCTCATCTGCGCTGCTCCTGAATCTTCCCATCCGTGCACTTCGGCTCATATCACAGTAATTTTCCAGCTCTCCCATACCAAAATACTCGAACTGTTCTGCTTCATACGGCAGGAAGTATTCCATTCCAAACCGCGGCAGCCAGATGCAGCGGTCCGCCACCTGCGCACGGATTTCTGTCTTCAGTCCTTTCTCCCATAAGGAATACGTAATCTCAAACTGTGCAAACGGCATACGGGATACACCGGCAAGGCTGCCTTTTACCTTTACTTCCTGTCCTTCTGTCTTTACTTCATATACCTTTGTGAAAAGGCGGTTAAAGTTTTCACCCTCCCAGATATTATACCAGCCCCACTTCGATTTGATGTTGCGGTCGTTATCCGTCGGCGCACGCCATACCGAAAGCTGACACGGAGCAGCCAGAAGCTCTTTTCCTTCCCGTCTGACACTCTCCAGCATACCGCTGTGACGTGAAATGGCATAAGAGGTTGTTTCATCCGTGAGAATCACCCGATGCGTATTTTCTGACACTGCTGCTGAAACCGGCTTATTTTCTTCTGCCACTTTTTTTGAAGGAAGCTCCAGCTGTACCATTGCTGTTTCATAGCCGGTACCGTCATACAGATAGCACGTTACATAGGCACCGAGCTTTGTCTGCTTTGGAATACATACTTCAAGCTCCATCTCCTCCTTTGGCTCAAGCTCCAGCGTCAGGGTCTGCTCGCAAATCTGCGCACCATCATTCTCAACAACATAACGGAACGTAAATTCGTTCAGATTCGTAAAATCATACAGATTCTTTACGATCAGCCTGCTGCCCTCCAAATGGCAGGAAAGATACTGATATGCACGCTTCGCCTCATAGGAGCCGGCCTTAAAGCTGCGGTCGGCAAACACCAGACCATCACAGCAGAAATTTCCATCGTGCGTCATTTCGCCCTCAAAATCTCCGCCATAGCGCGGTACGCCGTCTACAATGACTGTATGATCTGCCCACTCCCAGATACAGCCTCCGATCAGCTTCGGATACTGATAAATGACCTCCCAGTAATCACAGACATCTCCAGGTCCGTTTCCCATCGCATGCGAATACTCACACATAAAATACGGATGACGGAACGTTTCATCCTCTGCATGTGCCCTGATTTCTTCTACCTCCGGGTACATTCTGGAAAAAAGATCCGGCTGATCGGCAAACTCCGGAATATTCTGCTCCTCAGAGATCCGTGTCGCATCCTCACAGTGGATCAGTCGCTTTTTATCGGTCTTTCGCAGATATTCGATCATCCTCCGATGATTCGTACCAAATCCGCTCTCATTTCCAAGCGACCAGGAAAAAATACATGTATGATTTTTATCACGATTGTAGGAACGTTCCATACGCTCTGTAAACGCGCGCTCCCACTCCTTCTGGTTACAGATCCACTCCGGATTGTTTACCACATCATAGCCGTTTCCGCCCGGACAGCGATTGACAAAGCCATGCATCTCGCTGTCGTTTTCCAGCATGACATAAAAGCCCAGTTCATCACACAGGTTCAAAAAACGCGGTGTCGGAGGATAATGTGAGGTACGGATCGTATTAATATTCAGCTTTTTCATCTGCAGAAGATCGGTCAGGATATCCTCTTCCGTCATACACCAGCCGGTATGCGGATTCGTATCGTGATGGTTCACGCCTTTCAGCTTCACCATTGTGCCATTGACATAAAACGCAAGATCCTCTCCGATGGTATAAGAAACAAACCCTGCCTTCTGCGTAATGACCTCCCCCCGGTCCTCAAAACGCAATGTATAAAGATACGGTTTTTCTGCATTCCACCGCGTCGGATCTGCAACTGTAAAGACTACGGAATCCTCTGCTTTTTCTGATCCAAGAAGCAGATCTCCATCGTAAAGGGAAACCTCCGCACAGCCTCCATTTCCGCCGCCCGCAACCCGGTCAAATTTTACAAGGATCTGATTCTTTTCTGTCTCAATATGGATATCGCGGATATGGCCCTGCGGTCTCGACAAAAGGTAAACATCACGGAAAATACCATTGAAGCGAAGGAAATCCTGATCTTCCAGATAGCTTCCGCTGCACCATTTGCGCACCTTCGCCGTCACCATATTTTCTCCTTCCGATACGAACGCAGAAATATCAAATTCTGCCTGCAGATGGCTGCCCTGTGAATACCCCACATACCGTTGGTTCACATAAAGCTCAAGGCAGGAGGAAACTCCCTCAAAAACAAGATAATGCTTCCGTCCGGTATCTGCCACCTTAAATGTCCGTTCATAAACCCCCATCGGATTTTCGTCCGGCACGTAAGGCGGATCCACCGGATACGGATAACAGACATTCGCATAATTCGGATGTCCATAGCCCTGCAGCTGCCAGCATGATGGCACCTGGATTTCCTCCCAGGACTTTTCCTCCAGTTCCTCTTTGTAATCACAGTCATAATAGCGGAACTTCCACGTTCCGTTCAGCAAAGTATATCCTCCTTCATTTTCCGGAATATAATATGCTCTCTGCTTTTCTCTGTTTTCTGACAAATGCGTCAGATCTTCGTATTTTCGCATGCTGTTCCTTCTCCTTTTGTTTATTGCCCCCTTAACAATCATCATGTCAAACATATCATACTTTTCTGATTTTTACTATAGCAATTCAATAAAATAATGCAGGATTGCTATAGTACAGCATGCAAAAATTAAAAAACAATTGTTTTTCCCGTTCCGGCTGATTCATAGATCGCTTCGAGAACGCGTGTGACCACAAGTGCCTGCTCCGGCTTTACGGTAAGCTCCGCGCCGTCTGCCACTGCATGGTAAAAAATTCTCTGCTCTATATCATCCGGATTCTCCGGCATGCCGGTCGTAAGATCCGGCTTTTCGATACATTGACGACCGTAATGTACACGGTTGATCCGAAGTCCGTCTTTCATATCTGCCCCTGCTTTCGTACCGCACAGGAGCGTCTGCGCACCTTCCGCTTCCACCATATTCAAAGCCCAGGAAGATTCCAGAACGATCGTTGCTCCGTTTTTCATCTTGATAAATCCAAAGGCAGAATCCTCTACCGTAAATTTTGCAGGATCCCAGTCGCCCCAGCGGTTGCCGGTATTCGTCTGGTCTGCCAGCTTCTGAAATACGGAGCCTGTGACACTTTCCACCTCATAATTATCCATCATCCACAAAGTCATATCAAGTGCATGCGTTCCCATATCGATCAGCGGACCGCCGCCCTGCTTTTCTTTATCCAGAAATACGCCCCACGTCGGAACGGCTCTGCGGCGCACAGCCAATGCCTTGGCAAAATAAATTTCCCCAAGCTCTCCGGCATCGCAGGCCTGCTTCAGATACTGCGCATCTGCACGATATCGGCACTGATAGCCGATATTCAGAACCTTTCCGGTACGATGCGCTGTCTCGACCATCGCTTTGGCCTCCGCATACGTTTTAGCCATAGGCTTTTCGCACATCACGTGCTTACCGGATTCCATTGCCGCAATGCTCACCTCGGCATGCGTACTGTTCGGCGTGAGCACGTAAACGACATCCAGATCCTCTTTTAATAATTCCTTATAGTCCGTATAAACCCTGGCATCCGCCGTTCCGTACGTCTCCTTTGCAGTCTGCGCACGTTCTTTAAACAAATCACAAAAGGCTGTGATCTCAAAATTTCCGTTTCTCTGAATCGCCGGAAGATGCTTGTCATTTGCAATACCGCTGCATCCGACGATTCCCGCTTTTAATTTTTTCATATTTCCTGCCTGTTCCTAAAATATTATCGAATCTCCGACTTATCAGAATTCCTTATCTTCTTGCCAATTCCTTTGTGATATCCTCCCATGTCACACCACGCTCTGCCATGAGCACCATCACATGATACAGGAAATCTGAAATCTCATATTTAATCTCCTCCGGATCCGAATTCTTGGCTGCGATAATGATCTCCGTTGCCTCTTCGCCCACCTTCTTCAGAATCTTATCAATTCCCTTATCAAACAGATAATTCGTGTAAGACCCCTCCTTTGGGTGGAGCTTCCGGTCTTCAATCACACCGTAAACGTCCTCAAATACCTTCAGCGGATTCGTCTCATCGTATTCCTTTTTCAGGATCGTCTGATAGAAACAGCTGCGGTTTCCGGTGTGGCATGCCGCACCGATCTGATGTACCTTGGCAAGCAGCGTGTCCTTATCACAATCCACCTGCAGTTCCTTTACGTACTGAAAATGGCCCGATGTCAGACCTTTGATCCAAAGCTCCTGACGGCTGCGGCTGAAATACGTCATTCTGCCGCTGCGGATCGTTGTCTCAAAGGCCTCCTGATTCATATAGGCAACCATAAGAACTTCCTGTGTCTTATAATCCTGAACAACGACCGGCACCATACCATCGCTGTTTTTCTTCAGTTCATCCCAGGAAACGGAAGACTCATACGTATTCACTGAAATGCCGTTTTCCTTCAGTTCATGCTTCAGCTCCATAAACTCAAATCCCGGACTCCGAAATGCCGTACAGCAGATGCCAAGTGCAGAAGGCAGCTGCAGAAAGCACCCTGCTTCTTTCGTTAGCTGACCGGAAGTGCAACACGGCACCGTCTGCTTCGCAGAATCGTTTTTCTGTGCATCCTCCAGATCAGTACCCGAACCTTCCTCCCATGCCGGTACTGCAAGAACCGGCAGTTCCTCATACGCCTTTGCCTCCTCCGTCGCCTTTTTGGCAAATGCAAGATCTGAAAGTGTAATAATCCCTCCAAGCAAAGAACCGTGGATGACGGCCTCTCCAAGCTCCTCTTCGGTTCTGACGCAGGCCAGAATTTTCTCCTTTCCGAATTTGGAGGACACTTCATGCGTCAGCTCAATATTTCCCTCTTTGGCATAATTCAAAAAGACCTTCTGGCATCCGGCATAGATCAGCTTTTTTACATCCTCCATCCGACGGATATTGCCGCCTCCGTAGATCGGAAGATCCATTGCGCGTGCCATCTCCTTGATCTGAGCGATTGAAACGTCGTGCTGCGCATCGCCTGACGAAAAATCAAATACCAGCACCGCATCTGCCCCATGGTTGCTCGCATCCACCGCAAGAGCCGCAGCGTCTCCGTTGCCATACGGCTCATTACCTGCCGGATCGGACACTGCTTTTCCGTTTTTCAGATAGACCGGTACTACCAGCTCTTTTTCATACATAAAGCGCTCCCGCCTTTCTTTTTTCATTTTTTCTGCGACTTTTCTGATTTGTCCCGTTCTTCGCCTTCCTACAGGCTTCCTTTCGTTGACAGTACATCCTGAATACGAGGATCATAGCTCACTGCCTCATCAAGTGCCTTCGCAAACGCCTTAAACATTCCCTCTGCCATGTGATGATTGTTTCCCGGACTTATCATTTTGAAATGCAGATTCATTGCTGCACTGTAGGAAACGGCATAGAAAAACTCACGTACCATCTCCGTATCCATTGCTCCGATGCGCTCTGCCGTAAATTCCGCATCACTGCGGTAATACGGCCGACCACCCAGATCAATCGCACACAGTACCAGTACCTCATCCATCGGAAGGATCCTGCTTCCATAACGACGGATTCCCTTCTTATCTCCTGCCGCTTCCCGAATCGCCTGTCCAAGTACGATACCTGTATCCTCAATCGTATGATGACAGTCGACCTCCAGATCTCCGTCCACTTCCACTTCCAGGTCAAACAGCCCATGGCGCGCAAAACCATTGAGCATATGATCGAAAAAGCCAATTCCGGTACGGATCTCTGCCTTTCCCGTCCCATCCAGATCCAGACGAATCCTGATTTTCGTTTCTTTTGTATTTCTGACTACCTCGGCAATCCGATGTTCCATCGCACGCTTGCCCCTTTCCTTTTATCCCGAACGTAAAAACTTCCTGCTACGATGCTTTTATTTTTCAAACCTTACACGGATTGAATTTGCATGTGCTGTCAGCTTTTCTGCCTCTGCGAAAGTAATGATATCTTCATGGATCGGCTCCAGCGCTTCCTTTGAATAATAAACAATACTCGATTTTTTAATAAAGTCATCTACGGAAAGTGCAGAGAAAAATTTTGCTGTACCATTTGTCGGAAGCACATGATTCGGTCCTGCAAAGTAATCGCCAAGCGGCTCACTGCTGTATTCTCCGATAAAGATCGCACCTGCATTCCGTATCTTTGTCATCACTTCAAACGGATTGCGCGTCACAAGCTCCAGATGCTCCGAGGCAATGGAATTGACTGCATCAATCGCATCCTCCATCGTATCCGCAAGCAGGATAAAACCGTACTGATCCAATGATTTCTGAATAATCTCCGCTCTGGAAAGTGTCTTTAAAAATCCTTCGATTTCCTTTTCCACCTCTTGTGCAAGCGCCTCGCTCGTTGTCACAAGGATCGCGGAAGCCATCTCATCGTGCTCTGCCTGTGAGAGCAGGTCTGCAGCCACATAACGCGGGGGCGCACTGTCGTCTGCCAGCACCAGGATCTCACTTGGTCCTGCCACAGAATCGATGCTCACATGACCATAAACCGCGCGCTTTGCAAGTGCCACATAAATGTTGCCCGGCCCTGTGATTTTATCCGCTTTCGGAATGCTCTTCGTACCGTATGCCAATGCTGCAATCGCCTGTGCACCGCCAGCCTTATAGATCTCATCCGTGCCCGCTTCATGTGCCGCCACCAGCGTAGAAGCCGGAATCTTTCCATCCTTTCCAGGCGGCGTTGTCATAACGATCCGTTCTACCCCTGCTACTTTTGCCGGTACTACGTTCATCAGAACAGAGGACGGATAAACTGCCTTTCCACCCGGCACATACACGCCCACCGTTCCAAGCGGAGTGATCTTCTGCCCGAGAATGGTTCCGTTTTCCGTTGTATCAAACCAGCTGTATTTTTTCTGCTTCTCATGATAGCTGCGGATATTTACCAGTGATTTGCGAATGACATCCAGAAGAGACGAATCCACTTCTGCATATGCCTCTTCTATTTCTTCTTTTGTCACACGGACCGTATCTGCCGTTATTTTTACACCGTCAAACTTTTCTGTATACGCAAAAAGCGCCTCATCTCCATGTTCCCGCACCTCCTGAATGATTGCGTTGACCCGCGCTTCAAACTCGCCGTAATTATTCGGGCTGCGCTTAAGCAAATGATTCAGAATGTCCTGTTTTGTTTCCTGTGTCAGTTTTACCAGCTTCATCGTCTCACTCCTCATTCTGCTTCACAGATCACACGGTTTAGTTCCGACAAAAGCTTTGTGATCCGTTCATTTTCCATTCTCATACTCACGGGATTTACCACTACGCGTGCCGACAACGGACACACCTCTTCCAGCACGACCAGACCGTTTTCCCTTAAAGTAGAACCCGTCTCCACGATATCAACAATCACTTCGGAAAGGCCTACAATCGGCGCCAGCTCGATCGAACCGTTCAGTTTGATAATCTCCACTGTCTGATTGCGCTGATTATAAAAGTAATCTTTGGCAATATGCGGATATTTTGTGGCCACACGGATCAGCTCCTGACCGTTTAACAAACTGCGCGCCGCCTCCGGTCCGCAAACACACATCCGGCATTTTCCGAAACCAAGATCAAGCACCTCGTAAATCTTGCGGCCTTCCTCCAGGATCGTATCCTTTCCGACCACTCCAATGTCAGCCGCACCGTATTCTACATACGTTGGCACATCCGGTCCTTTTGCAAGAAAAAATCGAAGCCCAAGCTCTTCATTTACAAAAATCAGTTTTCTGGAATCCGGATCCTTCATCTCTTCACAGGTAATTCCGGTCTGTTCCAAAAGCTCCAGCGTTTTTTTTGCAAGACGCCCTTTTGTAAGGGCAAACGTCAGATATCTCTTTTCTTTTTCCATATTCCGTCTCCCTCTACAATTCCACTACCAGCATACAGCCTTCCGCGTTTGCATAATCACGGCAACATTGCCTTGTACGCTCCGGTGTAACCCGAACCAGCTCCACCTCGATGCCGCGGCTGCGAAGTTCTGACGCACGGCGTACTGCCTCTTCCAGCTTCTCATTTTCATAAATAATCATACAGTGACTCGATGGCAGAGGCTGAGAAATCTTCTGACGTGACAGCGCATTCATCAGCTGATCGATCACCGCCACAAATCCAACTGCCGGTGCCGGCTTTCCAAACTGCTCCAGAAGTTTATCATACCGTCCGCCCTTAATCACCGCATCACCGGTACCAAAGGTATATCCGCGGAATACAATGCCCGTATAATACCTGTATCCGCTGATCATGCCAAGATCAAAGGAAACATACTGCTCCACACCGTAGATCTTCAAAATTTCCCATATCTCCCGAAGATGCTGCAGGGCTTTTTTCGCTTCCGGATTTTCTGTAAAGGTTTCTGCCCGGTCAAGAACCTCTTTTGTTCCAAACAGCGAGGTCAGCGAACCAAACAGCGTCCGAAGCGAATCACTGACCGGCTGCTGTTCCACCAGCTTCTCCACGCCGAATGTATTTTTATTTTTCAAAAGGGTTTTGAGTTCTTCCGTTGTCTGCACGTCAAACCCGGCCTCCTGCACAAGAGCCCTGAAAAATCCGACGTGTCCGAGACTGATCTGAAACTCCTCCAGTCCCGATGCAAGCAGTGTCTGTACAACCAGCGCAATAACCTCTGCGTCTGCATCCGCACTGTCATCTCCGATCAGCTCTCCTCCGATCTGCGTCGTCTCTTTTAAACGTCCCTGGTAGCTCGAATTATTGATAAATGTATTCCCAAGATACGTCAGCCGTACTGCCATCGGTTCATTCAGAAAGTACTTCGTCGCCGCGCGTGCGATCGATGGTGTAAAATCGGGCCGCAGTACCAGTGTATTGCCCTCACGGTCAAAAAACTTGTAAAGCTCTCTGGAAGGCGTTGTACCGATTTCTTTACTGAACACATCAAAAAACTCAAAGGTCGGCGTCTCAATATCATGATACCCATAAGATCGGATCGTCGCATGAAGGCGATCCTGCAGTGCATGCTTCTGTTCGCATTCTCTGCTGTAAATATCACGGACTCCCTCCGGTGTATGTAAAATTTTCTGCATAAACAGCTCCTCTTTCCTGTACTTTAGCACTTCACAGCGATAATTCTCTACCATGTGAAATAACTCACAAAATTATACGCAATTTTCTGCAGCTTGTCAATCCCTTGATTCCAGATCGCGCGCCAGGCCATCCAGATATGGTACAAGCAATCCGTTCTTTGGCTCCAGATAATAATTCTGGTCAAGCTCCATATAGCGGAAGCTCTTTCTTCCTCCCTGCTTTGCTCTGGTCCAGAATTTCATCATATCCTTATATGGCAGATAAAAAAGCTCATTGCGCATACTGAAGAATAAAATCAGGAATGAAATTCCACCTTGTTTTTCAAATTCTCCCATGAACTTCACCTGGTGCTCATGGATATTCTGAAGTGCAAAGGTATCTGAAGTACATTCTTTCGCGTCAAAGCAGACCGGTACACCCTGCACTGCCCCGATATAATCGACGGTACTTTTCTGTTCAAAGTATGCCAGTGTAATATGCCGATGCTCCTTATCGATTTTAAGCGGTGTAATCGGTGTCGGAATCTTCTGGATCAGCGCCAGATTTTTTTCCAGATAAAGCTCATTCGTACGGTTGATCAGCTCCTCCAGTGTAGAGCCGCGCAGTCCTCTGGTATTCCAGGTTGCCATTTTTCTCCCCTTTTCATCCCGTATCCGTTCATTTTCTTCCGTCAAAACGCCTATTGAAGCAGCTCTTTTTCAAAAAAATTCAGAAACACAGCAGGCGGCGGTGCGGTAAATGTTTTCCCGGACAGATAAGCAAGCACCCCTTCCATCTGCGGAAATTCCAGTCGCCATGCATGAAGCAGCTGATGCTTTACTCCCTGCTGCCTGCAGCGCATATTCCACTCCAAAATTCCATACTTCGGATCACCCAGAATCGGATGCCCGATTGAAGCAAGATGCGCCCGGATCTGATGACTCCGCCCGGTCAGAAGCAATACCTCCAGAAGTGTCTCCCGTCCATTTGATGCGATCACGCGGTACTTTGTCTCAATCGGCTGCGCCTCATCCTTTGGCTTTTCTTTTGAGATGCGTACCCGATTTGCAGTTCTGTCCTTCACCAGATACCCTTTGAGATGCTGGGTACCCTCCATTTTTCCTTTTACGATGCAGCAGTAATACTTATGCAGACTGCGGTCACGCAAAAGTGCACTCATCGTCTGCAGACCTGCCAGGCTTTTTCCGGCAATCAGAATACCGGTTGTGTTACGGTCCAGACGGTTGCATACCGATGGCCGGAAACTGCGCAGCTGTTCTTCCGTCACACTGCCATTTTCCAGAAGATGCGCCAGCAGATATTCCACTGCTGATACATCCTGCTGCTGTGCTTTCTGTGAAAGCATTCCAGCCGGCTTGTTCAGGAGCACTATGTTTTCATCCTCATACAACACCGGCAGTTTTTGGGGATCCACTCTCCCTTCAGCATCCGTTCTTCCGGCATCGCACCCCCGGCTTTTTCCATCCGGTACCGATATACTGCCCTGAAATTTTTCTATCGTCTCATCAGCCAGAAACAGCTTCAGTTCATCTCCAAGCTGCAGGATCTCATTTCCCTGCATCTTTTTTCCGTTCAGCACAATATTTTTCTTGCGCATCATTTTATACAGAAAGCTCTTCGGTGCTTCCTTTAAATATTTGGCAAGCAGCTTGTCAGATCGCTGCCCTGCCTCATTCTTTGTAACAATAATCGCTTTCATTTTTTATTCCCATATTCCATCAATCATCCGATGCGCTGCGAAAGCTCCCAGAACGCAACTGCACTTGCTGCTGCCACATTCAGAGAATCCACATTATGTGACATTGGGATGCGCACGGTATAATCGCAGCCATCTATCGTCTCAGACGACAGACCATCGCCCTCCGTCCCAAGGATCACTGCAAGGCGTTCTTCTTTTTTGAGCCGCGGATCCGAAATGCTTACGGAATCCTCCCGCAAAGCCATCGATACCGTTTTGTATCCGAAGCTTCGAAGCAGCTCCAGACCGCCCTGCGGCCATGAAACACGTTCATCCAGATTCGTCCACGGTATCTGAAATACCGTTCCCATACTTACGCGTGCCGCCCTCCGATACAATGGATTACTGCAATTGTCACACAGCAGCACCGCGTCCATGTTCAAAGCCGCCGCACTTCTGAAAATTGCTCCGACATTTGTCGGATTCACAACGTGCTCCAGGATCACGATACGCCTGGCTTTCTGAAGAAGCGTCTCTGCGCTCAAAAGCGGAAGACGGCGCATGGCGCACAGCATTCCGCGCGTCATCGGAAAACCGGTCAGATTCCGCAGCACCGCTTCTTGCGCTGTATAAACCGGCGTTTCCGGACATCTCTCCAGAATCCGAACTGCATCTGCCTCCAGGTGTTCGTCGTCTACCAAAAAAGAAATTGGCGGATATCCTGCATTTAATGCCCGCTCAATCACCTTCGGACTTTCTGCAATAAACATTCCCTTTTCCGGCTCATGGCGGTTCAGAAGCTGAATTTCATTCATTCTCGCATAGACATCCAGCTGTGGCGCCTGAAAATCAGTAATCGGGATTCTGTTCTGAATTATTTCCGACATAATGCCTCCTACAGACAGATTGCAAGCAGTATATGGAGCACCATCTCATCGCGGGTCAGCTCCGGATAACGCGGATCCGGTGTATAAGTGAGTCCTTCTCGCAGATGCTCCTGCTTTGCACAAATATCCTTTATCCGGTTCAGGTAATTTTTCATATCCTTCATCACCTTAACCTGCACCTCACCAAATCCGTTCGCCGTCAACAGCTTTTCGATGTGCTTTTCCAGCTTCGCCGGCTCGATCTTATCATCTGCCGTATAGCACACGACATGATCCCCGCAGACGACGAGTGCTCCGACATTCGTTGTATGCTCGTAGGCAGTAAAGATCATTTCATACGCCGCAGTCAGATTTCCGGCTGCTGCAGATACTGCCTCATATTCCTTTTGAGAAAACGGTTTCTGCATTGCAATCATAATAAAGCCAACCATCGCCTGCGCAGCCGGAATGCAGCCAAGAATCGCTACAAAAGTAAACAGATTCAGTCTCGTCTTCGTCTGAATATAACCGGTGACATAAATCACAAGCGGAATTGCAAATGCAGCAAGTGTGATCAGCAGCCGCCTTTTCCGTTCATATCGGATATAACCGCAGTTTCCTTTTTTTATTTTTTTCATTGATATCCGTCCTTTTTTCTATATATCTTTTCTCAATACAGCTCTGTTTTACTTCTTTTTATGAACATTTCGGATCGTCTTTTTCGATGAATGATTCGCCGTGTTCTGCCCCCGCCCGGCAGCCTGGCTTCCGAATCCATTCCTGCTTTGTCTTCCTTCGGTATTCCCCCGCTTTTTTAAAGCCCCGGCTGAACCACGGTCTCCTGCTTTCCCAGAACCTCCGTTTCTTATGGAGCCTTCATTTTTCCTGAATCCTCCATTTCTTATGGATCCTTCATTTTTTCCTCTGAGCTGCCGCGGGCGGATCAGACATTCCTCTCCAAATCCGATCAGATCTGTTCTTCCCGCCAGACGCAAAGCCTCCTGAACCAGCTCATAATTTTCCGGTCTGCGATACTGGATCAGCGCTCGCTGCATTGCTTTCCGATGCGGATTTTTCTCCACATAAACCGGCTGCATGGTCCGCGGATCAAGGCCGGTGTAATACATGCACGTCGATACGGTCGCCGGTGTCGGATAAAAATCCTGCACCTGCTCCGGCATATAGTGAAGATCGCGCAGAAAGCAGGCAAGCTCCACCGCCTCTTTCATCGTACAGCCCGGATGCGATGACATGAGATACGGCACCAGAAACTGATTCTTTCCGCACGCTTCATTCATCTTCTTGTAGCGCCTGGTAAATTTCTGATACACCTCATGCCTTGGTTTTCCCATCATCGCAAGCACCGGATCCGCAACGTGCTCCGGCGCTACCTTGAGCTGTCCACTGACATGATACTGCACCAGTTCCCGGAAAAAAGTATCTGATTTGTCTGCCATAAGATAGTCAAACCGGATTCCTGACCGGATAAATACCTTTTTTACTTTCGGAAGCTTCCGCAGGCTGCGCAGCAGCTCCACGTAATCGCGATGATCTGCCTTCAGATTCGGACATGGCGTCGGAAACAGACACTGACGATTCTGACAAACACCTTTTGTCAGCTGCTTGTCACACGAAGGATGGCGAAAATCAGCCGTTGGTCCACCCACATCATGAATATATCCTTTAAATTCCGGATCGTTCGTCATCTCTGCTGCTTCTGCAAGAATCGATTCATGACTGCGCGTCTGCACGATCCGTCCCTGGTGCATCGTCAGCGCACAGAAATTGCAGCCGCCGAAACAGCCTCGGTTGCTGACCAGACTGAATTTCACTTCCGCTATCGCCGGAATACCGCCAAAGCTGTCATACATCGGATGCCACGTCCTGCAATACGGAAGTGCATAGATATCGTCCATTTCCTGCTGTGTCAGTGGTTTTGCCGGAGGATTCTGCACAACATAAACCGTTTCGTACGATTCCACAAGACGTTTCCCGGAAAACGGATCGGTATTTTTGTACTGCACCGCAAAGCTTCTTGCATATGCTTCCTTATCTGTACGAATTTCTTCATAGGAAGGCAGCATAATATAATCATAAACTGCTTCCAGATTCTTTGTTTTGTAGCACGTACCGTCCACGAATGTGATATCTCTTATGTCAATTCCGGCGGCAAGTGCATCCGCAATCTCCACGATGGAATGTTCTCCCATTCCGTAAGAAATCAGATCAGCACCGCCATCCATCAGGACTGAACGTTTCACACGATCCGACCAGTAGTCATAATGTGCCAGCCGCCTCAGACTTGCCTCAATTCCTCCGACAATCACCGGGACATCTTTATAAACCTGACGGATCAGATTCGTATACACCACTACTGCATAATCCGGTCGTTTTCCCATTTCACCACCCGGCGTGTAGGAATCCGTCTGACGGTGTTTTTTTGAGACAGAATAATGATTCACCATAGAATCCATGTTTCCGGCAGATACAAGAAATCCCAGCCGCGGTCTTCCAAGTACCGTAATACTTTCGCTCTTTTTCCAGTCCGGCTGTGCCAGAATTCCAACCGTATAGCCGTGGGATTCCAGCAGGCGGCCGATGATCGCCGTCCCGAATGACGGGTGATCTACATAGGCATCTCCGGTAACATATACGAAATCAAGCTGACTGATCCCACGCTTGTTCATATCCTCCTTTGAAACAGGAAGAAATTGTTGATTCATGCTGCTTTTCTCCTTTATTCCTTTTGCAAATCGTCCGGATCGCTTCCATCCATACGGATTTCATCATAGGAAACAATATATCCATCCGCAAGATGCCGAATCTCTTCCATCTGCGCTCCGGACCAGGCATCCTCCACCGCACAGACCCGCATTCCGGCATTCTTTCCTGCCAAAATCCCCATCGGAACATCCTCAAACACCAGACATTCTTCCGGTCTTACCTTCAGCATAGCAGCTGCTTTCAAATATACGTCAGGAGCAGGCTTGCCCTTTGCCACATCGCAGGATGTCACAATACAGTCAAAGCAGTCCTCAACCCCATTTCCACGCAGGCAGGCAAGAATCAGATCCCTGCTGTTACTGCTTGCAATCCCGATCCTAAGCCCTTTTCTCCTGATCTTCCTTAAAAATCCGGAAGCACCGGGCTTAAGCTTCACCTCATGTGCATATTTATCGCCTGCCATCAAAAGCCAGTCCTCTTTGATCTTTTCGATAGAATCAGGAATCGCAAAGCGCTCTTTGAAGTACTGTGCCGTCTCCGTAAATCCCATTCCCTCAATTACTTTTTCCAGCCCCTCCGGCGGTGTATAACCATACCGCCCAAGATATTCAATATCAATGTCCCGCCACATCCACATGGAGTCCATCAGCGTTCCGTCCAGATCAAAAATTACTGCCCGTCTTCCCTCTAACATATCTAACATGATTCTTTCAGCCTTTCTGTCTCTTCCTGTGTCAGTTCCCGCCAGCTGCCCGGCTCAAGTGCTTCGTCCAGAGCAACCCCGGCCATACAGACACGCTTCAGATACGTCACCTTTTTTCCTCTCGCTTCAAACATTCGCTTAACCTGATGAAATTTTCCTTCACAGATCGTCAGACGAATTCTGGAGACCGGAGCAGTTTCTATATTTACTTCCAGAATTTCAAGCTGTGCAGGAAGTGTTTTTCTCTTCTCTCCAATATCAAGTCCTTCTTTAAAAGCCGCAACATCCTCTTCCGTCACTTTGCCGGCAATCTGTGCCTCATACGTTTTCGGCACGTGATGACGCGGCGAGAGCATTCTGTGTGAAAGAGCGCCGTCATTGATCAGAAATAAAAGCCCCTCCGTATCAATATCCAGTCGTCCTACCGGAAAAAGATCTTTTTTACGAGGGTGATCGATATAATCCATTACTGTTTTCTGAAATCGATCCTCAGTCGCCGTCACACAGCCTGCCGGCTTGTGAAACATCAGTGCCACAAAGGGCTGATATGAAAGCAGCTTTCCCTGCAATAAGACAGCGTCCCCCTCCGGATCGATTTTCATCTCCGGCCTTGATGCTGCCATCCCATTTACTGTAACATTTCCTGATTTCAGCCATTTTTTTACTTCGCTGCGGGTATTTCCACTGCACTCTGTCAAAAATTTATCAAGCCGCATCTGTGCCATATTCTCTCCTTACTGAAGACGCCATCCCGGATAATATTTATTTTTTATGACGTCTCCTGCATATTTTCCCCAACCAATTCCGAATCCGTCCACGCATATCAGTACCCAGCCTTTCTTTTTTTCCGATTCCTCCGGCAAAAGGTCCATCGTTTCTCCTTTCAGATAACGAAGAACCCGCATATCATTCGCCGAAAGATTCAGAACCTGCGGATAATCTGCTGCGCCAAGTGCCATTGCAAGCGCCTGCGCCGGTTCAAAACGTTCCTTTTTTTCCGTTCCAAGCAAAAGTCCTGTGCGCAGATACCGAAGGCCACCCGGAAGGTGAATCTCTTCCGGAACAAGCAAATATTGCTCCCCGATCTGCCGAAGCGTCCGGCTTTCAAAAAGAGAGGGTGGAAGCAGACTGAAAAATTTCTCTGCCTCCGACAGACCTGCGGCTTTGCTTTTCTGCTGCAGCGCAGCTGCTTTTGTACCATTTACTTTCATTTTTTTTCGTTTTTTTCTGTCGGATTCCACATTCTCCTTTTGCTGGTCTGTCTGCTTTTGTCCAAGATCAGGATTTTCCTTAGTTCCCTTTTTGCGCAGCAATGCCAGAAAATGTCCCTCGCCGCAAATGCGGTGCGGCCACAACCGAACAGCCTTCTCACACGGCGCACAGCCGCGCGCAAATCCATCCGGAACAGCTCCGTCTGCCTCATTTTTCCATGAGCCCGGAATCACCGGATCAATGAGCTCCAGATCTTTATGCTGCTCAAGAATCCATGCAATTACCTGCTCGTCCTCTTCCTTAGAAAAGGTACACGTAGAATACAGCAGAAGACCGGAAGGGCGAAGCATTTTCACCGCACAGTCCAGAATCTGCTTCTGAATCGCAGCATATTGCTGCGGTCCGCGCTCCTCCCAGCTTTTTATTAATCCGGCATCCTTTCGGAACATTCCCTCTCCGGAACACGGCGCATCTACCAGTATCTTATCAAAAAAGCAGCCAAACGATGCCAACAGCTTCTCCGGCGTCTCCCCGGTGATCACACTGTTCATGCAGCCCCATACAGTCAGATTCTTCAAAAGTGCCTTCGCACGGCTTGCACTCGCATCATTGGCTACCAGAATTCCTTTTCCCTTCAGCTTCGCCGCCAGATGAGTTGATTTTCCACCCGGGGCAGCACACAGATCCAGCACCCGATCCCCCGGCTCTACCATAAGTACGCTCGCCGGAAGCATGGCGCTTGGCTCCTGGATATAATAAAGCCCTGCATAATAATACGGATGCTTTGTCACACCCGCAGTCCGATCCGTTCCGTCTGCTTCCGCAGATCCGTTTTTTTCATAATAAAATCCACAGTCTGTCCATGGTATCGGCTCAAGCGGAAAAGGGAACAGTTCCCGGAACCGCTCCACAGAAATTTTTTCTGTGTTGACACGCAGTCCCGCGTACCCTTCCCTTTCATAACATGCAAGAAAATCTTCGTATTCTTCTTTCAACTGTTCTTTCATTCGTGCTTTAAAAAGCTCCGGAAGTTCTCTCATATTTCCCTCATATCTGTTTTTTCTGTTCAGAAGTTCAACCCAGGCACACTTTATCCCTTCAGATTCAGCTCCATATCCTCTGCCGGTATGGACTGGGCACGGTAGCCTTCTGCAATAATATCCAGTTCCTTTCCGAAACGTCTCAGCTGTTCAATATCATTCAGCTCATAGATCCGATAAAATTCATCCTGGATCTTATGCACTTCCCGTTTGTTTGCGATTCGGTACAGATTCTGAATATTGTTAAGAATATCCGCCACGATCTGGCTGTGCAAAAGAGAAGAGTTCTGCGCATCCATAATCTCGCTGCGTACCGCGGACATTTCATTGTCCAGAGAAATGATTGCATTCGCTGCATTTGTCAGCTTTTCACGAATATGATCTGGAATATTTTTCTTATATTTATACTGAAGTGAATGCTCGATCGTCGACCAGAAATTCATTGCCAGCGTACGGATCTGAATCTCCACCTTAATCTCCCGGCTTCCCTCCAGCGTCTGCACTTCATACAGTACGATCATATGATAACTTCGATAACCGCTGTCCTTCATGTGATTAATATAGTCTCGTTCCGTGATCACTTTCATATCCGTACGCCTGCGGATAATCTCAGCAACCTTCTGGATATCTTCCACAAACTGGCAGATGATACGCACGCCGGCAATATCGGTCAGCTTTTCCTCAATCTCATCCACCGGAATATTTTTCTTCTGAGCCTTATCCAGAATACTCGCTACTGTCTTTACACGCCCACTCACCTGCTCAACCGGTGAGTACATTCCGCGGCTGCGATGCTCATAGATCAGATGCTCAAATTTTACAATCAGTTCCTTTACCGCCAGATCATACGGTGTCAGAATCTCACGCCATAATTGTATTTCCATAAAACCTCTCCCATCTGTTTTTGTACCGTACTCAGATATCTGACGGATCATAAGGCATCCTCCCACTTACGTGGGTCCCTCCTTATGATATTCCTTATGATATTGGATGCAGACGCATATTAATGCGAACTTCGTTCGCTCGCGTCTGACGGATCATAAGGCATCCTCCCACTTACGTGGGTCCCTCCTTATGATATTATTCGTTACATTGTAGCACACCTGAATAGAAGATGCAATCAATTCCGAAAGCAGGACAAAATGCCGGATGAAATACACACCATCTTCCTTATCTTTCTTTTTTTCTCTCCGCCCACCGCAGCACCCAGTACGGATTCACGCTGAGTTCTTCGCTCTCTTCTGTCCGGATATAAATTCCAAAGTGCAGATGCACCGCAAATTTTCCTCGTGTTCCTTCCTCTCCGTACCCGGTATCACCCATCATGCCAAGAACCTCTCCGGCACTGACGCGATCACCGATACCATAGTTTTGGCTGTAGGAATCAAGATGTGCATAATAAAAATATCCGCCTGACGGACTTCGAATCCCGATCCGCCATCCGCCCTTCGGAAGCCAGCCGATCTTTTCCACGACTCCATCGGTCATGCTCACAACCGGATAATAGCCTGCGATATTTTCCGGCGGCATCAGATCGGTTCCCTCATGGCCGCGCAATCCACCGTACGTCCGTTCAAACATCCAGGAGTTTTCAAAACAGACACCGGGGGAAGAGACCGGAAAACAGCAAATATCATTCCAAACCGCCGCATATACCTGACATACACGCTCATATCCGGCCCTGTTTTTCTGAAAGAAAAGCATGCGCCACGATTTGTACTTTTCATCTGTCCACATTCCTCCTGTTCCAAAGGAAAAATGCTCAAACGGAAGACGAATTGTAAGAATTTCTCCCGGTGAAAGCCCTGTTTTTTCTACCTCCTCCCACATCCGCTCCATCGCATAAGCGCCAAGCTGCATGCGCCGAAAAGCATCACATCCAAAATCAACCCTGCCAAGACAGGCAGCCGCCGACTCCTGATAAAGCCTTGCCGACTGCCGCACACTAAGCAGTGCAAACGCAAACAAAAGCACCGGAAAAATGAGAAATTTCTGCTTCATAGCTGCCCCTTTTCAAAGTACGTGGAAACAGTACTCTGAAAATTTTATTTCTCTTTCATTTCTATTTCCTAAGCGTGCATTTTATTCAAATACACCACTTTACAACTTTACAAATGATATCCCTGTCGGCCAACCAGCCGTTTTATGGCATTCACCAACCATGTAGATT
>CAKRPI010000026.1 GCA_934376945.1 uncultured Lachnospiraceae bacterium | reverse complement strand
GAATCGAGAATATGCGCATAAACCTTGGTCAGCATGTCGATTTCGGCATGACCTGTATCTCCCTGCGTCGCTTTCAGGTCGCCGTGGTTCAGTTTGAGCTTGTAGGTGGCGCTGGAATGACGCAGAGAGTGGAAAACAACATCGGGCAGTTTGGCTTCGGCTTTGAGCTTGGTGAAGGCTTGATTGATTCGCTTTTCCTCGCAGGGATGTCCGTTTGGAAAGGCGATGACCAGATTATAATCGGTGTAATCGCAGCCTGCCAGTTCAATCTGGTGAAGCTGATTTTTGCGCAGCTCTTGCAGCACATAAGCGACGGTTTTGGGAATCCATACGCGGCGAATACTGCTGTCTGTCTTGGGCTTTTTCAGAACAAGAACGGTGCTGGTTGTCTTTCCCGTCCACGCGGGGAAGATGTGATAGATGTTCTTGTTATTCAAAGCAGCCAGCGCGGAGCGTTTAACCCTTGCCAGCTCTTGCATGATATAGAGCCATGCGTCATCGTCCCTGATTTCCTGCTCGGATATGTGTACATTGTTCCACGTCAGACCGAGAATTTCCCCGATACGCAGCGAACAGGCAAACGAGAGGTTCATGCAGACATACAGATTTGCATCCCGACAGGCATCCAGCGCTTTGCGAATCGTTTCCGCGTCCCAAATCTCGCGTTCCCCGCATTTGGCTTTGCAGAGGTTTGCCTGATTGAAGGGGTTCTGCGGGATGACATTCCAGCGCACGGCCTGATTAAAGGCGCATCGCGCGAGCTTGAACACCTTTTCTACCTGTGAATCGCTGATGTAGTCTTGCTTTACAGCATGGTACTTTTCCGCAGCGGAACGAGTTCGATGCAGGTCGTGAATGAAGATGTCCACGGTTTTAACGGTGACGCTCTGCATGGGCAAATCCCCGATCAACGGGTTGATGTAGTTTCGGATGATGCCGGTGCTGCTGTCGTACATGGACGGACTCCACTTTAGCTCGCCGTACAGCCGCACAAATTCATCCATGAACTCCGCGACTGTTTCGGCGGACGGTGGAAGAAAAGTCCCTTTCTTCTGCGCCAGCTCAACCTCTGATTTACGGACAGAGGCTTCCTTCTTGGAAGGAAAGGTTTCCCATTTCTGCTTGCGCTGCCCGTCGGAGTTGATGTAATCATAGACAACGCAGTAGCTCTTGCCGCGCTTGATGATGGAAGCCAACTTAAACCTCCGACGTTTGATTATTGAGCCAGTCGTCGAAGGATTTTTTGGAGATGCGGATGGTTGAACCAATGCGGACAACCCTGAAATATCCTTCCCTGGTCAAGTTGTAGGCAGACTTTCTGCTGATGCCCAGAATTGAAGCAACATCCTCAACGCGGTACGTTTGAGGGGTATTGCCTGCGGAAGCGGGTGTGTATTCCATAGATGTGCATCCTTTCTGACCACAAGGGGTCGGTTGATTGTCCCAGATCAACTGTGACAGGCTGATTGTAGCCCTGGTTGTCTGGAAACGCAAGGATGGCATAGCGTTGCTTCCGCGTTCCTTATGGTGTCGCAGACTGCGCCTGGAGGGCGCAGCATAGCTCTAAGCGGTCGTTTTCCGAGCCGGTTAGAGGCTCTTTCCCAGTCCTTGGAAAGCTGTGAAGAAGTATCATGATAGAGGTCGGAGTCGTCGCACCTGATTTCCAAAACAGGCTTAATTCGCTTGAAAAATCGCTCGATTAAAGTGATGTTTACATCATCAAATTGAATGTCGTCGCGCCAAACCATTATGGCTCGTCCGAGGCTCTTTTCGTATCTGCGACACCTATGCCGTTTTCAAGGTTCTGTTCAAGGAATTCCTCTAAAGAAAAATCCCTCTATATACCATGTCAGTTTTGGCGTTTTTTTGACCCCAAAATCAGAAAATTGATATAGAAAATTATACGAACAAAAAATATGCAAAATAGACAAGAAGCAAGGTATTGCTGACTTTTTCAAGCCGACAATACCTTGCTTCTTATTTGCTGCTGTTTTTGAGTGCTGCCGCCAATGCGCCGGCTAATTCCGGCGAGCGTTCAATCTGCCGGATAAGCGTGTTCAGGTCAATCTGGGGTTGAGCTGTCTCTGGGGCAGGCGGTTTGATACCGCGCAAGTCTGGATTGGCATAGAATTGCTGTTCAAAGCGCTGTGCGCCGATTTTGCGATCTTCATCCAGAATATGCGCATAGATACGGGTAATCATTTCGGCGCTGGCATGTCCTGTATCGCCCTGTGTGGATTTCAAATCGCCGTTGGAATATTTCAACTTATAAGTAGCGCTGGAATGGCGGAGCGAATGAAAAACGACGTTGGGCAGATTGGCCTGCTTTTTGAGCTGAGCAAACTTCTTTTCGATTACTCGGTCGTCGCAGGGACGACCATTGGGCTGCGCAAGCACCAGGTTATGATCCTCGTAGGAATGATCCGTCACCTTGAGCTTTACCTGACACTCCTTCCAGTGGCGCAAAATATAGGCGACGGTTTTCGGAATCCAGATTTTGCGGATGCTGCTATCGGTTTTCGGCTTTTTAAGCACAAGAACAGTCGCGGTGGGCTTTTTCAGTGCGGAATCAAAGATGTGCAGGACAGAGTTCTCTCCGAGAGCCTTGATGGATTCGCGCCGCGCACGATACACTTCTTTATCGACATAGAGCCATGCGTTATCCTGTGCGATATCATCAGGCTCGATATGCACGTTGTTCCACGTCAGCCCCAGAATTTCGCCCAGACGCATGGAACAGGCAAAAGACAGGTTCATGGCGACATAGAGCTGTGCGTCACGGCAGGCTTCAAGCGCCTTGCGGATGGTTGCCGCATCCCAGATATCCCGATGATGGTAAGGGGTTTTGACGAGAATAGCGTTTAAAAAAGGATTTTTTGCAATCATACCCCAGCGGACAGCCTGCCCAAACGCGCACTTGAGTACCTTAATGATGCGCTCGATGTTCTGATCGGTCAAATAACGGTCAGCCATGCGGCGAAACTGAGAAGCGACGGATTCAGTTTTGCGGAGCTGCTGGATGTATTTGTCCACGGCGCGCGTGTTGATGGACTGGATGGGTTGATTGCCGATGAGCGGGTTGATGTAGTTGGCGATTAGCGCGAGGTTTGAGCTGTAAGTGGAAACGCCCCATTTTCGTTCGCCATACAGGTTGACAAAATCGACCATCAGTTCCGAGACGGTGATTTTGCCGGGAACAATCAAGGTTGACTTTTTCTTGCCGATTTCAACTTCGGCTTTTCTGCGTTCGGCCTCTGTTTCCTGATGAAAGGTTTCCCACTTCTGATGGCGTTTTCCGTCTTTATCGGTGTAATAATAGACAACACAGAAGGATTCTCCACGCCGGACGATGTGTGCCATAACGCTGTCCTCACGGCTGCAAAGCTGCGTAGAAATTTTCTTCAAAGCGAACGGCGAGTTCTTTTCGGCTTTGATCGAAGATTTCTGCGTAGGTGTTCAGCATGAGTTTGGAAGAAGTATGTCCCGTGTCCCCTTGCACCAGTTTGATATTGCCGTCATTAAGGGCGAGTTTATAGGTGACGCTTGAATGGCGCAAAGAATGAAACGTGACATCCGGCAGCTGATGCGCATGGATAAACGTCTTAAGTAGCTTGTAGATCTGATGGCTGTCATAAGGTTTTCCGCTGTTTTGCGCCAACACCAGATTATAATTTTGATAGTCTGCCCCCAAGAGGTCGATCAACTCAAGCTGTCTGGTATGCCACTCTTTCAAAATGTCCGCAGTGGTTTTGGGCAGATAGACTTTGCGAATGGAGCTTTTTGTCTTGGGCTTTTTGAGGATAAGGGACATGCTGGAATTGGGTTTGGCTGATGGAAACACCATCAGAATATCTCTGCTTTCCGTAGCGGCTGCCGCAAGTTTGTACACTTCCAGAAGCGTTTTACTGACTTGAAGCCAGGATGCGTCGTTGGCATTTTCGGCGAAGTGAATATCATCCCATGTCAGACCGAGAATTTCTCCAATGCGCAGAGAGCAGGCAAAAGCCAAATTCATGGCGACATACAGTGCGTCAAAGTCGCATAGGCTCAGAGCCTTGGCAATGGTAATCGGTTCCCAAACGGGTTCAGTAGTCAATTTCACGCACCCCTTTTTTCAGAATATCGGTTTTCGGCAAAATGGCATTTTCAAATGGATTTTGAGCGACTAAATCACGGTTCACAGCATATTGGAACGCACGCCGCAGAAGATCAATGATTTTCTTGATTGTAAGCGCAGAAATATAGAGGGGTTCTTCCTTTACGTTGCTTGCTGCGCTGATTGTTTTTGTCAGCATACGAATATAAATATCCACGTCTTTGGAATAAAGATTTTGTATGCCACAGCTGCCAAGAACAGGAAGAATGTAGTTCCGATATAGTCCGATGTTGGTGGTATAGGTAGAAGCCACCCATTTCCGGCTTCCGCAGACGCGAATGAAGTTCTCCATCAGTTCAGACACCGTTATGGCATTGGGTGGAATGAAGATGCCCTTTTCCTGCTGCTGCATGACTTCCTCCAATCTGAGACGGGCATCATCCAGTGATGCGCAAGGTTCAAGTTTTATATGTTTTTTGTTTGCGTGATCCGTGTACCGATAGCATAAGGAGTACGAATCTCCACGTTTTACAATGCGGGGGATCACAGCCCTTCCTCCTCAAGCCATGCGTCAAAAGACGCACGAAGAACACGAATGGAGTGACCGACGCGAATGGAACGAAAATTCTGCTTTTTGACCAGCGCATACGCTGCCGCACGGCTGATGTCAAGGATAGCGGCAATATCGTCGATGCGATAGGTTTTTGAACCGGGGGCGGCAGACGGACAGAGTTGAGTCGGCGGATGTGAAGAATCAGGCGTAGCAGGCTGCGCATGAGCTTGAAGCTCTTGCGCAAGCGAATCAAAGAACGGGTTCATGATGAAAACCTCCTATTGATGACTTGAGCTGATTATAAAATTACACGTTGGAATCGACAAGGATGGCATCTTTGAGCATGAGATTAAGTTTAACCAGTGCGCGTTCGATGCTGCGCTGGGCAACCCGCGGCGCAACGCCTTCACGCCGGGCAATCTCGGAATAGGTGAGTCTATCCGCATATCGCATCAGCAATCGGCGACGCTGGAGCGATGAAAGGCGTTGCAGCGCTGCATAGAGTGCGCGGCGATCTTCAATGCTTAAAAACAGGTTTTCGAGTTCATCGGTGACTGGCGCATTGGTCTGGTCAATGCCGTCTGCCCGATCTAAAGAATATTGAGCGTGCCAGCGGTACTTTTTTCGCGCATAAGAGTGTTCTCGTTGAGTGCTTTCGTGAAGGATTTGCTTGATTGGCGGTTGCAAGGGAAGATCATCTGGATTCATAGATTTGTCCTTTCTGCTTTAGAAACAGCTCACCTCATCTATGGCTTCGTTGATGTGTTCAAGCAGAGCACCCCAAGGAAGATCTAAAACGGTTATGATGTTGCAATATAATGATAATGAAACATTCGTACTTTTCTTGCAGAGCTTGCGAACATATCGGGCGGTGATGCCGGTTTGTTCGGCAAATACGTCTTGTGTGAGGCCGGAGATAAAGAGTGCGTTCCTAAATTGTTGGTTGTTCAAGCGGGTGTTCGTAAAAGGCCCTCCTTTCATCTTTAGGATAGCGAGATAATTTGTTTTCAAGAAGGTCATTGAGTTCCAAACCCCAAAAGGTAAAAAAAAGCGCGCCATATTACATGGCGCTATGGTATTAAGTGATTATTTAAAGGCGCATTCATTTGAAGTGATAGATCTAGATTCTCCATCAGCAACAAAAGTTGCATAGACTCTATATGTACCACTGCCGATGTAACTTGAAAGATCTTTTGAACCGGAAAGGTAATCGGAGTTAGTTGCAGAGCAGACGTTTGAAAGCGTTTTTACATTATTCCAGTCATATTTTTTTAAAGATGTATTCCAGACCTTTTTTTGAATTATACATCTGGAAACTTTTACAGAAGAAGCCGTTTTTGATAAATCACAAGAGAATGTTGCGATTTTATTGCTGCTAAAAGATATTGAATATGAATCAAAAATCTTGCTTTCATAAGGTATAATTGAATTTGCTAATGATGTCGAGAAAAATAATGTAAATAATAGGAACATAAATGTAAGAAAGACAGCTTTTTTCCTAAAAATCATAATTAAGATCCTCCAATGAAATTTGTAATAAAGTTGAGAGCAGCGTTAATTTGAATGGTTGTTGAAATCTTATAGATGCGGTTTTTAATAGTCCATACAGATGTAAAGCGCTCATTGTTCATAGCGTAATAAATGTCTATTCCATTAATATCTTGATGGATTCCATTAGAATGTTGCTCAACATAGGTTGTCACATCGCTCATGCTATTATAAAAATCTATTGTAATTCTAAGAGAATCTTGACCATTTACGTAATATGCACGTAATGATGAATTCTCATCTGAAGAAAAACAAATGTACTTTTCTGCTCTCCAGTTCGCAGAAATTGCATTATCAGCGAGTGGATCGAATCCAAAAAAAGATATTACATCAGAATAGATGGTTGTTGTAAGTGTGCGTTCTGTTTGATCTCCGATTGCAGAGGCGCTGTCAATGAGAGTTGGATCGTTTTTTTGTCCTTGAATAATATACTGCTGTTCATCTGGTGTTGAATAATTGATAAGCCATTCTTTCCGAAAAAGAATATCAAAACCAATTACGGAAATGAAGATGATCGCAGCAAGTGAAGCAACTTGAAATGTAAATTTAGTAACTTGGTGAGCATTAAAAGGTCTATTAATACGCTTTAAAACGGATTGTTTATTCGATTTAAGGTTGCTTATAAATGGGAGTTTCCCTTTAGTATTGAGAGCCCAAAGCAGTTTTTCACACTCATCAACGATTTCTATATTTGCGGGAGCATCAGTTTTGTTAATCTCGTTATCAATTAGTTCTTCTAAGCGCCTCCTTGTTTCTTCCGTCGATAAATTTCCGTATTCAATGGCGTTTAGAATTTCCAGCAGAGCGGATTGCTCGCCATTCATTGTTTTGCCCCCTCTCCATTTCAAATAATGCGCGAGAACGTTAAAATGCACTGTCCGATCAAAATAAATATCGAATGAATTTTCAACTTCAGAGCTTTTTTGCGGATTCGTTGGACAGCGCCTCTTGCGGAATTGGGAGTTACGCCAACTTTTTCCGCTGTTTCTTGCAATGAGAGATTCTCCCGATAGTAATATCGAAAAATCTTCTTCTCGGCAGGCGTGAGGAGGGCGTAGATCCCTGTAAGCAATTCATGATGCTCATCAGAATATAGCCAGCGAAGGATGTCGTCTTTAGGATCTTCCACTTCTCCACAATCGTCATAGCTGACGTTTCGACCAATGATTTCTGCACGGCGTTTTTCCTGGCGATATTTTGACTTCAAATAGTTTTCGCAACATTTTGCAAGCCATCCATAGGGATTCGGACTTTGCATCACATCGTTTTGATGCAGGACAGTAAAACGCTTCCTGAATGCAATCGTCAACCAGTGGATAGTATCTGGCGTTATAACGAACGTATCGCATACAGTAGCGTTTTAATTGATCGTGATATTTTTCAAATAGTTCGGTGACGAAAGCATTTTCACTTTTCATCTTAAGTATCTGCCTCCTTATGCCGTCCTATTTGTCTTATGCTTTTTGATCCTTGTACAGAGTGTGGGCAATCAGGTTTATCAGGTGAACGGTTTCATCAGAAGATTTTTCCAGAATCCCAATCGTATCCCGCTTATCAGGATTTTGTTCCAGATGAATCTCATCAAGATCAATAAGCTCATCGCAGCAGTCGTCTAGTACACTTCTAGGCTTGATTTTATAGAGGACGCAAAGTTCAATGATGCGCTTTAAGCTGAGTTTTTGCTGACCTCTCTCCATATTGCTAAAGCTGCTTTCGGCAACACCGATAATTTCTGCGACCTGAGCTTGCGTCAAATTGTTATGTTCACGCGCAGCACGCAGATGTCGGCCGATTCTGCGGTAGTCGATTTCCATATCGTTTCTCCCCCATAGGCAAGACTTCACACCAATCTTTTTCAATAGAATTGACGTGCTTTTATAAGGTTGACCAGATATGGACATTTTACTTTTTCTGTTATTTAATGAGAATAATACTATGAGAGTGAATAGCTCTTATAGCATTGGATTTTTGGAGGGAAAACGAATATAAATGGAGAAATTTAAAACGATAGTGTTTTTCTTTAGAGTTACGCACTATCATTTATGCCTTTATTGGCAGCAAAACGCTTCATCGAAAATGCACTCTATTTTCACGGCTAACTCACTGTTTCTTCACTGCCATTTGGGAAAGTGAATTATTATAATGAAGTTACAAAGGATGCTTTGTATCATCTATACTGTATGAAGGAGGAGTCATCCCGATGGATGAAATCAAGCTCTTATTGAGAAATACACACGATTTTGAAGCCGAGCGCAAATTTCTTCTTTCAAAACTGGAAAATTGTAATGGCAAGGCAAATGAACAGATTAAAGCAAGACTGGATTATGTTGATGAGCAGCTTTCAACTATTCAAATATGGATGACGCTTCTATCAGAGGATGAAGCATTCGTTACCCGACGACATTTGATTGAAGGAATCGATATTCCACGGATTGTTGTGGAATACGGTGAGCGATGGGGCAATGAATTTGCAAAAACGGAACGCACGATCAAAAGCTATCAGCGAAGAGCTATTCAGAAAATCGAGTGCTTTGAGCAAAACAAACGTGCCTTTCTTGAAAATATCTCAGAAAAATAAAATAGGAAAGCTATTTTGGTTTGATTTAACCTTGAACGAAGCCGGAAATATGTTATAATGTTCTAAACACTTCGTTCGGGTTTCTTCCTGTGTAGTGGAATGTCTGTATCTGTAAATGCGACGATGGGGAGAGGAAAATAATGAAATTTATGCCATACAGCCCAAGAAATTCGGAGGCTGTATTATGTATGCTCCAGCATCATGTCGATTATACGCCGGAGTTTGACTCCGAGGAAAATAATCAGGCAAACATTGAATTCTGGCAGGATGTCATGGCAGATAAAGATGCGATTGATCTCTGCTATCTCTTAAAGGAAGAAAAAGGAAATGTTCTTGGTATATTAACAGCCAAGCAATACACGATTCGGTGTGCTTCGCCGTGCTGGTATATTTCGGCTTTATGGGTCAAGGAGGATGTACGTTCTGACAAAATCGCGAAATATATGGTTGAGAGCTTCACGCATTTGCTCGGTGAGAAGACTGAAATCTGCGCAAATGTGATGCCTGGAGTAGAGAAAGCAACGATGTTCTGGATGAAAAATGGCTTTACACTTTCCCCTGCGCGTTCTATTTTTACGAATGTCAATGAGCAGCGTTTGATGGCGTATTCAAAGTCAGCATAAATAAGTATGGGATTTTAAAGGAGGAAAATTTTCCTCTTTTTTGTTTTTGGGGAAGAATATGGAAGGAAAAAACGTTTTTATCGTAGAAATCAACGCTATAAAAGTGACTAATTTTTATGAAGTTGGACTAAAAATTAAGAAAAAAGTGATTTTGGATCGAATTAGGCACTATTAAATTTAGAAAAGCAGTATTGATTTGGTTATCAATTTTCCAGTTTATAAGGGAATACAACGGCTTAAAAAATACACAACTGTATATTAAGCAATAAGATATACAGAATGGATATTATGAATTTCTTGATAATGATAGTGAAACATTTATCCGTGGAATATTATGAGATTGAACAAACAGCAAACAGATGTGCAAATCTTGTTAAATACACAATGATTTATAATGTAAAGCAAATATGTTTGAAGATCCTTGGTCTGGTAAACCAGAAGAGACTAGCTCAGATGAATTTATGCTAGGAGGAAACGGTTGACGAAATAATAAGATAAAATTATTTATTACTGCACTCAATAGCAAAATAATGCAAGGTAGACAAAATAAAGTTCAAATGATATATTAAACGACAAATACAGTGATAGGAGTAGATCATATGAATAAACGAATCCCTATCTCCGTTTTCTTCGCATTTCTCTTGTTCTTATCCAGTGCAGGATGTGCGCATGCTTTAGATAACCAGTATCAGGATATTGTAGCAAACAGTCTCCATGAGCTAGAGCCCTCCCAATCACTGAATGAAGCTGCGCCCTTTCAGTGTATTCTGTTTTCACCGGATGATTTTGTGCTGACTGTTGGCAATGATATTCAGCGGCTTGATCAAGTACTAAGGGAAAACGGTCTTGACATCAGCTACTTGCCTTCTCTCTCTACAGCGCAAGCAAAGTACTTTACGTTCTGGGGAGTTCCTGTTTCAGATATGCTCTGTGATGTAGTTGTTATCCGTTATGGTTATCAGCCTTCTACTTTTGCTGTTGTGTTTCTACGCCAAAATGACGAATGGTTGTTGACCGATGTTTTACCAGATGTAGAATCTGTTGAAATAGCGGATGGCCTGACCAACACATGGTTGAAAATCAGGACATCCGCTTTTGCCGACAGCGTTCAGATTGAGCGTTTGTATAATTTATCTTCTAGGAAGTATGAAGTGTGCTATGCATCTCGTGATACTTCTCCAGCCTATGACATGGGTATTGATGATGTAGTTTTATTAAACGCTTATTCTATGATCAGTGAATATTCTATTAGCGATGGAACTGAATCCGTTTACACTTGCGATTTATATGTAGTTAGAAATATAAGCCTTTGCACGACAGAATCCGAAGCGGTTATAGAACACAGTACTTCTACTGATATTGATCTTTATACCTATAATTATGAAAACAGCAGCTTTATATGGCAATGCACCAACCACTATGAGGGCCTAGGTGCTGCAACAATTCAAGGCATTTTATACAAGAATCTACTACTTTCAGACACTCCAGTCATACGACCATAAACGCAAAGAAAGCCGTCATTACGACGACTTTCTTTAGTCAAAGTTTACTTATTAAAAAATGCAGTAAACTTTTTAGTAGGTTCATCAGGATAATACACAATATCTTTCTTGCCAGTAGCGGACCAAGACAAAGTGTATCCATTAAAGTAAACCTGATTGGTCACATTAGCGGCACGGGTAATCGCCTGACCATTAACAAGTTGCGTTGCGTAACTGATGGCCTGTTGCCACGGCACCCCATTGCCAGCACCACGCCATACAAAATAAGCCATTTTTCGGGAAGATGCAGCCCCGGTTGCAGGGTTATACTGGTTTGTGCCAAAGATAATGGCTTTATAAGTTTTCAAGCCATTTACCTCATTGAAATTTTGACTAGAGTTCTTTCGATTTCTAAAAACCTTAGCAATACCGGCGCGTGCATCTTCGTCGCCAGATGGATAGCCATTGCGCGAGTGTTCCGCGCAGATCATACGCGCGCATAGAGAAATATCATCCACCCAAGAAGGTAAAGCGTTGTAGTTCCATTCGGAAGCTGCAAGAGGATAAAACTTTTTAGTTGTAAAATTCACGTTCGAACGAGCGTTGTCTAGTTTAATAGCTGTCTGAGATCCAACAATGCCATCTTGAGTTAGGCCGCATTCGTACTGAAAATTTTTTACAGCTTTTTCTGTTTTTGCACCAAAGTTGCCATCAACTGTCATATCAGACGTGGCACCAAGTACAGCAGCTCTACCCCAACCTATGGCAATTAAATACCGCTGAAGAGTTTTAACACCTTCACATACGGCAGAACTACTGGATTCCTTTTTATAAACAGCACTTCCCGCAAGAACCTGTTCCCATGTTGCGGTGTTACCACCGCTGCCGCCACCTGTACTTTCGCCAGAGTTCCCGCAGCTAGAAGTTCCCGGAGTCAAATAATCGCCTCGTACCCACTGATTCGTGTTAATTTTATACCAATAAAAATTGCCCACCAACGACTTTCCCAACACTGTATGATTGTCACCTTTGTTCATTTGTTTTCGAGTTAGATTGCCATTTGCAGCATCACGAATATTAACCTTGTCGCCATTACTAACAGCGGCATCATTCACGGAGAGACCGTCACCATTAATAGTCGGAGGATTTTGGAGAAACTTATGCTGTACAAAAGCGGGTGTGCCGTTATACATCAATGTTGCCCAAGTGCCATCGCATCGAACAACGTTAACTGATACACCGTTATTAATTACACCAAGTCTATTACCACTGGTGCTCTTAGACGGGCGAATATTAACGCCATTGTCATTGCCAGTTTTAACAATACAAGTTGCCATGATATAATTTATTTTCCTTTCATTTATATTTTGTGCATTAGGTTCTGAGGTGGCCACCTTTATCCCTTTGCTGATGATATAGTAACGCATTATACGATTTGAAAAAAGTGAAAAAACAGTGCTATATTTGTGAAGACTTAAGGAATAAAGAATCAACATGAGTGAATATTATTAGAGAGTACGAGCTTAAGTGAATTCATTTCTCATTGTCGTTCTTTTTAGATTGAGAAGGAGATGAATCATAAGTATCTTTTAAGTTTATCAGTGCTTTTCTTAAAAATGAAGGCATTTTAATTCCGATTTGCCCGATGTTTTCGAGAACAGATATTGCATCGTTAGCCGAAAAGAAAAATGCGGTGCCATTTCGGAACAGATGACTTCCGTCTCCTACCATTCGATCCATTTGGGCAGCTAAAATTACTATGATAAAAATGCTTGCTTTTTTAATAAGCCCCGTATATCCAACGCTTGAACTGACGGCTTTCTTTTTAAATGCACTAGCTAAGCCGGTGACATAATCTAAGGCCATAATGATGAGCAAGATTTCAAGTGCGTTGTCCCAACCGTCAAGAAAGCTGCCAATTATGAGGTTTTTAAAATGTTCAATAAAATTCGTCATAGAATCAATAGCCATTAGTATACACTCCTTATGTTATCTGCAAGTGATGGCCATCAACATCTTGCAGTTCATATTTTAACAATGTCATGTTAATAGTGAAAGTGATATTATGATGTAAATATCGTGAAAGGAAGTTGGATTATGAAAAATAAAAACATTATAAAACACAAAAAATGTTCCATGATATTTATTTTGCTGATTTGCAATACAGTCTATGCGAGAGCAGAATTTCAAAATAATATCCAGTCTGTACACTCGTATGATTCTATTGGACATTATGAAAATGTTATGGTTGGAAATAAGTCTCAGAAACAGAAACAGAAACAGAAGCAGGATTCAATATCTGATTTATTTTATGTAATGCAAAATGATATAATATTACAATTTCAGAATATACCAATTTCAGTATCCAAAGTGATAGAAGCTCCTGACAATTCCGTGTTGATTCTATATAGAACAGAAGATGATGAAAAGGGGCAATGTCGAATGTCTCTTTTTACAGAATATGGAAAAGAGAAATGGCAATACGTCATACATGAATATGATATAGATTCTGGAATTGATTCGGCTGTTGATGTATGTGTTAATGACTTAGAAATAAAAATAGATGTTTATGATAACAGAGAACAACTGGAATATAGTGAAGTTATTTTGAATTGGGATGGAACAGTACAAAGTAAGAAAAATGTCAGAATTTTGGACGATATGCGCCAACGCGTGCATGATTTTTCGATGTATACAGTGAAGGAGTTCTATACGAATGATCAGGCGGAAATCCTCTCAAAAAAGAATAACAGAGTTACAGCAATCACTATGCCATACGGGTTCCATTATTTTAAGCAAGTAAGTCAAGAACTTTTAGTTTGTACGACGATAAACGAAGATAATGTGGCATTTCAAATAATTGATCAACAGGGAGAGCAGCGTCTCATTAACGGAAATGGAGGCGTTAATTTGGAATTTAAGTGTTTTGCTGGGACTCGAGATAAAAAAATATATGGGCTTTTTACTAGCGGAGATGATAGCTTGAGATGGCTTCTTTGTTCTATTGATTTAGGGAATGATACACTGAACTTCAAAGAGATTCCGTTAGATCATTATTCGGCATGGTATTCTACTACGGCGGCAATAATTCAAGAGGGGATTGTTTTTGTGCAACATGATTATGAACAACGTCAACTGTGCTTTACATTGCTGAAATGGGATGGGAAGTGCATAAAGTATTTGAAAGACATACAGAATGGATATTATGAATTTCTTGACAATGATGGTGGGACATTTATCCGTGGAATACTATGGGATGGAACAAACAAATGTGCAAATGTTGTTAAATACACAATGACTTATAATGCAAAGCAAATATAATTAAGAATATAATGTTGAACATAACATTTGGCGTTTTACGAATATCAACAACTGATTTTATAAAATGCAGGAAACGAAAGCGAAATATTAAATCAAAAGAAAATAGAAAGGGAAAGAATATGATGGAAAAGAAAGGTGTTTTTGCACATGAAAAAATTATTAGGTTGTGTCTTATTTTCTTCTGGTTTGCTTACATTCCCAGTATAGGAATTGCCGATATTGACCCTGCACCGTATCCAGCCGTTTTCTTTGAGTCTGCTCTTGAACAGTATATTAATTGTTCATGGGAAGCAGAGGGTATAGCCTACTTCTTTACAGGAACTCCATATGACAGCGATATCTTTGCCGAGCGATATGATGGAGAAAATTATATTTTTACAATCATGACAGTTATGGGTGGACAAGTAAGGAATATCATGGAGTCCAGCACTGCTATATTTCAAGAACCTGTCACGGAATTCTATTGCGAAATATATGATGAAATCAGCATTTCTTTTGAATCCGGTTCTGGTATGCTTTATCAAAAAGACGTGGATCAACAATGGCGCCTTAAAAGCTATACGAAATGCGATAAAAATAACAGCTCATTCACCGTTTCCATGTTTGATGGTCCGATTACCTATTACGAATACGATAATCAGCTAACAGGTGTGTACAAAACGGATAGGCTTTGTGGTTATCTACGATTAGATACTGCTTTTAGTTCCGTAGATTTTAAAGATCTTCCTGACTCCCCTGATGTTCTGAAGAACCTCATCACAACAAAGGACTCATCCGGGTTGTACATGATGGATTCTATGGATGTAGAGGACATCTCTTATTACGCATCCTGCTATATTCATGAACAGAAAGCAGATATCCGTATTTATGCTGAGGGTGGAATTGTTCGGTTCGATGACGACCAACCAATTCGTGTTATCGGCTTCGATACTTTTGTAGATGGCATTTATCAAGGAAGAACCTTTCAAGAGCATATCGCCCAATATGACTTTTATCGCGGGAATATTGACATCACTGTAAACTTCAGCAGCGATTCGAAAACAATCACTATTGCTCCATGGTGGGAAGACGAATCAACAGATCTGGCGTATTCCTTTGTTTTTCAAATTCATGAATAAGGGATTGCCAATCAGCAATCTTGGATTGGCAATCCCTTTTTCGATTCTATTACAGATGTGCAAGATAGTACCTTATGGATTATAAAGCTTATTTTTCGTTTTCCATCCCGGAAGACCGTCAGCGGTGAGATTATAATGCTCTTGGAAATCGATAATGGCATTTTCAGTCGATGTATCGAAATACCCACTGGCGGAGCCAGAATAATATCCTAGATATTTAAGACGATTCTGTACATTTTTTACATAATCACTTGTTTCGCCAGGATGTAGCGTTTCCTTACCATAATCAGACATTGCCGAATCAAAGTCGGCTTGGCTGTCATAGCCGGCATGATAAACTGCCGTTCCATTCGTAGGAAACGAATCCAAAATATGCAAGTAGTAGTCTTTAAATCCTGTTGGAGTTACTCGAACTTTATCGCGCTGATTGGCGGTATGACCACAGACGTAGATTTTACCATCTTCTTCAACATCTCGGCATACTACTACAACATGCGTATATTCACCGGTTTCTTTGCTTACCGAATAGACGAGATCACCTCGCTTAAGTTGAGACTTGCTATCAACGTGTTCTGCCCAACCGGTGTTGATAAGGAAATTCCTAAGAGAATTCGTGCCATTCCATGTCGTTGTACCAGTTCCAGGCTCAAAATATGGCGTTGTGTTGGTCCATGCGCCCATCATAGGATGTCCGCCAGCCCAGAGACACTGAGAAGCAAAGTTAGTACAATCTCCACTGCCTTTACCATTTTTTTTAGGATCAATGTAGCCAAAACCATCTTGATTATACTTACCAAATCCACTCCGCGTATCAGTAAACTGAATTGCATAGGCAGCAGCTGCATCACGATTATAAGTTCCCATAATGTAAGTTCCTTTCGTTTTGTTTTTGTTGCATCAGGTTTTGAAACGGCCGCCTTTTTCCTTTTGCTGATGACATAATAACGCATTATATGGTCTGAACAAAGTGAAAAGCTCATGTCATATTCGTGAAGATATGCCCCAGCTCTGCTTGTCTACAGTGGTTGATACAAACAAACACGGAAATGAAAAATCCGTTAACCTCAGAGCACAGCCTGAAGGAAAGATTATTGCCAAAATCCCAAACGGTACTATATTGCAACTTGCCGATCGGCATGCAACATGGGGCCTTGTACAATACGGAGCATTGTGGGGCTTTGTAGATGCTCGTTTCCTTGTTGAATCAGATGCATATAACAAAAAAGGAAACTGAGTATACTTAAGAATTCTTATACCTATGGGCGCGGTCACGATCTAAGGAACAAATCATAAGGAAAAGAAGGTGAGCAACAAATAGAAATATGTTAAGATTCCAGACAGCATTCGAAACCAAGCTTTTACCCAACTGGCCAAGCAATATCGACTGAATCCTGTTTATCAATAGAGGAGTGACAATATGAGATGGCGTAATCCGTTGCTATGTGGCTGTATGGCGGTGATTTACCTTTTCTTTTTCCCTATCGTTTCCCATTCTTTTGCAGAGGTTCAATATGACATCAGGCGATGGAATGATACCTCTATTCTTATTGTGGACACATATTTAACCGAGGATAAGAATTGTCTTATGATTTGTGGATTACAAACAAATGATGCTTCGAGTATCATTGACCAGTACTACCACAAGGAACATACTTTGAATGAAAATTTACAGGGGTTTATTCGCTGCTATACTCCGGAGGGAACGCTTTTGTGGGAATACTGCCCAAAACAAGACATTCCTCAAATGTATGAAATCATCGGCGAAGTTCAAAGCAACAACCTTCTTATCAGAAATTCAGATATGGACGATTACTTTAGTAGCATCCAACCCCAGTATACCTATTTTACCTTAAGTGAGGGAACTCCGCTTCCTCTACCCCATTCATACATGGAGGTTTTGAGTTCCAAACAGTTTTGGTTTCTGAGCGATGGCGTTATGACATATGATCTCGTGAATCACGGCCGTTTAAGATACTATACGTATCAGGGAACCCTGTTAGAGCAATGTTGGGAGAAAAATAATATCGGCACGTTTGCGTTTTGTGGAACCGGCGTAAAGGATACAGAGAACGGTTTTCTCTTGTATGGGGCTCAAATGGAAGAAGGAACCCTTCGCTCCGGCACCGTTCTTCTGCTCAATGATCTGGGCAGGGTATGTTGGCAATATACTGATCAGAATCCTATTTCTGTCATTTATACCTGTGAAGAAATGAATGGAAACATTCTTTGCGGCGGTCAAGTTCCTAAATACAATCAAGAGAAACAAACGGTCATGGAGCCGATTCTTTATTGGATTGATGGAGCCACAGGAAAGTATGTAGGAGAAATCTGTAACTTGCCGGAAAACATGATTTCTATTTCTCTGATTCAAACAGATGATACGCAAAAGGTCATTTTCATTTTAGGAACATCATCTTCCGGTATCCAACAATTGCTTTATTCAGAAAATGTGCTTGAGTCGTGGAATGCAATTGAACTAAACTCAGAAGGAACAGTTGGCTTAGTATCGATACTTCATGAGACAGAGGGAAAATATAGCATACTATTTTCACAAAATTATATGCGTAGCGAAGGATTTTACAATTGTATTGAATGTGTAAATATCGACATTTTATAGAATGCGAAATAAATATAAGTCTATAAATGAGCAAATTTGTAATATTGTACAAATTTCTTTCTCTCTTGAGACTTTTGAAATGAGAAAAATCAAGAAATACATAAATTCTCATCGAGGGGCAAATTGAGACTTTTGTGCATTTTTCAGGATTTGCTCATTTATAGTACAAATCATACGACGAAAATGTTACTATGAGGAATATTCAAGAAGCTTTTTAGTTTAGAACGTATAAAATCCGCTCTTATCTACTCGGTCAAAGATTTTATCCGAGCTTCGTACCCGTTTTTTCTGAACAAGTTTCTTTAACATAAGTGTCGTATTTATACAACAAATGGGGCTGTCAGGCTAAGCCCAGAAAAAAAGAAAAGAAAAAGATGCAAGAAGGTATGATATGTACCCCCAATACTGGACACCCAGTATTGGGGGTATTTGCGTCATGAAGTACAGTTATGAGTGCAAAAAGCAGTGTATTAAATTGTATCGACAAGGCAAGTGGGCAGAAACGCCAAATGACATAAGCGAAAGGAAATTTCGTAGCGCAATCCGCAGGTGGTTCAGAGTAGAAGAAGCATGCGGCTCAGAAGCATAAGAATCAAAACAAAGTATGGACAGCAGAAGAAAAATATGAGCTGGTTGCCAAGGCGCTGGCAGGAGCCTCAATCGAAGCCACAGCGATAGAAGCAGGAATCAACTCCGGTCTATTGTATCAATGGGTAAGAAAGTATAAAATGGAAGGGTATGAAGGATTGGCCTTACAACAAAAAGGTCGGCCACCTAAGGAGTCTTCCATGAAAAAGAAAGCGGTACCAGCAGAGCTGACGCCATCGGAACGTGAAGAAATGATTCGCCTTCGGGCAGAGAATGAATATTTGAAAGCAGAGAATGCCGTCATAAAAAAAGAAATCGCCTTGAGAGAGGAAAAGATGAAGGCGCAACTCAAGGCGAGAAAGCAGCGCTTGTCAAAGAACTCCGTGAAGAAGGACACTCCTTGAAGCTTTTGCTGAAAGCAATGGGTTTCCCCGATTTTGGATATGAAAACAAACGAAGTCATCTCTTACAATCTGTCGCTTAGCCCCAATATGGCGCAAGTTAAGGATATGCTCTATAAAGCCTTTAAGCGCTTCCCTAATGTGAAAGGTCTGATCCTCTATTCAGATCAAGGATGGCAATATCAGCACGCGGCTTACCGCGAAGCACTTTGCGGACATGGTGTAATTCAATCCATGTCCAGAAAGGGAAAAGCTTTTCGGAAGTATCGCACGCAGTCTCAAGCCCGAATCACAACAGATTTGGGTAAGCAGCTTCGACTAAATCGTTCCATTCAATCCGAAGGTAAGTTTGGTGTATTGAAGCAGGATTGGGGAATCCGTCGTTTCCTCCGGCGCGGCAAAGAAAACGTCCTGACTGAAACACTACTCTATGCCTTTGCATTGAATGTCAGCAAACTTGCTGTAAAAACCCGGAATCAAAAACAAGATGTTATCATTCATGAGCTGACGGCTTCGTAAAAACGTGAAAATTGAATCCTTCTTTGGGCGGTTTCTTCCTCTGCTTTTTCTGAAAAAGTGACGGGGCTTATTCGGGTTACTTTGAAACGCTCTTTTTTCTTGAACGATCCTGTTTTTTTCGAGGCATGAAAAAAGAGAGCTGCCAAGTTTTCAGCTTGACAGCCCCAGAAGTTATTATGAAATATTGAAGTAGCTTAACGCTTGAAAGTCCCCCTGCCATCATAATATCCATCGACCGTACCATCGTCATAGTAATTATCACTATGAACTGGACATGTGTAGCGGATGTAAGCTGTAGCAGGATACCATACAGTACCATCGGGACCTAGCGTTCCTTTACCCGGATCCCAAGACTTTACTGGATACGTCTTGATGAACTCATCATAGCTACGGCCACATACAAGGCATTTTTCTTCGGCAGGTTGCGCATTAGCTTCGATATAGTTCGTAGCCACAAACCTTTTGTATGGAGACGTAAGCTTATACCATGTATAAGAGTCAGAACCAACACTGTTCAGTTTGCCATTATAATACGTGACGGAAGCGCCATCATTAAGTTCACCAATTTTGTTACTTGACTGACTGGGAAGGGCACGTACTTTTAAATAACCGCTGTTGAGTTTAACAGTTCCATTTGTGAGAGAACCGGTCGAAGGAATATCGTCATAAGTCTTGTTACTACCCGAACCCTCTCCGGAACCACCGCTAGAGCTTCCAGATCTATCAACATACCTAGCCATAACCCAACCAGTTTGGCCAATCAAATCCGGATCATTCTTGGTATGACTTGTGATATACACTTTCAGCCAACTTCCGCTTTCACCAAGAATATTACAGGTTGCGCCCTTGTTTACGAGTCCTTTAGATGAACTACTCTTTGAAGCTGCTGTTCGCAAGTTAACTGCAGCCGTATTAAAGACTCCCGTTTCTGCCAAAGCAGAAGCGGAGATGGACAGAATAAGAACTACGATAAAGACTAGAGCAAACCTCTTTTTCAAGTGATTCATAAAACACTTCCCCTTCACAAACTACATAGTGATTGAATCATGAATTGGAAGCATATCCTTGTAGAACATCCATCCTCTTGAGGATGGCAGCGGCCAAGCTATCTACCAGAATATACCTCATAAAACATAGTCCAATGGAATCACCCGCTTTGTTTTAATTTGGGCTCCAGGCTTTTCCTGTTGCTTGACTATATTGTAAGAAATTCGAGGGAAAACCAAAATGAAGGAACCCAGAAGATATCAGGAAGAAACAGAAGATAGCCATAAAACCAGAGAAATCCCCAATCATCACACATCAAATGATCGGGGATTTCCTTATAGGCAAGTGCAAAAAACAATCAATGCTTCCTTCGTGTGGAGATCAGCAATACCGTTCGCCCGAAGCCCGTGATCGAACTGGAAATCGATTAGCGCAGACTGCGTACTCGGTCCCCAATAGCCATCAACCCTAGTTGGATATCCGGCGGCAACCAAATCGCGCTGGAGGTGGCGGACATACGCTCCTCGTGCGTGTTTTGACAGGTTGTTGGGACCATAGTGCTCTCGTCATGTGTAATTGCCGAAGTTGCCTTGAAGTATAGGCTCCTCCGAATGTTTGGATAGCTGTCTTTTCAAAATAATCACTTCCTTTCATGCTATCAAGAGACTCCACAACAATAGAAAACAGCGGTGCGGAAGGAGGAAACCGCGCCGCTGTTAGGCCAAAGAAGGCTCAACATTCTTCTTCGATCAGATCGCCGAATAGCGACAACGTGATTTCCCTGTGCGTGCCGCAAAACGTTGCGATTTTCTTGAGTGCGCTGGCCTGGAACTTTCCAAGCGAGCGCTCTGATCGAATGAATATATTTTTCCATCTTTCTGAAAATTCAAAGGCAACCCTGGGCCATTCAAGCTCTTCGATGAAACGTTTTTCAATAACAAAAAGCTCGTCAGCATTAAGAAGGTCAAACCAACTTTGGATTGCAGTCAATTTAAGCTGCAAAATGATCAGAGCATCCCGAATATCGGCGTTTTCCCGATTCGATAGCCACTTATCGTATAATTCTGATTCTGCTCTGTATTCCGTATAGTGAGATAAGGCGGCTTTAACAAGTTCTTCCATCCTTTAGCTCTCCTCTGATATATTGAGACTTTACAAGAAAAGAAGGCTGTGCTACAATGAAAATGTCCTTGTAGAACATTCATCCTTTTGAGGATGGCAGCGGCCAAGCTTGTGATACAGGGACATTTTTATATTCCATCGTTTCCTGCGATAAGGTTAGCCGTAAGCATTTCCTTCATTATCTTCCTTGGTGTCGCCTTCTTCGGCAGAGTGCACGTCACCTTCTTCGGATTGATCTTCTTCGTGGGGATCACCATCTTCCGAAAGTTCATCTTCAGATATTTCCTCAGATTCTTCAGCATTGGTGTTCACTGGATCAATGAACTCTGCAAGAGCCCAACCAGTCATCCCCTTAAGGTTTGCTTTGTTGACTGTCACACTGGTGATTTTGACACGATACCAAAGAGAATCCCCGGTAGTCGATTCTTCCAGAATTTGGCAGGATGCCCCTTTGTTGACCCATCCAAGCGAAGGACTCGAAAAAGAGGGCGTCGTTCTTAAATTGACTGCCGAAGCATTATACCTGCCCATTTGGATCTCTTCTGCGGGGGCGTTTGATGTAACACAAATGACGATCATGGCCAAAAACATGGTGCTGATTTTTTTAAGACCCATTGAAAACTCCTCTCAAATAGTCGTTCTTTTCGCCGAATGCCAACTTCTCTCTTTCCTCCCCCTTTCTTTCGGCTCAGATGATGGCTTTATTTTACCGAAGAAGTTCAAATTGTAAATCGGCAAAACCACGACATATGCGCGTCATCTCCGCGCCAATCTCTGTGCTTTTACAAAAATGAAGAAGTATTCGCAACCGCTCAATAATCCCGTGTGCTGACAACTTCCTCTAAACATGCGATACTTATCCATAGTACTTGAAAAACTGGAATCCAGAAAACAAGTAAACTTGAAAAACTATGGAGAATTTCTTCGGCACATTAAAAACGGGGTGCTTGTATCGTGCGCACTTCACCACCCGTGCAGAGGTGGAGCAACTCGTTACCGAATACGTTGACTTCTACAATTTTGAACGCATTTCACTCAAAAACGGTCTCACCCCGGTTGAAATCCGAAGCAAGACCGCGTAATCCTATGAAATTCTACGACAGGCTCTTATTTTCGTGTCTGGTGCTTGGAAAACAGTCCAGTTGTCGTGTTTTCCGAGGGGCTTTTGATGTCAATGAAGATTTCTCTGCGGAGGTGGATCAGCTAGATAATCCAGCTTATTGACAAACTGCTTGGACACAAAGCTCTCAATCCGAGCGAGGGCTTTGGCCTGCATGCGTTGAAGTGTACGCTCATCACAAGAAATGCTGCCTTGATAATCGGAGGATAATTGGTTGGCGATATAGACCCAAGATCGTCCTTCGATCAGATGCATTTTCAGGATTTCCGCCTCTGAGCGTGGAAGGAAATTGATCCAGTGATCGATCAATACAAGCCGCCGTTTAAGGATAGCGTATTTTCCCTGAATTTCTTCTGTTTCACCTTCCTGTAATTCATCAACGCATTCTTGGAGGATAAGTAGTTCTGTACTATATTGCTTGTAATTTGTGAATAGCGTAGTGATTTCCTGCAAAGTCATGCATCATGCGCTCCTTTCATGCTTGTTTTAGGATGTTGTAAAAAGTATAGCATGACATGGCTTTATTGGGGAGTGACAATGATATGTCAAATGCGTGCAATAGTGTGTAAACTAACTCTGGCGGAGCTTCGAAAAGAAGCTCCGCCTTTTCTATTTACCTACGGTGCTTCTGGCTGGAAGGACAAGCTGACTGCGTTCAATGGCGTCGGCATCTCCTACGATGAGATTGATGTATCCTAGGCAGAGCTTCTTTCGAAGCTCCGCCTTTTCTATGTCCCAAAAAAACAAGA
>CAKRPI010000025.1 GCA_934376945.1 uncultured Lachnospiraceae bacterium | reverse complement strand
CTGTCTTCTGGTTGATGCTGCATACCATGATCGTATCACTGTTCGTACCTCCATCCAGCTCGCCGTCACGGGAATCAACGCCAAACAGCGCCAGATTCCGATATCCCTTCTGACTGGTCAGACCCGCATTCACTACGATATCCTTCAGGTGGATACGCCCCATCCGTCCAAGCTGTGCTACGCCAAACAGACCGACTGCCAGAATCAGAAGTACAATAAGCTCAATTGCAAAAAGCAGCTTTCTGTGCTTTTTTTTCTTTTTCTTCCTGCGCCCGTTTTTTCCGCTATCCGGTTCTTCATAATACCCCTGTGGACCGCCCTGCCCATAATAGCCGTTCTGCGGACCACCCTGTCCATAATAGCCATTTGGAGCATTGTTCCCCTGCTGGTAATAGCCGTTTTGAGCATTGTTTCCCTGCTGGTAATAGCCGTTTTGAGCATTGCTTCCCTGCTGGTAATAGCCGTTTTGAGCATTGCTTCCCTGCTGGTAATAGCCGTTTTGAGCATTGTTTCCCTGCTGGTAATAGCCGTTTTGAGCATTGTTTCCCTGCTGGTAATAGCCGTTTTGAGCATTGTTTCCCTGCTGATAATAGCCGTCTTGCGGGCCGCCCTGCTGGTAATAACCATTTTGGTCATCCCTTCCCTGCTGGTACCCCTTTTGATTTCTGTAATTCTGATTTGATGTTCTGCTGCGTTTCTCTTCCATCCATCTGCCCCTTTCTGCCAAAGCTCACAGCTTCAGTATGCATTTTTATTTACAAAGCCCTTAAACACAGTTAAAAACAGAATTTTAATGTCCAGACCAACCGTCCAGTTTTCAATATAGTAAAGATCATACTCGATTCTTTTCCGGATTGAAGTATTTCCACGGTATCCATTAATCTGTGCCCAGCCTGTCATTCCGGGCCGCACCTGATGCTTGACCATATAACGCGGAATTTCTTCCCGGAATTTTTCCACAAACTGCGGACGCTCCGGTCTTGGTCCGACCAGACTCATATCTCCCTTTAAAACATTAAACAGCTGCGGCAGCTCATCTATACTCGTTTTTCGGATAAAGCGGCCGACCGGTGTCACACGCGGATCATTTTTAATTGTCCAGCCCTTCTTCTCCTCCGATTTGTCCTGAACCTCCATCGAACGAAATTTATACATCTGAAACGGCACATTGTGCAGCCCTACACGCTCCTGCGTAAAAATCAGCGGTCCCTTTGAGGTCAGCCTGATCAGGCATGCGGTAAGCAGCATGATCGGTGAAAACAACACAATACAGATCAAAGCTCCAACAATATCCATCACCCGCTTTACCATCATATTGAAGGTATTGGAAAGCGGTACATGCCGGATATTGATTACGGCAAGCCCCAGCAGATCCTCGGTGTACGGCTTCGTCGGAATAATTTTGCTGTAATCCGGAATAAACTTTGTATGAACCCCTTCCTTTTCACACATAGCTACGATCCGCTCCAGCTTATAGTATTCCGGCAGGCCAAGCGTAATTGCGATCTCATCCGGATGATTGTCTTCCAGAATAGAATTTAACGCATCGGTACGGCCGATCACCTCGATGTTTTTATACCTGGTTCCTTTCGGCATGCTGTCATCAAGGATTCCAAGCACATTGTAGCCCCACTGCGGGTTCTGCGTAATACGATCAATATACTCTTCTGCCGCCCGGCTGTATCCGACCAACAGGATATGCTTCAGATTCAGCCCCATCCGGCGTACATTCATCAGCATGACGCGCACAATATTCCGTTCTGCAAACGTCAGCGCAACATTCAGGATCAGGAATAATCCGATCTGCAGACGCGACACGTCCGGGAGCCGCAGCATAAAGTACGCTGCCATCATACCAAGGCCGCCGATCACATTAGCCTTTACAATATTGCTTCCTTCAAGCCGGCGTCCCTGCACCCGTTTTGGTGTGTATAGTCCGCACGCATAATTCAACAGCAAAAAAAATGGTACCAGAATTACAAGTACCATCATATAAAATTCCGGCGGCAGAACTCCGATTGCCTTTCCTTCAACGCTGCGTAGCATCACATACCAGGATATCAGATAAGATACAATAATCACGCATCCATCCAGCACTACCTGCATCCTGTTAAAATGTTTCTGGTTATCTTTTATCAATCTGTTCACCTCTCGCCGGCCGATTACGGTTTCCTATGTTAAAAATCTTTCACTCTCCGGATCAGATTCAGCCACAGCTCCAGCTGTATTTTTCCGTAATTTTTTAAATTTTTCCAGTGAAATCTCACTTTACTTTCCTTCCGGCACATTTTCACACCGCGGATCAGTCCTTTTGCATACGTCGCACCGAGTCCCTTTTTCACAAAAAACAGTGCTTTTACTGTAAACCCGATGATCAGAAATGGAACATTCAGCACGATCTGCAGAAACGGCATGTTTTTATAAATCAGATAAATACTGTTGCGTGAAGAATGACGAACCTTAAATTCATTGTAGATCGAACCGCTCGTTGCACTTCCGACGTGACGCACCACCGCATCCGGAATGTAAATGCTGCGATACCCGGCAATCTTCGCCCTCCAGCACACGTCTACATCTTCCAGATATGCGAAGTGCGCTTCATCGAACCCTCCGATCTCATCAAAAATGCAGCGCCGGTAAATTGCCGCACCGGCACAGGCAGAAAACACCTCCCGCGGACGATCATACAACACGGCACGTTTTCCCTTTCCCGGAGTAAATGCCCAGCCAAGTGCACAGTAAAAATCTCCACAGTTATCCATCTTTGACGGATCCTGCATCTGCACCATCCGCGAGCTGCCGGCAAAACACGCCGGTTCCTGTTCCATCGCAGCTACCAGCTGTTCTACAAAAGAAGAATCACAAATCGTATCATTATTCAGAAGAATCACGTATTTCGATGTTGTCATCCGGATTCCTTCATTGACAGCGCCGCAAAATCCTCTGTTTTCATCAAAACGCCTGACTGTCACTTCCGGATACTGTTCTTTTACGTATTCTGCACTTCCATCCGCAGAACCATTGTCAATCAAGATCACTGAAAAATCCTGCCGGCTCTGCACCCGAAGCGCATCAAGACAATCCTTCAGATATTTTTTTCCATTCAGATTAGGAATCACTATCGTTGCTATCTGCATATCGCAGTCCACTCAACCTTTCAGAGAATAATTCCATTTTTTCAGAGAAAGATTCCGGTTATAATAAGGATCTCCGTTTTTCAGAATCTCCGTCCACCGGCTCCGCATATACTCAATTTCCCGCTGAAATCTGCGCACCTTTTCCGGCGTATCTTCTGCGCCGCGCGTTTTTGACTCATAATGGTACAACTCCACATAAGGATCATACACAACAAGCTCTCCAAGCTCCCGTACCTTCAGGCACAGGTCAACATCATTGAACGCAACCGCCAGCTTTTCCTCAAAACCGCCCACTGCTTCAAATACAGATCGTTTTATCATCATACAGGCCGCTGTTACTGCACTTAAATCCTGCTGCAGCGCTTCCCTGTGCATATAACCGGTATGGAAACGCTTCTGACCGACAAACACACTGCCTGCCACTCCGCCGATTCCGATCACAATTCCTGCATGCTGAATCGTATCATCCGGATAATACATTCTTGCACCAACAACTCCTGTTGTCTTTCTCTGACAATGACCAAGCAGCTCCTCCAGCCAGTCCTCGCTGATAATTTCCACATCGTTGTTCAAAAAAACAATGTATTCACCGCCGGCGCTGCTTACGCCAAAATTATTAATTGCGGAATAATTGAATTCTCTGTCCCAATATACAACATGAACACCGTTTCGTCCATCTATTTCTTTGTAGTATGAAAAAATTTCCTCTGTGCTGCTGTTGTTTTCCACGATAAGAATCTCATAATTTCCATACGTGGTTTTCTTCCATATCGACTCCAGACACTTTTTCAGTGTCTCCTTTTCATCCTTATTCGGTATGATAATTGAAACAAGAGGCTTTTCATTTACCGGATATTTCACCCGGTAGAATCCGAAATCCTTTTTCCGCTCTACAATGCAGCCCTTTTCTCCCATTCGTTCCAGATGCGCTTCTATTGCACGCTTCCCTGCATCATAAGCATACTGCTTGCTGATCGGATTGTCTGCCGTTGACTGCGGATGAGTCCGCCAGTGATACAGTACGCTCGGAATATGGACGATCTTTTTTGCTTTTTCTGTACAGCGCAGGACAAAATCATAGTCCTGTGCGCCATCGTACGCACTGTCAAATCCTCCGGTCTGTGCAATCAGTTCACGTTCCACCACCAGAAAATGGCAGATATAATTGTTGCTCCTCAGCAGATCCGGATTGTAATCCGGCTTGAAATTCGGCTGGAAATATTCCGTACCATCCTGCGAGGTTTTGTCCTCATCCGTGTAGAGAATATCCGGCCAGTCCGTATGCTCCATCTTTAATGCAATCTGAAAAAGCGCATCCGGCTCCAGAAAGTCATCGTGATCCAACAGTCCGATGTATTCCCCGGTTGCCATCTCCAGTGCCGCATTCGTGTTTCCCGCAATTCCAAGATTTTTTTCCAGAATCCGAACCTGGATACGGTCGTCTTCTCTTGCATACTTTAAAAGAATCTGCCGGAGCTCCTCATCTGCCGGGCTGCCATCTGCCAGGCAAAGCTCCCAGTACGGGTAAGACTGCGCTTTCACAGACTCGATCATCGCCCGCAAAAATACCTCCGGTGTGTGATAGACCGGTACCGCAATGCTGATTTTCACCGGATGCTCCCAGCGTCTTGCACGCTGCCTCTCCAGCTCTTCCAAGCCTGCACGATGTGCTTCAAACCACGGCCCGTACGGCACTTCTTCCGGTTCCAGCCGGTCACTTAAGCGGACAAAAAACTCCTTCACGCCAAAGTGCTTCAGATACCGGAGCCCCTTCTGGATATTATACGGTGTCAGTTTTTTCACAAAAGCAGTTACCTTATTTGCCATAATCAATAATCCTGATACTCCAGCAGACAGTCTGTGATATATTTTACATTTTCCATACTCAGGCTGTAATACATCGGCAGGCGCATCAGACGCTCACTCTCCTTCGTGGTATAAACATCCTCTCCGACAAAATGGCCAAATTTCAAACCGGCAGGAGCTGTATGCAGCGGAATATAATGGAAGACACACAAAACGCCTTTTTCTTCCTTCATCCACCGGATCAGCTTTGTTCTCGTCTCCAGATCCCTGACCTTCACATAATACATATGGCCATTATGTACTGTGCCCTCCGGAAGATACGGACGCTCGATCAGTCCCTTTTCCTCCAGCGGGGCAAGATGCTCATGATAATAGTCGAAAATCTCACGCCGTTTTTCATTGATCTCATCCATCTTTTCCAGCTGTGCATACAGATAGGCTGCATTTAAATCGCTTGGCAGATAGGAGGAGCCGTAATTGACCCAGGTGTATTTATCAATCTGTCCCCGGAAAAATTTGCTGCGGTTTGTTCCCTTTTCACGCAGGATCTCCGCACGCTCCAGATAAGCGTCATCCTGGAATAACAGCGCACCGCCCTCTCCCATCGTATAATTTTTCGTCTCATGAAAGCTGTAGCAGCCGAAATCTCCGATGGTTCCGAGTGCCTTCCCCTTGTACCATGCATTCACACCCTGTGCCGCATCCTCCACAACCTTCAGATTGTGCCGCCTTGCAATATCCATGATCGTATCCATCTCACAGGCTACCCCTGCATAGTGAACCGGTACGATCACCTTCGTCCGCTCGGTAATCGCCGCCTCGATCTTCGTCTCATCAATATTCATCGTCTCCGGATGTACGTCAACAAATACGATTTTAGCTCCCTGCAGCACGAATGCATCTGCCGTTGACACAAACGTATACGCCGGCATAATAACCTCATCGCCGGGCTTCAGGTCGCACAGAAATGCCGCCATCTCAAGCGCATGAGTGCAGGATGTGGTCAGAAGCACATTTTTAGAATGAAAATGCTCTTTCATAAAAGCAGAACATTTTTTGGTAAACGGACCGTCGCCGCACAGCTTCGCACCTGCGATCGCCTGCTGCATATATTCAATCTCCTTCCCCACATACGGGGCTCTGTTAAAGTCTATCATAAATTCTCACTCCTTCTTGGAAAATTCTGTATATTGTACGGTATCACCGTTTTCAGTCCTTTGTTTTTCCGGTTCTGTCTTTATCCCGGGATAAACAGATGCAGAAATGTTACAATCCAGCTCTGATTGGAAAACCACGGAAATCTGATATCCGCAAGCCATCCGGCTGACTGGACAAACGTCGGAATATAAACAGAAACAAATGCAGCCAGGAATACATGAAGCACCGCATACAAAAGCGGCAGCATCAAAAGATATCCCACCCATTTTTTAAAAAAGAGTGTCATCACACGCTCCGTCCCTGCTGCCACAAACCAGGCAAGCGGAATGATGAGCGGCATAATATAACGCCCCTGCGGCTGAAAATCGTCGGTATAAGAATACACGAGCGACAGCAATATCGGTATTATGATACAGCAACCAAGCGAAATCTGCAACAGAAAGAAATTTACAGGATGCAAATTTATCCCGGGCAGTGCAAAAGAAACCGGTAGCTTTTTCTGTTCTTTCTGATACATGGCAAAATTCCAGGCCAGTTTAAATACTGTCAAAAACACGTGAAGCAGACATCCTATCGCACCGAGCAGTACAAGACGTTTCGGAATTCCATAGATATCCTGTCCCAGCGGATAACGCAGATATCCGAAATATCCGATTGTACTGCGGTACGTTGTCCGGATCCACTCCATTCCGCCGCGTTCTTCCGGCCGCAGCATTTTCTCTATGGAAATTCCCTGCTCCTGTACAGACTTTTTCACGGAAGGCTTGAATTCCTCCTGTGCATACATCTCTCCGTATTTTGCCGGAGCATGAAGTCCCAGGAAATCACCGTCGTACAAAACGGCGCAGCGGATGAACCACCAGCCGCAAAGGAGAAACACAACCCCGGTAATATACAGGCCTCTTTTTAAAATCACACAGGTGCATACCTTTCCACCCTTTTTCCAAAAAAATACAATGAGTGATCCTGCAAATATAACTACAGAAAACAGTGCAAAGCCATACGCATTAAAATACGACATTGCACAGACGCTCACACCGACTGCCAGGCGCGTACAACTCCCTCGATTCCATTTCTGCTCCATTCCGGTCAGCCATCCGTCAATCAGTATCGCAGTGGAAAACATTGCAATACCATCCGTGTTGACATACACAAACAGATACAATAGCTGCGGAAGACAGGCCAGAAGCGCTACAAAATAAATGCGAAATATATCTTTCCGAAACAGTCTGCGCGATATTTTGAGCACGTACCAGTAAAATCCCATTCCCAAAAATACATTGACCATACGGGCCGCCATCAAAAGCGCATGCTCCGAGCTGTTGAAGATTCCGACAAGACGCATCAAATAACCACCGATGATATACGGCAGAATCGGATGAAATGCATAGGAAATCCCCCACATTTTGTTCAGGACTTCCTCATCCCAGCCTGCCGGAAGCGTGCCGTGCCGGTAAATATACGTCGGCACAAGATATCGCATTTTCTCGTCCGGTGCTTCGTTAAACGGAAGGATCCAGGCAAGATAAAACAAAAATACGCCCATCAGCAGAACAAAGCTAAGATCTGCCGGATGTGAAACAACAAATTTCTTCACAGCACAGACCCATTTTTCTGCATGCACTGCTTTCTTTTGATCTGTCTCCGATGCCGCACCTTCCGATCTCACACCTTCTGGTACTGCATCTTCCGATCTCACACCCTCTGGTACTGCATCTTCCGATCTCACACCCTCTGATGCCACATCTTCCGATACTGCGCTCTCATCCTTCTCGTCCCACAGCCCGTCAATTTTTCTATTCAGCCGTTTCCATGCAGCCGCTACTTTTTTCATAAACCATCCTCTCTACAGCTTCAGTGAAAAATCTGCCTTGTCCAGCGAAAGATTCGGATTATAATAGGGATCGCCTGACTTTACCACATCTCCCCACTTTGAAAGGAACTGCGCCATCTCTCCATTGAATCGTTCGATTTTCTCCTGTGTGTTTTCCAGACCGCGTGACTTCGACTCATAGTGATACAGTTCCGCACGCGGATTATAGACAACAAGATACCCCTTTTCCCGCACTTTCATACAAAAATCGATATCATTAAAGGCAACCTTCAAATCCTCAGAAAGTCCTCCGACTTCGCGGTAAACATCCGCCTTCACCATCATGCAGGCCGCTGTCACCGCACTGTAATCACGCATACAGATAATCTGCGAGAAATAGCCATTATCCTCCCTGCTCTGTCCGATAAACGCATGCCCTGCAATTCCTCCAAAGCCAAGTACCACTCCCGCATGCTGAATGGTATTATCTTCGTAATACAGCCGTGCTCCGACAATTCCGACATCCGCTCTCTGGCATACGCCGAGAAGCTGACGCAGTCCATCCTTCCGGATCATCTCCGTATCGTTGTTCAGCAGCAGGAAATACGCTCCCTTTGCATATTTTGCGCCGAAATTATTGATCGCGGAATAATTGAACTCTCCTTTGTAGTATACAACATGAACCTTTTGGTTTTCTGCTTCAAGCCTTCGGTATCCTTCAAAGGTCTCCGGCTCTGTACTGTTGTTCTCAATGATAATGTATTCATAATTCCGGTAATCTGACTGCCGTTCAATGGATTCTATACATTTCGTCAGATCTGCAAGATGATCCTTGTTCGGAATCAGAATTGAGATCAGCGGCTCACCGATAATCTCGTAATCGCTCTCATACAGTCCGGGATACACTCCTTCATGTACAACCGCCCTAATCCCGAGTCTGTCGTAATGCGCCTGCACTGCCCTGCAGCCTGCGGTAAATGCATACCGTTTGCTCTCCGGATTTTCCGCCGTTGAATTCTGATGTGTCCTCCAGTGATACAGGATCTTCGGAATATGCGCAATCTGTTCCGGCTTTGTATGCTCCGTGCAGCGCAATACAAAATCGTAATCCTGCGCACCGTCATACGTCGGATCCAAAAGTCCCGCCGCATCCATAAGCTCCTTTTTTACAACGACCAGATGACAGAAATAGTTCATACTGCACAGAAGATCCGGATTATAATCCGGTTTAAAATGCGGCTGAAAATACTTTCTTCCTCTGCCATCCACCTTATCCTCATCCGTATAGATCAGCTCCGTCTGCGGTCTGTCCTGAAGCAACTTCACACATTCATACAACGCATCCGGTGCAAACAGATCATCATGATCTCCAAACGCAATATACGCTCCCGTCGCCGCTAAAAGCGCTGCATTCGTATTTTCCGCGATTCTCAGCTGTGCTTCATTTCGCACGATCTTCAGCTTGTCACTTTTTTGTGCGTAAGCATGCTCAAGCTCATCCAGAAATCCATCAAGCGGAGAATCCGCACCGCTTCCGTCAGAAAGGACAAGCTCCCAGTTTTCATACGTCTGTGCTTCCACCGAACGGATCACCTCGCGCAGAAAATGCTCCGGCGTACGGTAAAGCGGAATTACAATGCTTATCTTCGGCTCATATGCAAATCTCTGCCTGCGCTGCAATGCCAGTTCATCCGGCTTTGTCCCGTATTTTCTTCTCCAGCGCTCGTAGCTGATGGAATCATTGCCAAACAGTACATCAGAAACTCTTCTTGTGAACTGCCTGACTCCTTTCCGCTTCAGATAAAGCATACTCTTTTTGCAGATCGTTGCCATGTCTTCTTTTCCGGAAAGCATTTTTTTGCAGTTGACAAGATAAAGCGCCTTTTTTCCGCCTCCCTTTAAAGCAAGGCGCAGATGATTTTCCTTCGGCGCATCAAAGGTCAGTTCAAAACCATGCGTTTCCTCCAGCTTTGCCTCCGGAAATTCCCCCAGAATATCCATTCTGTTTCTCTCTTCGCACTGCATCGGCAGTGGCTTTCCGGTTCCATCCAACACAGCGATGTGAGCATGCTCACATCCCATATACCAGCCACGCAGCTGATATTTTCCATCCGGCAGCACACGCAGCTGCTCCATCCAGGATTCCATATGCTGCTTCAGACGCGCAAGCGCGGCAGCAGATGCATGGTAAATGCATACCCGTTCCTTATCTGCTGCACTCTCCCCGCTTTTCCAGAATACGCTAAGCGTTCCCGGCTGCTCTCCAGGCGGAATCAGAAGAAAGTACTCACGCTCCACATTCGTTTTGTAACGAAGGTATTTTTTTGTAACCGCCACACCACTTTGCGTTTGAACCGTAAGTTCTGCCCTTTTTCCATTCCAGAAGGCTTCAAATATCCCTTCCTCGCCTGGTTCTTCCTCAAACCACCCCTGAATCACAAGCGTGTCCGGCTGCTTTATATCAAAGCGGACACGTTCCCGGTTAAATTTTACTTTCATGTGTTTCCTGTCCTCTCATTTTCACCTGCATGCGCATGACATACTTCTCTTACATACCTCTGCACTCCTGCCGAAGGCTATATCAGATCAGAAATACTTCGGCGTACCCGATCTCAAAATGTCGCTCATCTGCGACATGGATACCCCCACATCAGATCAGAAATACTTTGGCGTACCCGATCTGCGCAGGGAACAGTCCGTACGTGTAAGGGAAAGGTTCGGATTGTAATAAGGGTCTCCCTGCTCCAGCTCCTTTCTCCAGTATCTGCAGAATATTTCCGCCTCTTTTTTCAGCCGTTTCTGCTTTTCCGGGGAATCCTCCAGACCGCGTGACTTCGATTCAAAATGAGTCAGCTGCGCATACGGCGTAAATGCGATCAGGTATCCCGCTTTGCGCACCTTCATGCAATAATCAATATCATTATAGGCAACCGCCAACTCCTCCCGCAGTCCGCCGACCTGCTCATAAACAGACCGTTTCGTCATCATGCAGGCTGCTGTCACTGCACTTACATCCTGTACTGATTTAAGTCTCCCGGCATATCCGTCTGCATCACCTGCCGCTCCGATAAAAAGATGGCTGGCCACACCACAAAGTCCAGTCACTACCCCGGCATGCTGGATCGTCCCGTCCGGATAATACAGCTTTGCCCCAACTGCTCCAATATCCTTCTGCTGGCAAAGCCCAAGCATTTCTTCGATCCATTCACCGTTTTGCACCTTTGTATCATTATTCAGCAGAAGAAGATACTCTCCTCTTGCCTCCGGCACGGCATAATTATGAATTGCAGAATAATTAAAGCTTCCCGGATAGCGAATTATGCGAATCCGTCTGTTTCGCACTGCATCTGCATATTCCGGCAGTTCTCCTGCTTCCAGCTTTGCATAAAACTCCCCGGTCTTCGGCTCCTCACTGTTATTTTCAATGATCAGGATCTCATAGGACGAATAAGTCGTTTTTTCCAGAATGGAATCGAGGCAGACCGTAAGATCTTCTATATGGTCTTTATTCGGAATCAGAACAGACACAAGCGGCTGTCCCTCGAGCGCAAAGCGTGTCCGGTATCGGCCCAGCAGCTCCGTGCTCTCAACCTGAGCATGAAGTCCGACTCTTTTATAATGTGCTTCCAGTGCCCTGCGCCCGGCTTCGAATGCATATGATTTACTTGCCGGATTACCGGCCGTTGACATCGGATGCGTACGCCAGTGATACAGCACCTTTGGAATATGGCAAATCCGTCCTGCCTGTTCACAGCACCGAAGCACAAAATCGTAGTCCTGAGCACCGTCATACTCTGAATTTAAAAGCCCGACCTTTTTTATCAAATCCCGACGCACCGCAAACAGATGACAGATATAATTGTTGCAGCGAAGCAGCTCCCTGTTGTAATCCGGCTTGAAATGAGGCCCGAAATAGGCAGTGCCGGACCGATTGATCTTATCTTCATCCGTATAAATGACATCAATCTTCGGATCTTTATTCACCGCCGCTGCCATCTCATAAAAAGCATCCACCGCAAGCACATCATCATGATCGGCAAACACAATGAAGTCTCCCTTTGCCATACGAAGTGCCTCATTTGTATTTTCCGAAATACCTCTGTTCTCCTTCAGCTTCCGATAACGCAGCCGTTTTTCCTTTGCATAATGCCTGCTCAGAAATTCACGCACAGATGGATCACTGCTTCCATCTGCCAGACAGAGCTCTACATTTGAATAGGTCTGATTCATCACAGAATCCACAATCTCCTTCAAAAACTCCTTCGGCGTATTGTAAAGCGGAATCACCACACTGAACAGCGGCTTTTTCTGAAGCTGCTCTGCCTCTTTTTTCTGCAAACGTGCTTTTTTCCCTGTCACCATCTGCGTACGGATCCACAGATCATAATCCGGTTCAAGCTCTTCTTTTGCTTCCTTTTTCATCCGCAGCTTTCGCGTAAACCAGTTCGATGCACGAACCTGGATCCGGATTCTCTGCTCCTTTCCTGCACCTCTGTAAACATTTTTCTCCTGTGCAGACCGCAGCGCCTGTTCAGAGCCTTCTCCGGCTGTCTTTGGCACATTTTCCTTGCAGCTGCGTACCACCAGCCATACGTCTGGTGTATCAAGCACCGCCCGATCGATCAGAATATGGAATCCGCTCTTACAGTCCTCCAGCTTTTCAAATGTCGCATTGACATCTGCACGCACCAGCCGCTCCGTATATACCGGAATTTCATTTCCTTTTTCATCCCAAACGCTCAGATACGTTTCCATTCCCGGTTTCCGGCAGATTGCCCAGCCGCGCACCATCACATTTCCGTATCTGCTTTCCACGCGGTCAATATGGCATGCTATCTCTGTATTTCTTTTCAGGAAATTCTTCATTTTCTGCCCTCCGGCTTTATCTTCTGATACAATTTCCAGACTTTTGTCTGTTCCATCCAGCGAATCCTGCCATTCTGCGAAAGCACCGTCTCACGCACCAGATTTGTCAGCGGCTCCGCAACAAATGTCAGCTCCACGATTCCGTCCTGATACGGAAGCTGCGGGATGATCAGCTGAGGATCCTCCGTATCAAAGACGTAATCTCCGTTTGGCGCCTGAACTCCGTTGGCCTGCGCATGAAGCGCATACCCCTTCAGACTCAGGTTTTTCACACGCACGATACTTTTTGCCGCGCACGGATCGATTCGGAGCGCTTTCGTCCCTTTTGGAAGTTCAATGCGAAGTGATGTCTCCGCACCGGCCGGTACCTGATATTTTTTCCAGTTCCATGTACCAAATCCGCGGCCATCATCAAAATAAACCTCCACGCGCCGCATGGCGTTCGCGTAATTCCGCTCTTTTTCGATCAGGGGCATTACCGGAAGAACTCCCTCAGAAATATCATCATACAGTTTCCACACCGGAGTGTACGTTCCAAGAATATATGCCTGAAACCGATATTCCATTTCCGCAAAGGTCCGGCACTCCGCCTCTGTAATCCCAAAATGTTCATAGATCTTCTGATGTACCAGTGCATCTCTTTTGGAATTGCCAAGTATATAGTAATGCAGACAGCGATACTGCAGAAAACGCACCGGAACCGGGAAATCAAACGTCCATTCGTAATCAATCAGCTCATATTCGTCTCCCGAAGCAACCGCATTTGAAAAAATCATATCTACATCTGAAATCCGCCTGCATGGCTGCGGGCGTTCAAAAAATACTTCACCGAACACCTTTCGGAATCCTGCCGTCATGGAAAACTGTGTTTCTGTCTCCGAAAACAGTGAAAAATAATCCTGAATTTTATTCAGAATCGCTTCATACTGCTTTTTGTCCAGAAGCGCATCCAGCTCCTCTTCCAGTGTCAATCCGGTCAGAAACGGAAAAACTGCCGTATCCCCTTCGATGACACACGGATTGACACGAAGCCTTGTTCCCGCAAAATCTGCTTCCAGACCGCAGTATTTTTCATACAGTCCTTTTATATGTGCGCGCGCCTCCGGATACACCGCAAGCTTTCGTACACGCCTGCAGCCATTTTCCGACTGCTCGATCTGCGTACGGATACAAAACTTCCGGTTTCGCTCATTGGAATACCGGGCATATACACAGGCTGCCTCTTTTTTCTCCTGGTTATCCACAGCTTCCTCTGCGTCATCCACCTTCGCCGTCACAAAAAAAGAATTGGAAAACTGTTCAAACAATCCGCTTTCCAAAAGAGAATCATACACCCGTTCCTCACAAAAGAGCTGAATCCGCTCCCTGTCCAGATTCTGCCGGTTATGGCTTAATTCCCCTTTTTTAGGCAGCCAGCTTCCCGAATAAATCTGCTCCGGGAATTTATAATCCGGATATGGATAATAAAACTCCATACTCTGAAAGCCGGAGCGCCCCAGCAGTGCTTCCAGCTCCGGCTTCGAAAAGGTCCGCACGTAATCCGTTGTCGGATATCCTTCAAGACCTTCAAAATAAAGCCCTGTATGATCCTCCGTTGCTCCCGCCCAGTATTTCAGTCCGATCCTGTTTTCAATTGCAATTACCAGACGTCCTCCCGGTGCAAGATGGGTCCGGATCCGCGACAGATACTCGGTAAACGGATCCTCTCCCTGAATGGAAAACTGCGCATATTCCAGTACGCCGATCAGTGTAATCAGATCGTATTTCTGCTCCAGCTTCGGCTCAATATCCTGAAAATTTCCGACCATAAAGGTCAGATTTTCACAGTCCTTATGGCGATATGCATTGATCAGGCATCTCTTTCTTGACAAATCGATACACGTTACTTCCGCTGCACTTTTGCAAAGGGCTCCGGTAATTGCACCCGGTCCGCCTCCGATTTCCAGTACCCGATCCGTTTTTTTAATCGGAAACCAGCTGATAATATTTTCCCGAAGTTCAGAAAAATGGTAAAGGATCGGCCAGCTTTTTTTCTCTTTGATCACCCCGTCGTATTCTCCTGGTGTACAATTTTTCGCAATCTCCAGCATTTCATCTTCAATATCACCGTCTGTATATTTGTCTTCTCCGGTATAAAAACGGTAATCCAGCACTGCCTTCCCGATCCGTTCTCTTTCCATCGCCGTCCTCTCCTTTTTCGCTTCTTTTATTTATTCTGTATCATTTCTATGCCTGTCCCGGCTTTTTCACACCAGCCCCGACACTGCCTGTTGTCTCTTCTCTGCACACCGCAATCTCTGAATTCATGTCATAAAATCCCACGGTATTCTTTGAGGACACCACCACAAGGCTGCACGCATCGTACAACCGATGGTATACAACAAAATCTCCGCCACTGTAACCGGTCAGGCCAAAGGAAATCAGATATTCTCCTCCCTGCAGATCAGCCCGCTGTCTGTATGAAACAACATAGATGTCTCCGTCCTCTCCGGTCGGTGTTGTGATCCGTTCAAACATTGTATTGGTACCGGTAATCTCCGTCCCCCGCATATCCTTGATCGTAAAGGCAAAAATCGGATCTTCCAGTCTTGTATGGAACTTCACACGTACTTTTAAGGTAAATTCTGCTCCCTTTTCGATCGTATTCGTCTGAAGGCCATTTGCATCCTCCACAAGAAAGCCGAGCATCTCTGCCCGCTTGTCTCCATATTCAAGCGCTCCCGGATTCATCTCAAACGGTGTGATCCATCCTGTCTTTTCACTGCTGCGTGCATGTGCCGGAAGCTTCTTTTCCTCCACATCCGGTCCCTGATTGACCAGCAGCCGTTTATACAGATCCACCATCTCTTTTGGTGATCCCGTTCCGACCGCTTTTCCATGATCCAGCAAAATAACCCGGTCACAGTACTTGCTGATGCTTCCCAGATCATGGCTTACAAAGAGAATCGTCTTCCCCTCCTGCTTGAATTCCTCAAACTTCCGATAGCACTTTGCCTGAAAAAACACATCTCCGACAGAAAGTGCCTCATCCACGATCAGGATTTCCGGATCGATATTGATCGCCACAGCAAAAGCCAGCCGCACAAACATACCGCTCGAATACGACTTTACCGGCTGATAAACAAATTCTCCTATATCAGCAAAAGCCAGGATGTCATCCAGCCTGGCGTTTATCTCCTCTTCTGAAAAACCGATCATGGTTCCATTCAGATAAATATTTTCAATCCCTGTATACTCCATATTGAACCCGGCACCAAGTTCAAGAAGCGCTGATATTCTTCCGTTTACCGTTACCTCTCCCTCAGTCGGGTTAAGCACACCGGTAATGATCTTCAGAATCGTGGATTTTCCGGCACCATTCGTACCGATCACTCCAACCGTTTCTCCTTTTCCGATCGCAAAGCTGATATCCCGCAGCGCATAATGCTCCCGATACCGCTTCTTTTTGGAAAGCCCCAGGCTCTCCTTAAGACGGTCCGACGGCTTATCATATAATTTATACATTTTACTCAAATGTTCTACACGTATTGCATCTTCCATACTGTACGTTTCCTCGCTTTTTCTCACTGTTTGCGTTCATACACATCCGACCTGAATGATACTCAGATCACATCTGCAAAATGCACCCGCAGTTTTTTAAACACACTTGTCCCAAGCCACAGCATCCCAAGCACAAAGCACCAGAAATAAGCCGTCCACAGCGGACGCTCCCAGAACCAGTTCTTATAAATAAACACATCCCGGTAGCCTGTCACAATATAGTAGACAGGATTCAGCTTCAGAATCTTATACACAACCGGATAATGGATCAGCTTATCCTCTGCCACCCACATAATTGGTGTCAGCCAGATTCCGATCTGCAAAGCGATGCTGATCATCTGAGACAAATCCCGGAAAAATACCACCACTGCACTCGTCAGATAAGAAATACCAAGGATCAGAAGCAGAAGACCTGCAAGATAATACAGGAGCTGCAGATAATACAGATCCGGAAAATGCCCGTAACAGCAGTATAGAACCGTAATAAAAAAGATAAAAAATACATGTACAAAAACGGCGGATAAGATCTTTACGACCGGCAGCACACTGATGTTAAATACAACCTTCTTCACCAGATAACTATATTCCAGCAAAGAATTTGTCCCTCCGGTCAGCCCATCCTGAAAGAAAAACCATGGGATAATACCTGCTACAAGATACAGCACAAATGGGACCGGAAGTGAATCCGATCCCCCGCGAAATCCCACCTCAAATACGAACCAGTACACCAGCACAGTGATCACCGGCTGGATAAATGCCCAGACAATCCCAAGATAAGAGCCTGCATATTTGGTTCGAAAATCATTTTTGGCCAGTTTATAGATCATTTTCCGGCTTTTGACGATCTCTGCCGGAATGGATGACTTCCTTTTTTTCACACTTTTTCTCCTTTGTTTCCAAACACACTCTAAGGCTATCCTTCAGTATATCATTTCATCATTGGAAAGTAAAGTGGTGAACCTCACATGACTGTCAGTTCAATCACGGCATGCTACATCTGCGGAACCGGGGTCGGTCTGCTCTTGTCCCATACTTTTGAGGCATCAAACAGATCACTTACCATATCCGGATTGTAATACATGCGGTAACCGTCCAGATTTCTTCTTCCCTGTCTCATGTAATTGCTTCCGAACTGTACCCAGTACTGGGTGGAATCCACGTTGCAGAAGATATTAAAGCCTTTCCCCTTCAGATATGTGAAAAACGGGTTGGCATCCGTATACGGCTGCCAGTCTCCGATATCCGCTCCAAATGCAAAAATGATCACATCTGTGCTGCCGACCACCGTGGCAACATTGTCCAGCCAGCGCTGTGTATCCTTCTGCATCGACTCCAGTCCGACTGACTGCGGTGCAATATGTCCCCACGTATGGCTTGCAAATTCCCACCCTTCTTCTTTCATAGCATTGGCCACGTTTGTTGCCTCATCTACTTCCTTCTGCCATGCTGCCTCATCGAAATCCGGGTGTTCATCAAAAAATTTCTGCTGGTACTCCGTAATACGCGACGCTTCCTTCGTCCGATAAACCTCGTCGGTACGATAACCAAGCACGCCCTCGTATCCGGTCAGGGCAATGATCCCCTTGTGTCCGTGGTAGGAGAAATCCGGATGTTCCTTCACAAACGTATCGATCCACGGCACCATATCGTAATCACCAACGGAAATACTTCCGTCATCTTCGACATACGTATTCTTCACATCTCCGTTTTCATCCACGATTAGCTTCTGCGCAAATCCGTCCCCGTCCATATAATGGTAATAGCTGACATCATCCTGAGACAGAACAAACGGTATTTTTCCGGGTGGAAGGAGAATCTCTCCGCGCGAAACGCTTCCATCCTCATTTACCTTGCACATATCGTGCAGACTCACCATCACATATCCCTTTTCGTACATGCTCTCGATAATTCCTTCGAATTCGCTCATCGTTGTCATGACCTGATTATAGCCGCCTTCCTTTGCATCCCCGTCAAATGCTTTGGACGTATCCCATATCATGGTATGGAAAAAGACGTGTGTGATCTGTTCAAGCGGATACGCCGTACAGGTCGCTTTTACCTGCTGATACCCGGTCACCGCATCCTGAAGCTTCTGGCTGTTTGTATACAAAGAAGAAGACTGAAGTGACTGAATTGCACCGTCATAATCATACTGCGCTGCCATCTTGTCCGCAGCCGCCAGCAGCTGCTGCTCTGTATTTCCTTCTGCCCCGCCTTCCGTGCTTTCTGTCTGATCTGCCGAAATACTTCCGGATGCATCTGCCTGTGCTTCCTGCTGTTTTTTCCGATTCTCCGCCTGCTTTTTCATTCCCGGAATCGCCGCATCCTTAATCAGCACAATCGCCAGGAATACTACAATCAAAATCAGAAGCGAAATAATACACCTCATAATCAGTACATTTTTCCGCCGCTGCGCCTGTCGCTGACGAAGACGCTTTTCTCTTTCATCCATATCCATCGTGGTTTCTTCTTCCCTTCGTATTTTTCCTGTCGTATATTCTTCAGTCTTTCCAAAATTACAGAATTTTACCCATTATTCTCTTCGGGTAATATCTGTATGGCACTGTCTGCAGCTTCCGTTTTTGCTTCTGCAGCAGATGACTGCGTTTCTTCCTTCATCTGCGTTCCATCTGCTGTTTCCTCCTGCTGCACCGTCTGCCTTGCTTCCTGATCTTCCGCAGCCGCTTCCGTAACATCCTGCGTTTCTGATGTTTTTTTGTGCAGCAAAATACCGGTGGTTTCCTTATTCTGCTCCTGCCTCGTCGGCTGTGTGATCCGTCTTGAACCCGGCAGCTTCGTTCCGTTTCCCAGAACAATTTCATATACAATGGCTGCCACCAGCAGTACACACAGCATTGCAAATATCATCCAGAGCACTTTCAGCTTTTTCTGATTTCCACGACTTCGCACTCTTTTCTGCTTCGCCGATTCTGGGTTTTCACCGCCTGTGGATTTCTTCCGCACTGCCTGTTTTTTTTCAGGAATCGTTTTTTCCTTCACTTCTGTCGTCTTTTTATGAAGGTGCAGCCTCCCGGGAACCTCTTTTTTTGAAATGGCTGCAGTTTTTTTACTGCCGCCGGCAGAATCTGCTCTTCCTGTTTCCTTCTTCCGCTCAGATGCTCCTGCCTGATCCAATCCGGTCGTTCGCTTCTGTTCTTCCTTCTCCCGTACCTCAGTATCCCAATACTTTCGACTTCCGGGTGACTTCCCGTAAATCATCGGTTTTCCCCTTTTTTGTTCTGCCATTCGTATCCCCCTGTTATCCTTCTCTTCGCTTTTGTCTATGGCTAGCATAGTTGATTTCCCTGTTTTTGTCAATCACACCCCTTTACACATTTTCTTAAGAATTTATTACTATCCATGCCATCCGATACCGGACATCCTCCAAACCTTTCTCTTTACGAACCTGTTTCAAAATGATATACTTTTGATTATCCACTGCCTGAATATCCCGCATATCCAGGCAGGCAAATCTGAGGTGACAATATGAAATGGGATGACAAACCATACCATTCTCTTGATTATGAAATGAAACACCGTTTCGGTGAAAAGGTTTATCGGCTTTCTTTAAACGGCGGTATGACCTGTCCAAACCGCGACGGAACCTGCGGAACACGTGGCTGCATCTTCTGCAGCGCCGGCGGTTCCGGCGATTTCGCAGCTTCGCCTTCCCTTTCTATAAAGGAACAGTTAGCTTCCCAGAAAGCGCTTATTCGAAAAAAACGCCCGGTTCAGCGGTTTATCGCCTATTTTCAGGCCTACACGAATACGTATGCACCCGTCGACTATCTTCGGCCACTGTTTTTGGATGCGATCTCCGATCCGGAGGTTGCTGTACTCTCCATTGCCACCAGACCGGACTGTCTTGGCCCGGATGTGCTCCGGCTGCTCGATGAACTGAACCGCATGAAACCCGTCTGGATAGAGCTTGGTCTTCAGACAATGCATGACGAGTCGGCGCATTTTATCCGCCGTGGCTATCCGCTCTCCTGTTTTGAGCAGGCCGTTTCTGCTCTTCGCAGCATTGGAATTGAAGTTATCACGCACATTATTCTTGGACTTCCCGGGGAAAGCAACGCACAAATGCTCCAGACCTGTGATTATCTCAATACACTTGATATCCAGGGTGTCAAGCTTCAGCTGCTTCACGTCCTGAAGAATACAGATCTCGGTATTCTCTATGAAACATCTCCTTTCCCGGTCATGACCATGGAGGCATACATTTCACTGTTAATTGACTGCATTGAACGCCTCTCACCGCAGCTTATTATCCACCGTCTCACCGGAGACGGTCCGAAAGACCTGCTTATCGCACCACTTTGGAGCACTTACAAACGAACCGTACTGAATCAGATCCACGCAGAATTTAAACTGCGCGATACCTGGCAGGGCAAATATTATATTCCGTTTCTTACAAACGGATTTTCAGGAGGAAACTTATGCCGGAACCATTTACACTCTACAAACTGATCGTCCTTTATATGCTGCAGAAGGTTGACTTTCCGCTGACCACCTCACAGATTTCTTCCTTTATCCTGGATCGCGGATACACGACCTACTTCACGCTTCAGTCCGTACTTTCCGAGCTTGCTGAATCAGATCTCGTCCGGATGGAGCCGATCCGCAATACGTCCTATTACACGATCACTGCTCCCGGAGAAGAGACTCTGCATTATTTTCAAAATCGCATTTCATCAACGATCCGTGAAGATATTGACCAGTATATGCTTGAAAACAAGATTCAGCTCCGTGATGAAGTATCCATCATCTCTGATTATTACCGCAATACCGCAGATGAATTTTCCGTTCACTGCATTGTAAAAGAAAAATATGCCAATCCAATTGATCTGACAATTACGGTTCCCGATGAAGCTCAGGCAAAAATTGTCTGCAATAACTGGAGAAGAAAATGCCAGGAAATTTATGAATTTGTAATGAAAGAGCTTCTATAAAATTCCGTCCTTTTATCCGTAAAAAAACAGCTGCAGAAATTCTGCAGCTGTTTTTCATTCTGTTTTTGATGAAGTCCTTGAAAACGGGTCATCTCTAATTCGCTGTATCAGGACATATTCGCATTGAAAGCAGAGGGTGCCTCCGGCAGCTCTATGTCCGTCACTGCGGCTGTCGCCTCGTAGCATGCGCTGGGGACGCTGTCTGCGAGTACATCAGAAAGTACTCCATTTCATCAATTACTGATCACATTTCCATTTGCATCATAATACGTATCCGTATCTGCATCATACCAGCCTTCTTCTTCGCTTTCATCCATCCGCTCGGAAGAAGTCTCCGTCATTGTTTCCGCTTCCGTCTCTGCGGTCTCAGGTGTAGAATCACCCGGTTTTGGGATCACATTTCCGTTTGCATCATAATACGTATCCGTATCTGCATCATACCAGCCACCCTCTCCAGGGTCTCCTGTCTCCGGTGCACTTGTCTCGGTCTGCGGCGGATCGGTCTCTGGTGCGCTTGTCTCGGTCTGCGGCGGCTGCCACTCGGTCTCCGGTGCACTTGTCTCGGTCTGCGGCGGCTGCCACTCGGTCTCCGGCGCACTTGTCTCGGTCTGCGGCGGCTGCCACTCGGTCTCCGGCGCACTTGTCTCGGTCTGCGGCGGCTGCCACTCCGTCTCCGGTGCACTCGTCTCGGTCTGCGGCGGCTGCCACTCGGTCTCTGGTGCACTTGTCTCCGGTGCGTCCGTTTCCGGCGCGTCCGTTTCTTCCGTATCAGACTCAGTCTCACGATTCATCGGAATCAGATCATTGCCTTCATACAATTCATCTTTATCAACTGCTGTATCCAGGATCAGTACCTTCGAAACATCTTCACAAGAAACATAACCAATTCCGTCTGTACCAACCTGTACTGTCAGCCAATGTCCCTCATCCTCCAGAAGAATGAAATATTCTCCTGTCTCAAGTACATCCAGAATTTCTGAATCTGCGTCCTCTGCTGAAAACAGGTTTACATCATCCCAGGTCGTTGCCACACCTTCATAGCCGTAATGATCAGCAAGCCCGATCACATCACGACCATACAGCAGGTAATCATTCTTTACAAAACCTGTGATATCGCCGGAACTAACCTCCGTCCATTCATCACCTTTTTCAATTACCCATGCAGCCATACCGGAATACAGATATCCGATTACCTCGCCATCCGAATCTGCCGTTGCGCGGATATTAACTCCCGTATCAACTGCATCGTCATTAATCATTGTTACTTTATCCCACGCATTTTCCTGTTCATACGGTATTGTAATCTTCTCCCGAATCTCGCCGTCCTCAGCAGCCATTACGGACCCGCCTGCTATCATTGACAAGCCCATCGCTGAGAGCAAACACCACAGGGCGCGTTGATTTCTGTTTCTCATTTTCTACCTTTCCTCCTCGGAATGCGTTTGACATTTCCTTTAAAAATATTACATAATTATTAAGTTATATTACGAACCCATTGTAATATGTTCTTTTCGATTTGTCAAGCTTTATTGTCCTTTTTGACGGTCATTCGTTATAGGCAAAATTCACAAATTTTTTTCGGTAAAATGCGCAGCAAAACAAATATTCACAGTAAAAAATGCCATTAAAAAGCCCTGAACGGCCTTTTACGGCACATTCAGGGGCTTCATCCATCTCTTTCTTATGCAGCTGTTTTCCATATCTGAAGCTTGTACTTGTCCAGTACGGATGCCAGAATACATCCAAGTACCTCACAGGAAATCACCTCTCCGATTCCTACTGTCAGCATCATAAGCGGAATTGGCAATGCCACACCGTACGCATACCGCAGAACAAACGGTACGATACAGATATTGGAAATGATCGGCGGAAGTGCCGCAATCCAGTGTCTGCAGCTGCGCAGCTTCCATGTAAAGGCTGCTCCGATCAACGTTGCAATGCTTCCGCAGATAATATCTGCAATAACTGCTCCACCGAGCACATTACCGATCAGACAACCAACAAACAGTCCCGGAATTGCTGCCGGTGTGAAGATTGGAAGGATCGTAAGTATCTCCGAAATACGAACCTGTACTTCACCAAAGCTAAATGGCTGAAATACCACTGTGAGTACCACGTAAATCGCTGCAATCATTGCTGCATGAGTCAAAAAGGTTACATTTTTTCTTTCCATATTCTGTTTTCTCCTTTAGTTTTGTTTTACGAGTGGAAGGTCACGAACACTCGGCACATTTA
>CAKRPI010000024.1 GCA_934376945.1 uncultured Lachnospiraceae bacterium | reverse complement strand
GCTGTCTTCCTGTCCAGAAGTCACGGTCAAATCCGCAGCATCCAAAGCTCACCTCATGCTCCTTCAGAAACCGTGTAAAGCACTTCATCGTATCCGCAAAAATCTGCTCCGGAATTTTCTCTTCTATATATAATACATAGGAATCCTGCATCGCACGCATCATGCACGCCAGGATCTTCATTCCGTCCTCATCCGGTGCATACCTTTCTTTCAGCCGCACACGTGCATCCTGCCATTTTTCCCGATCGGTCAGTAAATGAATATCACGCATGGTTTCCTCATCTTCATCCAGCCGCACCCGCTCCAGGCGCTCCACTACTTCCGATGGAAATTCCAGCAATTTATAAAGTTCTTCCAACGAAATTCTTTCCTTCTCCATGTGTCTCCTCCCAAAGAGTCTCCTCCCACGTTTCCTCTTCTTAGCAGGCCCCGAGAAATCCCTCGACCAGACGCACGCAGTGCTCCGCTGCCTTTTTCTCAAAGGACGGATAATCCTCGCTTGCACTGTCATCTGCCTTATCGGAAATTGCACGCAGGATTACAAACGGAATCTCATTCAGGTACGCTGCCTGCGCGATCGCAGCACCTTCCATCTCTGTACAGAATCCGTGGAACTGCTCCGTGATCCGGTTCTTTACCGCTTTATCTGCAACAAACTGATCACCGCTTACAATACGGCCACGGAATACCCTGATCTCTGGATTTACCTTTTCGCATACCTGCTCAGCCAGATCAGCCATTTTTTTATCTGCTTCAAAAGAGAAGACATCCATCTGCGGAATCTGTCCCGGTTCATACCCAAAGTTTACCGCATCCATATCATGGTGCACCACATCCGTCGAGATCACGATATCGCCAATGTTGATCTCTGCATTCAGAGAGCCTGCGATTCCCGTATTGATCACACCATCTACGCCAAATTCGTCTACGAGGATCTGTGTGCATACAGCTGCATTTACTTTTCCGATTCCGCTTCTTACCACTACCACTTCTTTGCCGTTTAAAATTCCCTCGCAGAAATTCATCCGGGCTTTCTTTACTTCTCTTTTGATCTCCATATCTGCTTTCAGCCGCGCAACCTCTACTTCCATTGCGCCGATAATTCCGATCTTTTTCATGTTTGAATTCCTCACTTTCTGTTTCTCTTATTCTATTTTCCTTTTGTAACTACTCAGAGCCAGACAAAATGTAAAGCGGACATTCGCAATCCGCTTCGCTACTTGCTCATGAACGCAGTCGCTTTGCGACCTGTCAGTGGGAGCTTTCAACTATTATAATATTATAATGAGTTACCGCAGATATTACAAGGAGAAGCTTTGCGCCTTAGAAAGTGTTTGAAAAACCCCCTTGATTAACTTTCTCAAAAACGCTATACTAAAACATGTTTAAAATGCAATCTTTTCCAGGTTTGCTAAATGTACTCTCAGGATCTATAAAAAGGAGGATTTTACTATGGTATATAAAACAAAAGGCACCTGCTCTTCAGAAATTCATGTGGATCTGAACGGCGATACGATCGAACACGTAACATTCGTTGGCGGCTGCTCCGGAAATACACAGGGCGTTGCCAAACTGGTAGAAGGCATGAAGGCCGAGGACGCAATCGCACGTCTTGAGGGCATCCGCTGCGGCGTTCGTCCGACATCCTGCCCGGATCAGCTTGCAAAGGCTCTGAAGCAGGCACTCGGGAAGTAAAATCATCTAAGATCACGCCAGATATTCAAAAAGGACTTGCTGGAAAACGATTCGTCGTTTTGCAAGTCCTTTTACATTGAGAACCAATTAGCAGAAGTTTCATTCAAACTATCAGCCCTCTTTTTCTGCTCCGTAGATTTCTTCATTGATTTGATCCAGACTCATGCCCTCAGGAAAATATTTCGCTGATTGATTCCTCAAGCTCCAAAATGCATTCATTGCTTTTTTCCTTACATTATCAACAGTTTCTATTTTCTCTGTTACATTATTCTCAGAGGAGCGTTGAATCTGGCTCATAGTATATCTGCAATTTTCCATTTTTTCTTGTCGTCACCTCAGCAGATATTTTAAACAGATCCCTGATTCTTTCCGGCGTAAGAACCTCCGATGGAGTACCACAGCATACAATTTTCCCATCATTCATAAGAATCAGCTTGTCACAATAATATGCTGCAATATTTAAATCATGAACCGATGAAAAAACAGTAATATTCTGTGATTTCAAAATATTCATAATCTGATACTGATATCCCACGTCCAAATGATTGGTTGGCTCATCCAAAACAATCATCTTTGCCTGCTGCGTAAGGGCTCTTGCAATCAGCACACGCTGCTTCTCTCCACCGGAAAGGCTCAGAAAACTGCGTTCTTCATACCTTTCCATGCCCACTTTTTTAAGCGATTCTCTGGCAATTCTACGATCTTCCGCTGTCGTTTCCCCAAGAAGTTTTTTATGTGCATAACGCCCAAGCAACACCATGTCCATCACATACAGATCAAACTCCACATTATTTTCCTGTACCATGACAGACATTTTTTTTGCTGATTCGCGATTACTTAACTCTGAAATATCTTTTCCATCCAGATAAACCGCACCCTGATCCGGTCTGTAAACTCTGTATATATTTTTGAGCAACGTCGATTTTCCACACCCGTTCGGACCAACAAGTCCAACAAATTCTCCCTCTTTGATTTCAAGGGTGACATCATTTACAATCTTCTGGCTATTAATTGAATAAGTTAATCCTTTCACCTGTAACTGAATCATTTTTTACCTCCAAAAGACCGTTCACCTTTTCTGATAAGAAACAGGAAGAATGGCGCACCAAAAAACGCTGTTACCACTCCAATTGATAATTCCTGCGGCGACACTACGACACGTGACAACACATCGCAGATAATCATGAAGAATCCGCCAATCAAAACAGCAGCCGGAATCAACCGTTTATGACCGGAACCAACAATTGCCCTTGTCATATGTGGAATTACCAGACCTACAAATCCGATTACGCCACTGATCGAAACAATAATTCCTGTAAGAATCGTTGAAAGCAAAATAACGCAAAACTTCAGGCGATGTAAATTCACTCCAAGCGTTATCGCAGCATCATCTCCAAGCATCAGCACGTCCAATGCCTTGTGGAAAAAGAACACTATAATTGCACAGATAATAAATGCAACCATTCCATAAAACATCTTTTCCCAGGTGGCGCCGCCAAGCGAACCAAGCATCCAATATAATGCTGATTTTACTTTATCCGTAGATGTATTTGAATGATAAACACAAAAATTTGTATATGCAGAAAAAAGCGCAGACACCGCAACGCCCGATAAAACAAGCTGTGTAGACGTAATGCGGTTATTAATTGTTGCAAATTTCATCGCCAGTACAAGTGCCAGAAGCGCTCCAAGGGTTGCGCCAAACATAGTACTGTATTTTCCACAGAATGAAAACCATCCAAAAATAATCGCACTTACTGCGCCTGCCGACGCTCCCGATGATATTCCGAGCACATACGGATCAGCAAGAGAATTTTTCGTCAGCGCCTGCATAAGAATTCCGCAAAGAGAAAGTCCCGCACCTACCACAAATGCAAGAATAATACGCGGCATACGTATTGTCCAGATAATAGAATCTGTATTTTTATTCCAGGTTGGTTCAAATGTCTCCCTCCCTGTCAAATGATTTACCAATACTTTTCCGATTATTTCCGGGCTGATGTCCACACTGCCGACCAGAACTGAAACCACCAGTACCAAAAGCAACAATAGCAACATTGTAATAACAAACGCCGTATACTGTGCTTTTGATCTAAGCGGAAGCATTTCTTTTATTTTTTTATTCATAACAGTTCTCCATCGAATGGAAATCGGCGCAGAAATCCTTTCCACGCCGCTTCCTGTTTTTTTCTATTTTTCACTGACACTTTAGTCAAATGAGTCTTTTTCACTTTACTGAAATTTTTCCGGATATAAATAAGATGCAATTTCACGCACCATATCGGCAGAACCACAGCTGCCTTCCAGGTCATCCAGATTTACTGCATAAACTCTTCCGTTCACAACGGCGTCCACATTTGCAAGCGCCTCGTTGTTCATAACAAAGTCAATGGTTTCATCACCCTCATCCGCATATACATTGCAGATAATTACCTGTGGATTTCTTTCAACAACCTGCTCAATCGAAACATTCGCCCATGCCTTGTCGACATCATCAAAAATGGAAATACCACCGGCAAGCTTGAAAATATCACCCGGAAGCCCCTGACACGCGGTGAAAAATTCATCTGTTCCTGAATCATAATTAAAAATTGTAATTGGGTTTTCATAAGCTTCATCACCAATTGCCGCGTGTACTTCCTCAATAGTTTTCTTCATCTCGTCGATTCTTTCCTGCGCACGCTCCTCAACACCAAAAATCTGTCCGAGTGTTTCATAATCTTTGTAAACATCCTCAAAGGTCGCAAAGTCTGTACACATATACGGCGTATACATATTGATACCGTTTGATTCGCAAAAATCTCTGTTAAAATAATCCTCACCAAATGTAGAATCCCAGCCAATCAGGAAATCCGGTGATACAGAAAGCATCTGTTCTTTTGAAATTGTTTTTCGATCACCGATCCAATTGTTCGGAATCGTATCGCGTCCCGGAAAATCATGGAAATAAACATCATGATTATGTGTAAATGCGATTATATTATTTTCAAGCCCGAGATCAAGAAGAACGTCCGTCAACTGATTACTAATAGAAACGGCACGTGTAGGCGGCTCTGTAAAAGTTTCCTCCACTTTGTCGCCAAGACCGCTTCTTTCCAAATCAACTGTGATGGTTACCGGTGCATAATCATCAGCTGCTATACTGCCCATAACAGGAAAAGCTGCAAAGCATGACGCCAGTATAAATGCTGTAATTTTTCTCTTCATCTGTTTTTCCTCCATCTTCTTTTGCACTAATTTCTGTTCTGGTAAGCGCATACTTACAATTTCTCTCTTTTTCCGCTCAGATAAAATCCCCTTTAAAAATTTTTCCAAACACAAAAAAGCGGTCGCAAATTCACGACCGCTTTTATCTCGTTTTCTGTTCAAAGGACATAAAAAACCCTATGCAGAACAATGTGAAAAAGACGAATCGTGGACTGCAATTCGAAATTTTACACACAGGCAGGTCTCCTGACTTCGATCATCGTTGCTTTTCCCTTCCCAAGAAACTCTCAGTGGCTTTTAAAAACAACTCCCGTACACAGTGACAGCATCGTGTCAGATTTTCACTGACTTCCCTCTTTTTCATCATTCCTATATACCGATGAAACACCTGTATGCTACATTACGCTTCCATACGCGCTATATCATACTATATGGTTACAATCTTGTCAATACAACTCTGTTACATTGCTGCCTATATAGAATCTCTAAAGTTTTGTTACATCCTCCGAAATTTTTGATATCGCTCTTCCCTGATCTCTTCCCCGCTTTTTTTCTCATAGCGTTCCAGAAAGCCCTCAATTTCCGCTCTCAGTCGCTGTGCCAGACTGTCCATCCGCGCGCGGTCTGCAGTTATCAGCGTGTCTGCTTTTCTTTCTTTTTGTGCTGTGGCCACCTGATTTTTGGGCAACAGATTTTTTGTCTTTTGTTTCCCTGTCAGTTCAGCCTGTTCCTGCTCCGGTACTTCTTCCAGTTCTTCGCTTTCCGCCAGCACCTTATCAATTACTCCAAGCTTTTTCAGCTCCACAGCTGTCATCTTCATCACTTCTGCTGCCTCAGCCGCACGTTTGCCATTCTTCCACAGAATCGCGGCAAAGCCCTCCGGTGAGAGAATCGAATAGACAGAATTTTCCAGCATCCATACCTCATTTGCCATCGCAAGTGCCAGTGCGCCTCCGGAACCGCCCTCTCCGATAATAATCGAAAGCACCGGAACTGTGAAACCGGCAAGCTCAAACAAGTTCCTTGCAATTGCCTCTCCCTGTCCGCGCTCCTCCGCTTCCACCCCGCAAAATGCTCCTGGCGTATCCACAAACAAAATAATAGGCCTTCCAAATTTTTCCGCCTGCTTCATCAGCCGCAGTGCCTTCCGATAGCCCTCCGGATTCGGCATGCCGAAATTGCGCACCTTGTTTTCCTTTGCGCTGCGTCCCTTCTGTTCCCCAATCACCGTCACATAACGATCACCAAGCTGTGCCACCCCCGCAATCACAGCCCGGTCATCTCCGTAAAGCCGGTCTCCATGCAGCTCCAGGAAACGCTCAAACACAGTACTGATATAATCTCCGGATACCGGTCGTGTCATGCTGCGCGCTGCCTGTACCCGATCCCAAGCTGAAACCTCCTGTGTGCATTTTCCTGTTTCCTCTGACTGTGCCATAATACCTCCTGTTTCCGATGCCTCCTTAAGCATTCCTGCTGTTCGCTCCGGTTTTTGCGTTCATCCGCACATTTCATCCACTGCTTCGCAGCAGAAACGAAAGTGTTCCTCTCATCTGATCTCTTTTTACAATCCGGTCAATAAATCCATGCTTCTGCAAAAATTCTGCGCTTTGAAATCCTTCCGGGAGTTTCTGTCCGATCGTCTGTCGGATCACCCGTGCCCCTGCAAAACCGATCATCGCACCCGGCTCTGCGAGGATCACATCTCCAAGCATTGCAAAGCTGGCCGTTACCCCGCCCATAGTCGGATCTGTAAGCACCGGAATATAAAGCCCTCCATGCTCACTGTATCGCTGAAGTGCCTGCGATACCTTTGCCATCTGCATCAGAGACACGATTCCTTCCTGCATCCGTGCTCCTCCGGAACAACAAAACAGTATAACCGGAAGTTCTTCCGTTTCTGCCCGTTCGATCAGCCGCGTCAGCCTTTCACCGACTGCCCAGCCCATGCTGCCCATCAGAAAATCTGCAGACATTGCCCCGATTGCAACCGGAATCCCCCGGATCGCAGCCGTTCCTGTCAGAACCGCATCTGCCAGGCCTGTCTTTGCACGCAGCTGCTCCAGCTTTTCCTCATACTCTGGAAAATCCAGCGGATTCCCCCCGCACAGATCCGCATCCCACTCCTGAAAGGAATGCACATCTGCCGTCATGCGAATCCGGGTCAGCGGATCGATCCTGAAACCAGTTCCACACTTTGGACAGCAGTACCAGTTATCTCTTACATCCTTTTCATACAGAATTTTCTTACAGGAACCGCATTTGCGAAACATCCCGTCCGGTACCTGCGGGAGGATTTCCTGCCAGTTTTCCTTTCCGGCTCTTTGCTCTTCCCTGCCAGTGTTTTCTGCCTCTGTCACAGCCGGTCTTTTGAATTTGTCTCTGAGCATCTGTTTTTCCTTTCTGTCTCACGGGCGTTCTCTTTGAACTTTACAGCCGTTCTCCTTTTATCTTCTCTTCCAGTAATTTATTGATCGCATTCATATCTGCCTTTGCAAACTCTCTGCTGCCCACAAGCTCATACTGAAAATCCGCATTCGTCGTGATCCCCTCTATAACCAGCTCTCCAAGCGCACTGCGCATCTTCCAGATCGCCTCATCTCTCGTTGGTGCATGCACAATGACCTTTGCAAGCATGGAATCATAAAACGGCGGTACGGTATATCCCTGATACAGCGCCGTATCGACACGTATTCCATTTCCTCCCGGCAGATACAGGCCTGTGATCTTTCCTGCACATGGAAGGAAATTATGCTCCGGATCCTCCGCACTGATCCTGCATTCTATTGCATGACCGGAAAAATGAACCTCTGCCTGTCTGTAAGAAAGAGGGTATCCTGCAGAAATAAGTATCATCTGTTTCACCAGATCGACTCCGGTTACTGCCTCTGTTACGGGATGCTCCACCTGAATACGCGTGTTCATCTCCATAAAATAGAAATTCTGCTCATCATCCACAAGAAACTCAACGGTACCGGCGCTGAAATAACCGGCTGCCTTTGCCGCACACACCGCTGCCCTTCCCATTTTTCTGCGCGTCTCCTCTTTGAGGAAAGCAGACGGTGTCTCTTCAATCATTTTCTGATGACGGCGCTGAATCGTACAGTCACGGTCTCCGAGCTGGATCACATTCCCATTCTTATCTCCGAGTATCTGAAATTCAATATGGTGTGCTCCGCCCAAAAACTTCTCCACATACATCCTTCCATCCCCGAAGGACTGTATTGCCTCCTGCTGTGCCACTGCAAACAATTCCGCAAAGACTTCCTTTGACGCAGCCTCTCGCATTCCCTTTCCGCCACCTCCGGCCGATGCCTTGATCATCACCGGATAACCGATCTGATCCGCAAATGCTTCTGCCTCCTGCGCATCCTCTGTCGCTTCTTCCATACCTGGAATGACCGGTACTCCCGCCGCAATCATCGTCTGGCGCGCCTGCGATTTATCTCCCATCTTTTCAATACTCTCCGGCGACGGACCGATAAAATCGATGCCGCACTGTTGACACATCCGCGCAAATTTTGTATTTTCAGAAAGAAATCCAAACCCCGGATGTACTGCCTGTGCACCGGAAACGAGTGCCGCACTGAGCACCTGTTCCATATTCAGATAGCTTTCTGCCGCACGCGGCGGGCCGATACAGATCCGCTCATCTGCAAGCTGTGCATGCAATGCTTCTCTGTCTGCCTCTGAGCATACCGCTACCGTTGCAATTCCAAGCTCTCTGCAGGCACGAATGATCCGCACCGCGATCTCCCCCCGGTTTGCAATTAAAATTTTCTGATACATATTTCCTCCTGCTGCAGACACGCTTGCCGCTGTTGATTTCTCCAAAAAGCGGCAGAAAACTGCTGCCTGATCTCCGTAGCGATCCTGTATTCCTGCCTTTTACTGTATCACAAATGTCAGCTCTGCCTCCGTGCAGAGCTCACCGTCTATATATGCCGTCGCTTTCGCCACACCTACTGGTCCTTTGCATTTGATCAGCTCAACCTCCATACGCAGAACATCTCCCGGCACTGCCTTTTTGCGAAATCTTGCCTTATTGATCCCGCCAAAAAATGCCAGCTTCCCTTTATACTCCTCACTAGATAAAAGGGCTACCGCACCCGTCTGGGCAAGCGCTTCACAGATCAGTACACCCGGCATTACCGGCTCCTGCGGAAAATGTCCTGCAAAAAACGGCTCGTTATACGTTACAGCCTTACATCCCACTGCACGTTTTCCCGGCTCCAGCTCATCAATACGGTCAATCAGAAGAAACGGCGCACGATGCGGCAAAATTTCCATGATTTCTTTTGTATTCAATCTCATTTTGTTCCTACTCCTGTTCCCGGCGAATTTTGATCAGCGGCTGGCCATATTCCACCATCTGCTCATTCTCGGCTACAATTGCTTCTACGATCCCACTACAGCCTGCATTTACTTCGTTCATCAGCTTCATTGCTTCCACAATCCCGATTGTCTGACCTTCCTTTACGACATCGCCCACCTTTACGAACGGCTCTGCGTCCACAGACGGCGCTGTATAAAACGTGCCAACCATCGGACTCTCCTGCGTATAGATTCCTGCAGCCTTCTCCTTTGCTTCTCCGGCCTGTGTTCTTTCCTCCGAAATTCTTGCGCCTTTGCTGCCCTGCGGCAGCTCTTCTTCCGGCATTCTTGCGCCTTTGCTGCTCTGCGACGGCTCTTCTTCCGAAATCCTGCCGTTTCTGCTGCCCTGCGTCCACTCTTCTTCCGAAATTTTGCCGTTTCTGCTGCCCTGCGTCCATTCTTCTGCCGGAATTCCGCCTGTTTCCTGTTTCCCCTGAATCTTAATGCGCGCATCCGCATCCTGATATTCAAACAGTGCCAGATCTGCCTCCTTCACACGGTCTATTACTGTAAGAATTTCTTCCAGTTGAAAATTCATATCGCTTATACTCCTGATTTTCTATTGTGTCTCTGCCAAACGTGCTCTAAGTATCTCACCCGATAAACTTCTTGACCAGCAGGCTTCCGTTATGTCCTCCAAACCCAAGAGAATTACTGATCGCTGCAGTCACTTCCCGTGACACTGCCTCTTTTGTATAATTCAGATCCATTTCCTCTTCTGCTTCTTCAAATCCTGCTGTCGCATGGATATAATTCTCCTGTACCGTTTTTACACATACAATAAATTCCACCGCTCCGGCCGCTCCAAGCATATGCCCGGTCATCGATTTTGTAGAATTAACATTCAGCTGATAGGCAGCCTCACCAAAGGCTTTTTTGATCGCACGCGTTTCAAAAAGATCATTGTGATGCGTTCCTGTTCCGTGTGCATTGATATACTGCACCTCATGCTCTGTCAGTCCTGCCTCCTGCATAGCCAGCTGCATGGCGCGTGCTGCTCCTTCTCCATCCTCACACGGAGACGTAATGTGGTACGCATCACACGTTGCGCCATATCCGCCAACCTCGGCAAGGATCTGTGCTCCGCGTGCCTGAGCATGCTCATACGATTCCAGGACTACCACGCCTGCTCCTTCTCCCATGACAAAGCCACCTCTTCGCTTATCAAACGGCAGGGATGCCGCCAGTGGATCTTCCGATGTGCTCAATGCCGTCAGTGCTCCAAAACCGCCGATTCCAAGCGGACAGATCGCCGCCTCTGTGCCGCCCGCCACCATCACGTCCGCATCGCCGCACTGGATTGCCCGAACAGCCTCCCCGATGGAATGTGTTCCGGTCGCACAGGCCGTCACAACATTGATACACTTTCCTTTCAGCCCGAAATGGATCGCCACATTTCCTGCAGCCATATTTGAGATCATCAGCGGGATCATCAGCGGCGGAATGCGCCCCGGACCTTTTGCCTCCAGTTTCTCATACGATTTTTCCATAATCGGCATACTTCCGATCCCGCAGCCTACCGAGACACCGATTCGTGTCCGGTCTTCCATTTCAAGCGTAAGTCCGGATTGCTCGATTGCCTGCGCACTTGCCGCTACCGCGTATTGACTGAAAAGCTCCATTCTCTTTGCTTCTTTAAAGTCCATTGTTGCAAGCGGATCAAAATCCTTTACCTGTGCCGCCAGCTTCGTTTTATATTTTTCCGTATCAAAACGGTCAATCCGTCCGATTCCGACTGTTTTCTTTTTCAGATTTTCCCAGAATTCCTCTGTCGTATTTCCGATTGGAGAAATTACTCCGGTTCCTGTCACCACTACTCTTTTCATTCCGCTATTTCCTCGTACCATATCCATCTCTTATATTCCCATGCCGCCGTCTACCGAAAGCACCTGTCCGGTAATATAGCAGGCATGCTCAGAAGCCAGAAATGCCGCTGCCTGCGCAATATCCTCCGGTCTTCCCATCCGTCCGAGCGGGATCTGCGCCATCACCGCCTCTTTCACCTTCTCCGGAAGAACCGATGTCATATCCGTATCTATATACCCCGGTGCAATCGCATTCACGGTAACATTTCTTCCGGCCAGCTCCTTTGCCAGACACTTCGTCATTCCGATCAGTCCTGCTTTTGCCGCGCAGTAATTAATCTGTCCTGCATTTCCTCTCACACCGGAAATCGAAGATATATTAATAATCCTGCCACTGCGCTTCTTCATCATCTGTTTTCCGGCCAGCTTCATACAGAAAAATGCACCCTTCAGATTTGTATCAATTACTTCATCAAATTCCTGTTCCGTCATTCTGACTGCCAATCCGTCTCTCGTTATCCCTGCATTATTGACCAGAATATCCACGGTTCCAAGCTCCTGCTGCACACAGGCAAGCAATTCCTGGCACGCTTCTTCCTTTGAAACATCTGCCCGAATCGCAGCCGCCCGTCTGCCAAGCGCACGGATTTCGCTTACTGTCTGCTCCGCCGCCTCTTTTGATCCGCTGTAATTTACCGCCACATCCGCGCCGTAACCGGCAAGTGTAAGTGCAATTGCCCGTCCGATTCCACGCCCGCCGCCTGTTACCAGTGCAACTTTCCCACTCAGCATCGTATTCCTCCTGCTTTATATCCAACCTTTTTATGACTTCTTTTATGACTTCTTTTATGACTTCTTTTATGACTTCTTTCCTGATTCTACCAATCTGTTTACTGCTTCCAGATCTTCCTCTGTCTCCACATTGTAAATCTGCAGTGACCGGTCAATTTTTTTTGCAAAACCACTGAGCGTATGCCCCGGTCCGATCTCAATAAACGTATCCACTCCATTTTGGATCATATATTCCATACTCTGCTGCCAGCGCACCGGCGAACACACCTGCCGTCCGAGCAGCTCCTTTAACTCGTCCGGATCATCTTCCTCCTCTGCGGTTACATTGGAAACAAATGCAGCCTGCGGCCTGCGAACCTCATAGTCTTCCAGCAGATTTCTCAGCTTTTCTCCAGCCCCTGCAAGCAGCGGAGAATGAAACGGACCACTCACCTGGAGCGGCACAACCCGCGAAGCCCCTGCTGCCAGCATCTGCTTGCCGGCCTCTTCTACCGCCCCGGCCTCACCGGTAATCACCTTCTGTCCCGGATAATTATAATTCGCCACTCCGACAATTCCTTCTGTCTTTTCACAGATTTCTTCCACCGGAATCGGTTTTTTTCCGATCACCGCAGCCATTGCCCCTTTTCCTGATGGGACCTCTTCTTCCATATAGACACCGCGTCGGCATACGATCTGAACGGCATCCTCCAGTGACAGCGTTCCGGCAGCCGTCAGCGCACAGTATTCCCCTAGACTCAGCCCCGCTACGTAATCCGCATGAATTCCCGTTTCCTTCACTGCTTCAAGGATTGCACAGCTCGCCGTCAGAAGCGCCGGCTGTGTATATTTTGTCTCATGGATTTTATCGTTTTCTTCAAAGCAGATCTCCTCCATAGAAAACCCGGCGGCCTTTGAAGCCCGTTCAAACACTGCACGACAGCTTGGAAACTGCTTATAAAATCCTTTTGCCATTCCTACGTACTGTGCTCCCTGTCCTGGGAAAATAAACGCTGTCTTACCCATTTTCATTTCTCCTGTCATTTTTCAGAAAATTCCCTGCCCGATTCAGCCTAGCTTTTCTGTTTACCACGTCCGATTCAGCTCAGCTTTTCTGTTTACCACGTCTGATTCAGCAGGTGCTCTGCTTCCGTCATGATTCCTTCAATAATCTCTCTGCAGGTGCTTTCTTCTTCTATCATACCTGCGATCTGACCGGCCATTAAGGTTCCGTAATCCACATCTCCGTCCACTACTGCCTTACGCAGCGCACCGACAGTCAAGGACTCCAGTTCCTCAAAGCTATAGCCATTCTGCTCTCTTCGCAGATATTCCCGTGTCATTTTATTGCGCAGTGCGCGCACCGGATGACCGCCGGAACGCCCCGTCACAACAGAATCAATATCCTTTGCCCTTAAGATCTGCTGCTTATAACGCGGATGCACGATGCACTCCTTTGATACCACAAACCGTGTTCCAATCTGAACGGCCTGCGCCCCAAGCATTCTTGCTGCCGCAAATCCGCGTCCATCCGCAATTCCGCCTGCTGCAATCACCGGAATTGAAACCGCATCCACAACCTGCGGTACCAGAGTCATTGTCGTACTTTCCCCAATATGACCACCGGATTCACAGCCTTCTGCTACTACCGCATCTGCACCTGCGCGCTGCATCAGCTTTGCAAGTGCGACTGAAGCGACCACCGGAACCACCCGAATCCCTGCTTCTTTCCACTGCTTCATATAAATTCCAGGATTGCCTGCGCCGGTCGTTACTACCGGCACCTTCTCTTCTGCCACTACCCGTGCTACTGCTTCTGCATGCGGACTGAGCAGCATAATATTTACACCGAACGGACGATCTGTCATCTCCCGTGTCTTTCGGATTTCATCGCGCACATATTCACACGGAGCATTTGCCGCCGCAATGATTCCAAGTCCTCCGGCATTTGAAACTGCCGCCGCCAGATTGTGCTCTGCCACCCATGCCATTCCGCCCTGGATCACCGGATATTCAATTCCAAACAGGTCACAGATCTCTGTCTTTTTCATTCTTACTCAATTCCTTTCTGTTTCAGATACTCGATGACCGCCTGCACCGTCGTCAGTTTTTCCAGATCCTCTGTCGGAATCTCCACATCATATTCCTCTTCCAGCGCCATCACCAACTCAAACAGATCCAGTGAATCCGCTCTTAAATCCGCCTTAAAATCTGTTTCCGGCTTTACCTCTGACTCCTCTACATGAAGCTGCTCTGCTACGATCTCGATTAATTTCTCTAACATTTCTTTTTCCTCCATATAAACAATATAATATTATACACATATGATACGTTGCTTTAAAAAAGCGTAAAAAACCCCAAATCCGCCTGTGTTTCAAGGCGAACCACATTGTCCCTGCCCTGTCTTTTGCAGTCTGTCAAAACAGACATCCGCAATCCGCTTCGCTGCCTGCTCATAACTTGGCAGCTGCTTATTGTTCCTCGCACCCCTGCAGGGGGGCTTGCATGACTCGTTTAAACCCTCGGACTATGCCGCATGTACTCTCCGGCTGCCGGCCACCTGATGGATTCGTCTCAGCCAATCATGCTTTCTGCAAACCAGAATCGCTACTCCTGTCAGTGCAAGTGATCCTGCCGTTACTCCTGCCACCAGTGCCGCATGTTTTCCAAGCTGCCTCTGTTTCGGCACCATCAGAGCCGTTCCATTCTCCAGATCACATTCCGGAAAACCTTCCTCCAAAATCTCCGGCTCAATATAACTCATCACATCGATCAGCCGGTTTTCATTCCACAGATTCATCTTCCCACCTCTTTTCTGTAACGCTTCGTGATTTTTTTCCGCAGACGCGACAGCTTGCTGTCCACCGCATTCTCCGTCATTTCCATTGACTCCGCAATCTGCTTTGTACTCTGAAGATAATAAAAACGGCGAAGCACCAGTTCCTTATCTTTTTTCTTCAGTTCATGCAGAATCCTGTTCAGCGCCTGCACTTCCTCCCGGAAAATCATCTGCTGCTCTACATTCTGCCTGTAATCGATATAGTCTGACTGAATCGTATCCGATTCATCCATTCCTTCCAGCTCCTCCAGCTTTTTCAGCTTTCGCAGATGATTCAGCGCTGCATTCCGCGTCACTGCCTTCAGATACGTTTTAAAAGAAGCTTTTTCAAAATCATACAGATGTCCTTTCATCCAGATCTTCATATAGACATCATTGATACATTCTTCCACTGCTTCACTCCGATCCCCTAAAATTGTCACCGCAATGTATCGAATCAGCTTCTCATACCGCTGTGCCATCAGTGAAACAGCCCGTTCATCCTTTGCCGCAAGAAATTCTATAATATCGTGATCCACCGTTTCCTCCTTCCCCGGAATTTTTTCTTTCCTGTTGTACCATCATATACTTATACACACAAAAACAGAGAACCTTGCAAAAAATTTTACAAAAATTCTCTGTTTTCTTTTTTCACTGATCCAAACTCTCTTTTCCAGACCTGCAAATCTGATCAGAAATCCTGTCTCACCGGGCTGTCCTACATTATTTCCAGTAAATCGTAATCAAATAAAATTCGTTTTCCGTATGATACCGGTAATTCCAGCTTGTAACTCCATTCATTTTCATCAGATACTGCCCCGCATCATTGAGCATACCATTTTCAAACAGCTCGTATTTTGCGCTCTCATATGCCTCACTGCTGCCGAATTTCATTACGATACTGGCTTCCCCATTCCACACAGAATTCATCAGTGCATTATAAATCGTATTATAGTCAAACGTCTCATAATAGAAGCCGTTCAGCTTGTAATAGTTATAATTATCTGCCGTACATTCCGGCAACTCCACAGAATCAGAGGGCACATGCGTCCGAAACAGCTCCGTCTGTGTACAGCACAGATAATTGTAATTAATTACTGTATCTGTCCCTTCCCCGTCAATTTTATTGACGAATACCGGATCTCCCCAGGTCACATCCACATAATAATAATCATCGCCGATGCGCACCATATTCCATCCATGATCGCCCCCATCTGTGATTGTTCCTGTAATATAAGTACAGAATAGCCCGAGGCGATGCAGAATATACTGAAATGCCTTTGAGTATCCGGCGCACACAGATTTTCTGTAAAGCAATGCGCTTTGAATATTCTGCGTATCGGTTCCATTTGCGTCATAATCTACCGTATTAATGAGATATTCATAGACATACTTGATTTTTTCATAATCCGAAGCCTCCGACCAGATCTGACTGATACATGCATCCGCAGCTGCTTCCAGCTCCGCCTTCATTGAAGCCCGATCCTCCAATGCCACCGTCGTTTCCAAGGAATACGATACGACTGAATGTGACAGTCCGGATTCCTCCACCTGCGCACTTGTTCCAATCCAGAAAATTTCCGGATGATCCGAAAGCACCGCATAATATGCACGCCAGAAATCATCCACGCCAATCGCTGACAGGAAGCTTCCCTCATCTTCATTCTTCATGATATGCACATAAATTTCACGGTACGCCTCATGAAGCTCCTCCGGCAGATGATCATAATAATACTCCTCCACCTGCGTCTGCAGTCCGGCATCAATCGCCGCTTCCTCCCAGTGTTCCTCTCCTCCGTCTGCCCACTGGTACTGTACCCGTTTTACGACACTGCAGCCAGGCAGCATACCTGCAAGTAATCCGGCACACAGGATGCCGGTCAGATATTTCGCTGTTTTTTTCCAAAATCGATACATCATTTTTCCTTACTGAACCTGTCTGGAACATGTTATCCACATCCATGCTTCCGGTTCGGTGACTTATCCACTGATATCCACCTTATTGTACACGAAAGCGGCTGAAAAAACCAGCCGCTTTCCAACAGAATCACCGTTCCCACTTATCACAAAGTGCATGGATTTCCCTGGTGAACCGTTCCAGATCGCGATTCGCACCACCTTCGTTTTTACGAATCACACCAACAAGACGCTGCCCCGCTGCTACAAGCTTCTGATATATCTTTGATACCTTCGCAGCCGCAGTCATCTGCGTCGTCTTCTCAATCCGTACGCCCTGCGGATTCCGAATAAACTCATTTGCCGCAAGATCAAATTCCGTTCCGGAATACGGTGCATACGCATCCAGCCCAAGTTCATCCCGAAGCCTTTCAGTAAACAGATCACACACCGTGTCCTCACCGTGCACGACAAATACTCTCTGCGGCTTTTCTTTAAAGGCTGAAATCCAGCGGATCAGTCCCTTGTTATCTGCATGACCGCTGATACCGGGCAGCCGGCAGATCTCCGCATATACTTCAATCTCCTCACCAAACAGCTTCACATTTTTCGCACCCTCCAGAAGTGCCCGCCCAAGCGTCCCATGCGCCTGATATCCGACAAATAGGATCGTCGATTCCTTTCTCCACAGATTATGCTTCAAATGGTGCTTGATCCGCCCCGCATCACACATGCCGCTCGCCGACAGGATTACCTTTGGACGCATATCCTCATTAATCGCTCGTGAATCATCCGTTGTCACCGACGTTTTCAGCCCCGCAAACCCGATCGGATTTACTCCCCTGTGAATCAGATCCAGCGCTTCTTCATCAAAATCACTCCACATATGCTGCCGGAAAATATTCGTTGCCTCAATTGCCAGCGGACTGTCCACCCAGACCTCAAATCCATCATGATTTTTTACCAGTCCTTCCTCCTTGATCCGCCGGATAAAATATAACATCTCCTGCGTTCTTCCAACCGCAAAGGATGGTACAACCACATTTCCGCCCCGATCAAACGTCCTCTGGATCACCTGTGCCAGCTCCACTGCATAATCGACCGGCGCATCATGACTCCGATCTCCATACGTTGATTCCATGATCACATAATCCGCACTGTCCAGATACTGCGGATCCCGGATCAACGGCTGATTTGTATTTCCAATATCACCGGAAAAAACGAGCTTCTTTTCTGTTCCGTTCTCCTCAATCCATACCTCAATCGACGAAGACCCCAGCAAATGCCCAGCATCCGTGAACTGAATTCTCATACCTTCCGCAATCCGTATTTCCTTCTTATATTCACACTGAACAAAACATTTCAGCACTCCAAGCGCATCATCCATATCGTAAAGCGGCTCTACCGGCTCACGACCGGCTCTTTTCCCCTTCCGATTTCGCCACTCTGCCTCAAACATCTGAATATGCGCACTGTCACGCAGCATGATGCTGCAAAGATCTGCTGTCGATGCCGTTGCAAAAATCTGCCCCTGAAACCCATTTTTATAGAGCAGCGGCAGCTTTCCCGAATGATCCATATGCGCATGCGTCAGCAGCACCATATCCACATCCGCCGGTTTGATCGGCAGCTCCTCATTCTCATAAATATCCGGTCCCTGCTCCATCCCACAATCTACCAGTACCCGTTTTCCACACGCCTCAATCAAAAAACAGCTGCCCGTCACCTCATGTGTTGCTCCAAGAAATGTTAGTTTCATAAAAGCCATCCCCCACTTTCCGCCTTCAAGGCAAACCTCTTTCTATAGCAAAATCATAAAATAACACAATCCTGACGATTTAGATGCATTATTTAATAGTTTTGCTACAATTAATATTTTAACACCGTTTCCGGAACATGACTATAAAAACAGCACAGAAAAAATGCTTCATATCAGCGATCCATTTCCGATAAGAAGCATTTTTTCGTTTCGTGTTTTGTGTTTGTTTTGATAATAACTTGGCTTACAAGAACTTTTGGGTTTTGTTACACGATTGTTAGTCTGACCTTTCAATGTGTTTTACAAGATTAATAATTTAATATGCAAATTTTTAACAACTCAAAATAGGATTACTTGCTAATCCATAAGCCATCAGATTCACTACTAGTTGTTTCTACAACCTTTCCTTTTATGGCAGTATGGGATCCTGATACCCTATAATAATATCCACCCGCCACCGTGTAGTTCTTAGAATTTGACACATAATTAGTACTATATGCCGTCTTAGGTCCAAGCGTATGCACGGTTTGCCATACTCCATTTTTAAGCTGTTGGAGATACAAAGTTACCTTTACTTCATCACTTATACGATTACAACTTGTATACCCACTTACATTTACAACATGATTTCCTTTATTTGTAAGTGTGCCACTTCCAGTTCCTAAGTATGTTCCTCTTTCAATTGCTTTGGTTCTTCCTATTACCTGAATAGTATCAACTAAATTCAATTGTTCAGCTTTGACCTCTATTTTATTTGTATAGACCAGACAAACATTAAATATTATCCCAAAGATCCAAAACATACTTATCAGCTTCCATTTCTTTTTCATCTTTTCCCTCCTTTCATTATTGGTATAAATAATAACGTTTCTTTTTAAAAAATGTGACGCTATCACTTTATAATTATCATATATTTTAATATTTCCTTTATGTCTTTGTATGGCAAGCTCCCATTACAATAATACACATTATCTTCATCCTTAAATATAGCTGCATAACTTTCACTTTCATTATCCCCCGTTGCATATATTTGTACTTGTATATTTTGCTCATTTTTTATACTCTCATCCATTTGCGACTCTCCATCTAATTTATAATACCCTACATTTTCATCCCTATTTTTTTTCATTGTAACATTTAAACAACGTTCTCCATTTGAATAAAACATAATTGCATATGAAGCATCTTCATTAATATCATATGATAAAAATTTCCAATCTTTCGGCAAATATGCGAATTTAACTGGATTTATCCCCAACACATTTTTTATCTCTTCTCTCGCAATATTCTCTTCTGAGTCAACCAAATTTAAAACTTTTTCATCTGTATAATTTGCAGATAAACGTACTCCCAAACTTCCCACTACCGTATTCCACGCCTCCAGCACATACCTTCGATTCGCATCGCTTGTCATGCTCACACCAAACACTGCTACTAGCGCTGCTGCTGTAATCCCGGCTCTTTTGGCTGTTTTTCTTCTCTTTTTCTGGCGCACCTTTTTCTGTGCATCTCGCTGCTGCATCTGATAACCGTATTCCATCGCCCTGCGGTCATCATCGGAGAGCTGCGCATAAATTGCCTGCTGCGTGTCCTGTTCCTGATCTGAAGCTTCTACAGCAGACTTTTCTGTATACTTTTCTGTCCTGTCCTTTTCTAAATTTTTTTCTATATGTTCTGCCGCTTTTTCCGCAGACAGTTCTTGTCCCTCTGTTTTCTCTGTTTTCTCTGTTTTCTCTGTTTTCTCTGTTTTCTCGTTTCTTTCTTTCTTTGTTTTCGTTTCTTCCTGCTCTGTTCTCGCTTTTTCTTTCTTTGTTTTCGTTTCTTCCTGTTCCGTTCTTGTTTTTTCTTTTTTCGTTCTCGTTTCTTTCTGATCCGCTCTTTCTTTTTCTGTTACGCACTGCAGCTCACGCGCGTCCCTCTTTTCATCTGATCCTTCCTGACACACCTTTTCTGTGTCCTGTTTTTCTCTTTCGGTCTCTGCACCTTCCGTCTCGTCTGATTCCTTCTGTTTTGCGTTCTCAGACTGCGGCTCATCCTCTTCCCAGATGCCCTGGGCTTTCAGTGAACTTACTATTTTTGCAAACAGATCATCAGACGCGCCAACTCCGACAAGCTTTGGATCATTGTTTAAGCGCGCCTCCAGCTCATCTGCTTCCCGCATTAGTTCTTCTTTGAGTAACTCATCTATTTCATCATCGAACAGCTCTGTTTCCGTAGCTTCTACCGGGAATTTTGTGATTTTATCTGTTGTTTCTTTTGTATTTTTCTTTCCTGCTTTCATAGCCCTTAAAGTCCCTTCTTGACTTTTTCCTGTCATGGATTAAACTGTAGGTAAAGGTATGTGAAAGAAAATCTTTGTGAAAGGAAAATGCAAACACCGATTCTTTCACTTTTCTGTTTGCGTTCAAATGCCTTACTGCATTTGATATCTGGTATATTTATGAAACGTATTGTACTCACCGGCGGCGGTACTGCCGGTCATGTGACTCCGAATATTGCGCTGATGCCAAAGCTGCGTGAACTTGAATATGACATTCAGTATATTGGCTCCTATGACGGCATTGAAAAGAAGCTGATTGAGGAGTTGGGCGTTCCTTATTACGGTATTTCGTCCGGAAAGCTCCGCCGTTATTTTGATATGAAAAATTTCACGGATCCGTTTCGCGTAGTAAAGGGCTTTTTTCAGGCCAAAAGTCAACTTAAAAAGTTGAAACCGGATATTATTTTTTCAAAAGGCGGATTCGTTTCCGTTCCGGTCGTACAGGCAGCAAAGCAGCTGCATATCCCGGTAATTATTCATGAATCTGATATGACTCCCGGACTTGCCAATAAGCTTGCGATTCCGGCGGCCACAAAGGTGTGCTGTAATTTCCCGGAAACCATCCCCTATCTGCCTGCCGGTAAAGCTGTAGTCACAGGCTCTCCAATCCGCGCAGAACTACGTTGCGGTAATCGTCTTGCAGCTCTGAAATTCTGCAATTTCACTTCTGACAAACCTGTGCTGCTTATCATCGGCGGAAGCCTCGGCTCAGTTGCGGTCAATCAGGCGATTCGCAGCATCCTCCCGCAGCTTCTGAAAACCTTTCAGGTTATTCATCTGTGCGGAAAAGGAAATCTTGATTCCTCACTGGAAGGAACTGCCGGATACGTTCAGTTTGAATATATCAAGCAGGAACTCGCCGATCTCTTCGCTCTTGCTGATATTGTCGTTTCAAGAGCCGGTGCAAATGCCATCTGCGAGCTGCTGGAGCTGCGCAAGCCAAATCTTTTGATTCCACTTTCTGCTGCAGCCAGCCGCGGAGATCAGATTCTGAATGCCAACTCCTTTAAAAAGCAGGGCTTCAGCGATGTCCTTCAGGAAGAAGAGCTTACTTCCGAAGTACTTCTTTCCCATATTTTGTCACTTTATGAAAACCGTGAAAGCTACATCCATGCTATGAACAAAAGCTCTGCCAGCAACGCAGTCGACACGATCGTTACCATGATCGAGGATATTGTAAATGCAAAATAGCACCTGCTTAGAAATGGGGCGACCGCCTGTTGGCGGCTGCCCCACTTTTACTTTGCGGATATTCCGGTTTCTTCTGTGTAAAACGGACATTTGCAATCCGCTTCGCAATCTGTCTGATCAGAGCTTTTTGTACTCATCTCCAAACCGCTTTCTGATGTATGCCCTCGCCCGACTTAGCCGGGCCCGAAAGACTGTCTCAGAAATCTTCAGCTTTTTTGCTGCCTCCGCATGAGAAAGTCCATCCACGCAATGCACCATAAATACTTCATACCACTGAACGTTTACTTTCTGCACTTCACGCAGAATCTTTCCTGCCAGATTTTGTTCATCAAGACGTTCTTCCTGACGTTCTATGCTTTTTTCGACCAGAATATTTCCTACCTCTGCCGGCGAAATATCTTCTGTATAAATTTCTCTTTTTACTCTTGCCTTACGGTAATGATCTGTCAGTTTATTCCGCACGCAGCGCATCAGCCATACCTTCACCATCTCAGGTGGTATTTTATTCATATTTTTATAAAGTCCCTCAAATACCTCCTGACAGATTTCCTGTGCAAGCTGATAATCCCCTGACCGTTCCACCACAGCCCGGATCACCAGATTTTTGTACTTCAGAAAACATTCTTCAAAACTAATATTTTTCCTCTCCATTTTCTACCCTTAGTCTTTCACTTGCAGATTACGCAGATAACTTTCTCTTTTTCCCTCGGTTTTTCGTCATCTGCATCCACAGCTTCACTAAAACAGGCCCAATATTTCGTTTTTGTCATCCTCAGCAAGTGTACCAGGTGCCCATTTTACATCTACAGTATCGTTTTCATAACGCGGAATCAGATGTACATGAAAATGCATAACCGTCTGTCCTGCAGCTTCACCGTTGTTCTGTACAACATTGAGGCCTTCTGCATGCAGTCCTTCCTGAAGACGTGCGCCAAGCTTTTTCGCAAGCGGAAGCACTTTCGCCGCAGTTTCTTCCGGCAGTTCAAACAGGTTAGCCGCATGTTTTTTGGGAAGAATCAGCGTATGCCCCTTTGATGCCGGGCCAAGATCCAGAATCGCACGAAAATCCTCATCTTCGTATACGGTCGCCGACGGAATTTCCCCGTTTGCTATTTTGCAGAAAATACAGTTATTCTCCATAACAATCCCTTCTTTCTATATCAATAATGTGATATACAGTTATCTTAGAAATTTTTTTTGCTGTTGTCAACAAAATCTGCATGTACAGACGCCTTTTTTGCAGTTCCAAGCACAAATGCAAGCACAAACCCTGCTGCAAATCCACCGATATGTGCAACATTGTCCACTCCGGTTGCCGTCATACTCTGCATAATGGAAAGAACTGCCATAAGGATCAGACGCTTTCCGGAGTACATTCCAAGATTTCCACGATTTCTCAGGACAATGTATACGAGTGCACCGATCACTGCAAAAATGGCACCTGATGCGCCCGCAGATACAATTGATTCTCCTTTTTGGAGCTCTGCAAAAACGGATACCATGTTTCCGATAAGACCGCCTCCCAGATAAATGAGAAGATATCGTGCTTTTCCGACTACCTCCTCAAGCGCATCCCCCAGAAAGATCAGTACCAGCATGTTATAAAAAAGATGTTCCAGACCAAAGTGCAAAAACATACACGTAAAAAGACGGTAATACTCTCCTTGTTCTACGTACGCCGTAACACTCGCACCATGCGCAGCCATAAATGCGGCATTTTCTGTATCTCCCATAAAGCTCAGCACAAGAAATACAATCATATTGACTGCAACGATCGCCAGATTCACCGGCTGCCTTGACCGAAGAAATGCCTTTATTTCCTGCATCAAATTCCCCCTTTTTTAAGATATGTATTTCATCAACGTACACACCGCGTACGCCTCAGAAATTTGGGCACAACTGACAAAAAATCTTCTCACAAAATCAAGCACAAAAAGATTCCGAGAGTAC
>CAKRPI010000023.1 GCA_934376945.1 uncultured Lachnospiraceae bacterium | reverse complement strand
CATACGTATGATTATGTGGATTACGTTTCTCTTCATCAGTATTTCGGCAATCCGGACAATGATACAGAAAACTTCCTGGCGCAGTCAATGGAAATGGATCATTTCATCAAGACGGTTATTGCGACGTGCGATTTTGTAAAGGCAAAGAAGCGTGGAAAGAAGGATATCAACTTAAGCTTCGATGAGTGGAATGTATGGTTCCATGCAAATGCAGCGGATGATGATACGATGAAAAATCACCCGTGGCAGCAGGCTCCGGCGCTTCTTGAGGATCATTATACGTTTGAGGATGCGCTTGTTGTAGGTCTTCTTCTGATCACGATGATCAAGCATTCTGACCGTGTGCGTATGGCATGTTTGGCACAGCTGGTTAATGTTATTGCGCCGATCATGACAGAGACAAACGGACCGGCCTGGAAGCAGACGATCTATTATCCGTATCTGCATGCTTCCAAATACGGACGCGGCATTGCGCTGCAGCCGGTGCTTTCCTCTTCAAAGCATGATACAAAGGATTTCACAGACGTTACAGATGTGGACTCTGTGGCAGTATGGAATCCGGAAAAGGACGAGGTTACTATTTTTGCAGTAAACCGAGATCTGAAGGATGATATTACGCTGACGTGTGATATTGGCAATTTTGAGGGATATGAGCTGCTGGAGCACCTCGTATTGGAATGCGGTGATCTTAAGGCAGTAAACAGCGCAGCAGGTGAAGCGGTTACACCGAAGCAGTCGGATGAGACGAAGGTGGACGGACGAACTGTGACAAGTAACCTGCACAAGGCATCCTGGAACGTAATTCGTCTTGGACGCAGAGCATAAAAGTGGAGCGCAAGCTTCTCGCGATATGCGGATACCAGGCAGAATCGTGGGAGGACGAAGTACGGAACAATCCGTAAGGCATCCTTTGACCTTAACATCATAAGGCAAGTATAGCATAATAGTACAAGTATATCAGACGGGTCTTCTGTGATGAATGGCAGCTGATCGATGAACTGTTATTTATAGTGGTGCGTACGCTAAGGGATGAACGGTAAAGTGCCTGCCGTAAACGAAACAGAAAGATAAAACAAAGATAAGACAGAAAATTCGGAGCTTTTGCCGGTATCATATTAAGAAATGATGAGGCATAAAAAGTTCCGGATTTTTTGTTTTTCCGGAAAATTCATTTTTATGCGTGCTGCACTGCTGGTCAAAATCAGACAAAAAATGGCGGAAATAGAGATGGAAAAAGAGGAGAAAAGGTGTTACACTAAAGATAAATAATTTATAATGAAACAGGAGAGGGCAGTGAAATGAAAATTATCAAAGCGAAAGACTATAATGATCTGAGCAGAAAAGCGGCCAATATTATTTCGGCACAGATCATTATGAAGCCAAATTGTGTGCTTGGTCTGGCAACCGGCTCTACGCCGATTGGCACGTACAAACAGCTGGTGGAGTGGTACAACAAAGGGGATCTGGATTTTTCTGAGGTGACAACGGTGAATCTTGATGAGTACAAAGGGCTTCCGCGGGAGAATGATCAGAGCTATTATTATTTTATGAACGACAATCTGTTCAGTAAAGTAAATATTAATAAGAATCAGACGTATCTTCCGGATGGCATGATCGAGGACAGTGATGAGGCCTGCCGGGAATACAATGCAGTCATTCATTCTCTTGGCGGTGCGGATCTTCAGCTGCTTGGTCTTGGGCATAATGGCCACATCGGTTTCAATGAGCCGGGGAGTGCATTTGAAACCGAGACACATTGTGTTACACTTTCTGAGAGCACGATTGAAGCAAATCGGCGGTTCTTTGCTACGGAGGCCGATGTGCCGCGCCAGGCTTATACGATGGGCATCAAGACGATCATGTCTGCACACCATATTTTGCTGATCGTTTCGGGAGCAGATAAGGCGGATATTGTAAAAGAGGCATTTTTCGGTCCGGTAACACCAAAGGTTCCGGCATCAATCCTGCAGCTGCACAATCATGTGACGATTGTTGCGGATGAGGCGGCACTTTCCAAATGCGGTGAGATCGAATAACGCATTATTTATAGAAGATGAGAGAACTATAAAAAACAGAAAAGCCATGCACTTCAGGTAAAACAGGAGGTGCATGGCTTTTCTTTTATGCAATTAGCCCATAATTGCCGTTACGTGGTATTCCTTTTTTCCTTCCTCAAATGGAATGATGTGTCCTTCGATCTCTTTTCCATCCACGATCAGCTTTGCAATGCCTTTCTGTACGTGATTCGGGTTTTCTACCTTAATTTCGTATTCGGCGCCGCGGAAGGTGCGGTGGAGTGTGAAATCACCAAAGTTCTCCGGGATACACGGATCAATGCCAAGGCCGGTGAATTCCGGCTGTACGCCAAGGATGGCCTGAGAAACGTTGACGAATGTCCAGGCGGCAGTGCCGGTCAGCCAGCTGTTCTTTGCTTCGCCGTGGAATTTTGCATCGGCTCCGGCTACCATCTGAGAGTAAACGTATGGCTCGGTACGGTGGATCTCGCTGATGTCCTCAATGTAGGCCGGACAGGTCTTGCGATATATTTCGAAAGCACGGTTTCCGCGTCCGATGACGGTTTCCGCGATTGAAACCCAGGGATTGTTGTGGCAGAAGATGCCGGCATTTTCCTTGTATCCGGGCGGATAGGAGGAAACCTCACCAAGGTTGAGATAGTATTTTGTATATGCAGGCTGGAGAAGCATAATGCCGTATTTTGTATCGAGCTTTTCTTTGACAGAGTCAAGGGCTTTTTTTGCAAGTCCTTCTGTTACGCCGATTCCGGCAAGAACGCAGAAGCCCTGCGGTTCGATATAAATCTGCCCTTCCTCACATTCATGAGAGCCGATCTTCTGAGACTGTGCATCATAGGCGCGCAGGAACCATTCGCCGTCCCAGCCGTCTTTTAAGATTGCGTTGTACATGATATCAACTTCTTTTAAGGCATTCTCGGCAAGTGTGTCTTTTCCAGTCAGGCGGCACAGCTGCGCGTATTCTTTTCCGTATTTGACAAACATACCTGCAATGAAGACAGATTCTGCGACAGGTCCCTCAGAAGGTCCTGTGGTCTGGAACGGTTCGCCTGGTGTATCGGAGAAGCAGTTCAGGTTCAGACAGTCATTCCAGTCGGCACGGCCGATCAGCGGAAGTCCGTGCGGTCCCTTATGGGTGACAATATACTGGAAGGAACGGGTCAGATGCTCGAAGAGCGGAACCTTTGTGGATTCGTCATTATCAAATGGAACCATCTCATCAAGAATTGAGAAATCTCCCGTCTCCTTGATGTAAGCAGCGGTACCTGCGATCAGCCAGAGCGGATCGTCGTTGAAGCCGCTTCCGATATCCATGTTTCCTTTTTTGGTGAGCGGCTGATACTGATGGTAGGCACTTCCGTCCGGGAACTGGGTAGAAGCAATATCAATGATACGTTCTCTTGCGCGTTCCGGAATAAGATGTACAAAACCAAGCAGATCCTGGCAGGAGTCACGGAAGCCCATACCGCGTCCGGTACCGGACTCATAGTAGGAAGCAGAACGGGACATGTTGAAGGTTACCATGCATTGATACTGATTCCAGATGTTGACCATGCGGTTGACCTTTTCATCCGCAGAGGAAACGACGTATTTGGAAAGCAGATGATCCCAGTAAGCATTCAGCTTATCAAAAGCCTCTTCTACCTGCTCGAGAGTCTGGAAGCGGGAGAGGAGCTCCTGTGCCGGCTTTTTATTGATGATACCCGGCTTCTCCCATTTCTGGTCCTTCGGATTCTCTGCGTAGCCGAGGACGAAAATGAAGTTTTTCGACTCGCCCGGAGCAAGTGTCACATCAATGTGATGTGCTGCGATCGGAGACCAGCCGCTTGCTATGGAATTATCACAGACACCGGTTTCTACGGCTGCCGGGTTGGAGTACTCTCTGTAAGCACCGACAAAGCTGTCACGGCTTGTGTCAAAATCAGCCACATCGGTATTGACACTGTAATAAGCAAAATGATTGCGGCGTTCGCGGTATTCGGTTTTGTGGTAAATGGTAGAGCCGACTACCTCAACCTCACCAATGCTTAAATTGCGTTGGAAGTTTGTCATATCGTCCATCGCATTCCAAAGACAGAATTCTACGTATGAGAAGAGCTTCAGCTGTTTTTCCTGATCTGTATCATTTGTCAGGGTCAGACTGTTGATCTCACAGGTGGCATCCATCGGAACGAAGGCAAGCAGGTCGGCAGTCACTCCGTTTTTGGAAGAGTGGAAACGGCTGTAACCGATGCCGTGGCGGCATTCATAGGAGTCGAGCTCGGTCTGCGTTGGCTTCCAGCCCGGATTCCATACGGTATCGCCGTCTTTAATATAGTAATATTTTCCGTTTGTATCGTAAGGAATATCGTTGTAGCGATAACGCGTGATACGGAGCAGCTTTGCATCCTTGTAAAAGCTGTATCCGCCGCAGGTATTGGATACGAGAGAAAAGAAATCATTGCAGCCGAGATAGTTGATCCACGGAAGCGGGGTTCTCGGAGTTGTGATGACGTATTCGCGGTTGGCATCATCAAAATATCCGTATTTCATAGTGAATTCTCCTTTTCTGAATTTCTGAAAACGTTTAAGTAATGAATTATCCACAGTATATACTATATTTTTGAAGAAAGCAACCAGAAGTTTTTGGCGTATCGGAAGGAATTAAGAAAACACGAAAAGGAAGGAACTGGATAACGAAAAGAAAATGTATAATATGCACAAAAAAAGCAAGAAAAACAATGCAAAATAGTGAAATAGCAGAAAGAAAATATCGTCATATAAAACAAAATGTAAGATTTAATTATAGCAAAAGTTTCGAAAACGTTTTAGTAAAGCAAAATGCTGTAAGCAATAAAAAGAAAAACGGGAAGACGTAAAGTCAAAAACGGCGCTTAAGAGTCGTTGAGAGCATCATAAAGCGCCGCAGAAAATTCAGAAGGATTACCGTTTTGTTCCAGCATTTGAGAGGCCGTATCAAAGAAACAGTCCCGGATTGCTGAGGAAACAAGCTTTGGCGGTATGAGTGAAAAGGAGTCTTTGTCTTCGATAAACGGAAGAGATGCGGTAAGCGCAAGTCCCTGCAGTTGTTTTTTCGCAGAAAGCAGCTGATAGCTGCCAGCGGTGGAGGGATATCCTTCGTTTAACCCCTGCTTTTTGATGATTGTCTCGCTGCTGATCAGGAAGCGAAGCAGTTTTGCCGCTTCACGCGGCTGCTTTGCAGTACTGCTGATTGCATAAAGAGTCCCGGGGGATCCATACCAGCCGGAGCGTTCGGGAGCAGCTTCCGTCGACAGGAGAGGACCGGAAAGAAGTGAAATTCCGGAGCTTGCTGAAGTTGCTTCAAGCAGCGAAGCGCAGGAAACACTTCCAAAGCAGCCGACTGCCAAGGAAGAGCAGAGGGCAGAGGCAGGATTTTCCTGTATCAGGACAATACGCTTTTCAATCAGCGTCTGATAAAAGGTGAGAAGATCAGCAAGCTGTTTTTGCGTGCAGCAAAGTGTACCGTTTTCATCGAATATGGCAGACTCGGTGTGCTGCTCCATCCATGCATTCAGAAGCAGGAAAAAATCTTCACGGGTCAGAACAAGCGGATAGAGATCGGTACCGGAACAAAGCTTTGCAAGCGTAAAAAGATCCTCCCATGTAGCAGGAGCGTCAACGCCAAGATGCTGCAGAAGCTCTTCATTGTAATAAAAAGCCGGAAGGTCAATGCTGTTTGAGAGTGCATAAAGTGTTCCGTCAATGGTTCCGCACGAAACAGAATCAGAGGACAGTAGATGAAGATTCAGGTAATCTTTGATATCTGAGAGCGGATAAAACTGTTCGGAAATATCCTGACCGGTAAGCTGTGCGTAAGAAATCTGTACGACATCACAGCTCATGGAGGCAGCGTTTCGTGCATCGTAAAGCAGGGAATAGGCATCCTCTGACGTATAATTCATGGAAAGACAGATTTCCGGGTGCTGATGCGCAAAAACAGAAAGAGCATCAAGCATGTATTCATTGCGTATATCACCGCCCAACCAGGACACAGAGATATCTGTTTTTTCTGCTGTAGCATTCATTTTCTGGTCAGTGTTGCTATCGGAACAGCCGGATAAAAGAATGCAGCCAAGAAAGATCGGTAACAGCTGTAATCCTCTTTTAATTCCAGACATGTCTGAATCCCTCCTTTGTCAGACAGAATGATATTAAGGTCAAAAGATGCCTTACGGATTGTTTTGTACTTCGTACTCTCGCATCCAGCCTGGTACTCGCATATCGTGAAGCTTGCACTTTGCTTTTATGCTCATATCTGGGTGGGTCATTAAGCCATAAAACCACTTCTGTGCAAGCACATCGTGGTTTCAGGCTTTTGATCCTGGCATCATAGAATCATAAAAGGTAAAACGATTTTTGCCGCTTCGTTTTGAAATATAGAGTGCTTTATCAGAACATTCATACAGTTCCTGAAAGGTACTGCCGTCACGACCGAATATGGCAATGCCGATGCTTGCAGAGACGGTAACATCCATGGCACCTGTTTTGGCTGCAATTGTAGTACTGAGATATTTCATGGAACTGAACAGGCGGATACAGGATTCGCGGGTGATATCATGCAGCTTTTCAGGAGACTGTCCGTCGGCACAAAGAAGCACGGCAAATTCATCACCACCGATTCTTCCTTTGATATCATCCTTACGGAAGGTGGAATTGAGCAGGGCGCCGACGCTTGAGAGCACCTCATCTCCGACGGCGTGTCCGCACGTGTCGTTAATATTTTTAAAATTGTCGAGATCAATCTGAAGATAGCTGCAGGCAATATCCGGTCTGTCAGACTGCAGATAAAGGCTGACATGCTCTTCGAAGGTTTTTTTATCGAGCAGATTGGTCAGCTGGTCGTATTCTGCGCGCAGATGCAGATTGTCCATCACAGCGGCAAGCGGTTTTGTGATACTTCTGGATAGAAGAATGGATACAAAGATAGCAAGCAGCAGTGTTGCGCCTGCGAGCATCAGGGTGAGTCGCCGTATCTGATAAACATCCGAAAGAATCTGTTTGGAAGGAACGGAGCATACAATCGTGAAGCCGTGTGCACAGTCAGATTCAGAAATCAGATAGTTTTTCAGAAAGGAGGCCGAATTTGGGTGCTCACCAAGCTGTTTTTCAATTTCTTCAGGAACGGGTTGTCCGATGTCATCAGTTGTTGTAGAATAAATGACAGTATGATCGTCGTTGATCAGCCGGATGCAGATATCAGAAAAACCAGAAAAATCAGCCGGTGTCACAAAAATGTTGGCGAAATCCATGGCATAAACGGATGCTACGAGGAGCAGCTTTGAATTCAGTTCCCGTACGTAGTAAAGCCGGGCATCATGCTCATCACATACCGGAATCCAGACGGAGTTCTTTCCGGATTGTATGAGTGCATCATGAAACGTTGCATAAAATGTCTCATCGTATCGCAGCTGCGTGTACAGAGATGGCTCACCAATCAGGAAACCGGACGGAGAGGCCAGAAACAGATCACTGAAATTTTTGGTCATGCGGATGTGCTGCAGTACATCTTCAAGTGTGTCCTCGATGGTATTCTTTGCTTCGGAAGAAACAGAAGTATCATCCGGATCGTACTGCAGGATCGTGGAATCGGAAAATAAAAGCAGTGTCTGTGATTCGTAGCCCGAGAGATATGTGTCGGTATTCTGGACAAGCTGAGAGGTATATGTGTACAGAAGCGAGCTGATTTTATTTTTGAGTGCATGGTTGCTCAATAAAAGAACCGGGATCGAAATCGCGGTTACGGTTACAAGTGTAATGATAAGATATGATGTAATAAGAATCCTGCATATGCGCTGGGCATTGGCAGGGCGTTTTGGCTTTTGACCGGTGGTTGTTTTTTTACGTATTTTTTCCAAAGGACCTGCTCCTTATCAGATGGTTTGTGCGGCCGGAGTCTGAATTTTGGAAAGAATGACAAGACTTGAGCACAGCAACAAAAATAATATACCACAACATGAATAAAAACACCAGTCTGTTGTTTGGAAAACTGGTAAAAAGATATAAGATATCCAAGAACAAAAAAATCCGGGAGTATATATCGGGATTATATCGGGATTATATCGGGATTAAGGAGGAAAAGAAAATGGAATGTATTATGATTGGAATTGCCGGAGGTACGGGTTCCGGGAAATCTACCTTTACGAACAGGCTGAAAAATCGTTTTGGAGATGAAATCACAGTATTATATCATGATAATTATTATAAACGTCATGATGAGCTTTCCTTTGAAGAACGGAAAAAGCTGAATTACGATCATCCGGACGCACTGGAAACAGACCTTCTGGTAGAACATCTGAAGAAGCTGAGAAACGGTGAGAGCATTGAATGTCCGGTTTATGATTACAGCCGTCACAACCGCTCGGATCAGACGATCCGGATTGAACCAAGAAAGATTATTGTGATCGAAGGAATTCTGCTGCTGGCAGATCCGCGCATCCGGGATCTGCTTGATATCAAGATCTACGTGGAGGCAGATGCTGATGAGCGGATCCTGCGCCGGATCATACGGGATGTCAAAGAACGCGGCAGAGATCTTGATAATATTGTGGAACAGTATCTGACCACAGTCAAACCGATGCATTATCTGTATGTGGATCCGACGAGAGCAAAAGCAGATATCGTGATCAACAGTGGAATGAATGATGTGGCCTTTGATATTGTCCAGTCCAAAATCCTGCTTTTGCTGGAGCGCGTCTAAGCGCGAAGCGGCTGCGTTTCTGAGCAAGTGGCGAAAGCGGATTGCGAATGTCCGCTTTACAAATGCTTTCTGCTGCGATAAATTGTTGCTGATAAGTTTTTCCTGCATATTATGATATGAGGTTAAGTGCAGGAGAAATGAAAATGAAAGTGATAATTGATGCAGGTCATGGGGGAAAAGAGCCGGGAGCGATCTACGGAGAACGCAAAGAAAAGGATGATACGCTGCGCCTTGCACTGGCGGTCGGTGAAATTTTAAAGAAAAACGGAATCGATGTGGCATTTACAAGAACGGAGGATGTTTATAACAGTCCGTTTGAAAAAGCACAGCTGGCAAATCGTGAAGGAGGAGATTTTCTGATCTCTATTCATCGCAACGCCAGCCCGGAATCAAACCAGTATTCCGGTGTGGAGTCGCTGGTGTTTGACCGTTCGGGAAAAAAGGTGGAGCTGGCGGAAAATATTAACCGGGAGCTGGAGGAGGCCGGTTATCGGAATCTTGGAATCAAGGAGCGTCCGGGGCTTGTAATTCTGCGCCGATCACAGATGCCGGCAGTACTTGTGGAAGTCGGTTTTCTTAACACCGATGCGGATAATTTGGTGTTTGACCGGAATTTTGAGGGGATTGCAGAAGCAATCGCAAGGGGAGTTTTGGAGACTGTGCGTGAGGATGCAAAGACATCGGGACAGTCGGAACGGGAACCGGATTCCGGAAAAAAGGCGTCAGATGAGCCGGTGGCAGCAAAAGGCAGGGTTTGGAAGATGGATACAGAGGAAGATGTACAGGATGAAAACGGGGAACGAGCCTTAAATGGTTCCTGTGGCTGCTGTGTACAGGAGCGGCTGTACCGCGTGCAGACCGGAGCATTCCGGAACAGGGAGTATGCGCAGGAGATGCTTGAAAAACTGCTCTCTGAGGGCTTTCCTGCATTTCTTCTTCTTGAAGACCGGCTTTATAAGGTGCAGGTCGGCGCATACCGTATGCTGGATAATGCAGTAAGAATGGAAAGAGCACTGCGGGACGCCGGGTATGTGACATTTATTACAACGTAAGGCCCGGCACGATTCCGGTCAGCACCAGCTGACACATTTTTTTGGAAGTGCTCTGCGAGGATACGCAGTGACCATGACGGAAATTGGAACGGTGCGGCAGGATGACCTTGCCCGTGAAGCAATGTTCTGATATACTGGACAGGAGCGCTTCGGGTGTGCAGAGCACGAAGTGATTATATTTATGGCAGGAAGCGGATTGCGAGATTTGCTTCACGAAAAGGAGATTATGGAAGAAACAGAACGATTAAAAAGAATTGCAGGACCATTGCTTGACTGGTTTGCCGGAAATGCAAGAAAGCTTCCATGGCGGGAGAAACCGACTGCTTATCACGTCTGGGTATCGGAGATCATGCTGCAGCAGACAAGGGTGGAGGCGGTAAAACCGTTTTATGCGCGTTTTACAGAAGCACTTCCGGATGTAAAAGCGCTCGCGGTGTGTCCGGAAGAGAGGCTTTTAAAGCTGTGGGAAGGACTTGGCTATTACAATCGCGTACGGAATATGCAAAAAGCGGCGCAGATCGTGACGGAGCAGTATGACAGCAGTATGCCATGTGATTATGAAATCCTGCTTTCGCTTCCGGGAATCGGAAGCTATACGGCAGGGGCGGTTGCATCGATTGCAGGCGGGCAGGCGGTTCCGGCAGTAGACGGAAATGTTCTGCGGGTGATCAGCCGGATCTGTGAAAGCGAAGAGGATATCACGAAACAGACGGTAAAGCGTCGGATGGAAGAGGCGCTGCGAAAGGTGATTCCGGCAGATCAGCCTGGGGCCTTTAATCAGGCGCTGATGGAGCTTGGTGCAACGGTCTGTCTGCCAAACGGAGCACCGGAATGCAGCCGATGTCCGGTTTTGCATCTTTGCCAGTCCGGAAAAAGCGGAAGCTGGGATCATATTCCGGTGAAGGCGCCAAAAAAACCACGTCACACGGAGCAGCGTACAGTGCTCGTGATCCGTGACAGTGAGCATGCGGCGGTACGCAGACGTCCTTCAAAGGGGCTGCTTGCAGGGCTGTATGAATTGCCGAATGTGGAAGGGTATCTGACGCAGGAAGAAGCGCTGAAACAAACGGCAGCATTTGGATTTTCACCGATCCGTATCAGACCGCTTGAAAATGCGAAGCATATTTTCAGCCATGTGGAGTGGCAGATGAAGGGATATCTGGTACTGGTAGAAGAGCAGGAGTGTGCAAAAGGAGAACTTCTGTTTGTAGAGCCGGAGCTCACGCAGAGGGAGTATCCGATTCCTGCTGCGTTTGCCGCATATGCAAAATATCTGAAGATCCGTCTTGGGCAGGACAAATACAAAGAAGATTAACATAGAAAAACAAAGACAGAAAAACAAAAATAAATAAAGATAAATAAAGATAAATAAAGATAAACAAAGATAAAGGAGCAGATCATGAAGATTTTGACAATTGCAATACCATGCTACAATTCGGAAGCGTATATGGAAAAATGCATTCGTTCCATTCTTCCGGTGGGAGAGGATGTGGAGATCCTGATCGTGGATGACGGTTCAACGAAGGATCGTACGCCGCAGATTGCAGACAGCTATGCGGCAAAATATCCGACCATCGTGCGTGCGGTTCATCAGGAAAACGGCGGGCATGGTGAGGCTGTTAATGCCGGACTGCGAAATGCAGAGGGGCTTTATTATAAGGTGGTTGACAGCGATGACTGGGTCAGCACAAAAGCGCTGCGCCGGATCGTGGATAAGATGAAAGAGCTGGAAGAAACGGGTGGTGTGGATTTGCTGCTTGCCAACTTTGTTTATGATAAAGTAGGAGCACGGCATAAGAAGCTGATGCGTTTTAAAAATGTATTTCCGGTAAATGAGGTGTTTGGCTGGGAAAAAATGGGGCATATGCATGAAACACAGTATATCCTGATGCACAATATTTTTTATCGTACGCAGCTTCTAAGAGACTGTGGTCTGCAGCTTCCGAAGCATACCTTTTATGTTGACAACATTTTTGCGTTTCAGCCGTTCCCATATGTGGAAAAAATCTTCTATATGGATGAAAACCTGTATCATTACTTTATCGGACGTGATGATCAGTCCGTAAATGAAAAAGTGATGATCAGCCGGATCGATCAGCAGATCCGCGTCAACAAGATTATGATTGATGTGATGGGAGCACAGAATTTCTCAGATAAAGATGTGCATCTGCAAAAATATATGCGTATTTATTTGAGCAAGATCATGACAGTAACCTCAATGATGCTGATTCTGGACGGTTCAGAAGAGGCACTTGCAAAAAAAGCAGAGATATGGGCGTATTTAAAAGAACACGCCCCGCAGGACTATAAGGCGCTGCGAGGCGGTTTGTTTGGAATCGCGATGAATCTGCCGGGACGCTGCGGAAGAAAGCTTGCAATCGGAGCATATCGGGCAGCACGCAGATTCGTAGGTTTTAACTGAAGCAGGCAGGTGGAAATTTAGACCAGTTATTTACGACATGCTCTAGGATACGATCACCCGCAGCCGTTCCGGTTGTGTTTCAAACGTAATTGTATCATAAAAACCGAAAATTTCCCCATCTGTGTGGACACAAAGCGGCATCTGTGTATGGATGACCGCTTTTTTGCATTCCAGGAGATGGACGCCGTGTTTGCCGACGTGTTTTCCGAAAAAAGCAAGCGGCAGGATTGAGAGGATTCTTGGCTTGGAAATTCCTTCGGCAGCGCAGAGCGTAAAGCAGTCGGAAGCGGGATTGGCCTGTGGCGCAAACCAAAAGCCGCCGCCTTCATAGGGGAGGTTCATAGCAGCGGCAAAAAAAGCTTTCCGGAACGTAAAGGTGTTTTTTTCATCAAGCGTCAGCTTCATGGGAGCAAGGCGGGAGAAGATCAGCTGCTTTAATGCAGTTCCGGCATAGACGAGCTTTCCGGCATGAATAAGATTCAGAAGCTCCTTCAGTCTTGAATGGTATGCGCCATTGCAGACAGCTGCATCAAACCCAATACCGGAGCTGACACAGAAGGAAGCCTGGCGGTGGTCGGAGGCGGCAGTGACGGCTCCGATCTTGATCGGAAGGATATGAGCAGGCTGAAGAATCCGGTGCAGCGCAGTGATCGGATCATGAGGAAGCTTTAGTCCTCGGACGAAGTCATTGCCGGAGCCGGTTGGAATGCAGCCTAAGGTGACATATTCATAAGTAGAAAGACCGTTTATGATTTCGTTGAGCGTTCCGTCACCGCCGACAGCGACAAGAGTGAATGGGTGATGAAGTTCTGAAAGTGAGGCGGCGATTTCCCTTGCCTCGCCCTTGTAACGGAGAAGAAAAGCTTTATATTCAATGCAAAGCTGTGTAAGCTCCTGTTCAACTGTTTTCCATACCAGTTTTCCACGGCCACAGCCGGAAATGGGATTAACGATAAAATAATACATGATGCCCTCCTTGTTCTCTGCAACTATTGTGTCGTTTTTTGCATGAATTGTCAAGTATGGAAGGCTTTAGCATGAACTTTTGAAGGCTGCGGCGTGAATTTTGGACGGGGCCGTATCTTGTCTTTTTAAGGGACTTGTGCTATGATGTGAAAAGCTGTATGCAGATCACAGAGGATCTGCCAAAGAAAATATAGAAGCATCAAAGCAAAACGGCAGATCCGCAGGAATGCCCGAGGAGGAAAGAGATGGAAAAAGAAGTGGAAAAGAAAATAGAAAAAGAAGAAACAGTACCGGTTTCAAAAAATTTTATTGAGCAGATCATAGAGAAGGATCTGGCAGAGGGTCATTGCAAAACAGTTTGCACCAGGTTTCCTCCGGAGCCGAACGGTTATCTGCATATCGGACACGCGAAATCGATTCTTTTGAATTATGGACTGGCAAAGGAGTACAATGGAAAATTCAATCTTCGTTTTGATGATACCAATCCGACAAAGGAAAAGACAGAGTTTGTAGAGTCAATTATGGCGGATGTAAAATGGCTTGGAGCAGATTTTGAAGATCGTCTGTTTTTTGCATCCAATTATTTTGATCAGATGTATGAGGCGGCAGTAAAACTGATCAAAAAAGGAAAGGCATTCGTCTGTGACCTGACTGCGGAGCAGATCAGAGAGTATCGCGGTACTCTGACGGAGCCTGGAAAAGAAAGTCCGTACCGGAACCGTTCCGTTGAAGAAAATATGGAACTGTTCGAAAACATGAAAAACGGTATGTATGAGGATGGTACGAAGGTACTGCGTGCAAAGATCGATATGGCATCACCGAACATGAATATGCGTGACCCGGTAATTTACCGTGTGGCACATATTTCTCATCACAATACGGGAGATAAGTGGTGCATTTATCCGATGTATGACTTTGCACACCCGATCGAGGACGCGATTGAGGGTGTAACCCATTCGATCTGTACGCTGGAGTTTGAGGATCACCGTCCGCTTTATGACTGGGTGGTACGTGAGGTTGGCTATGAGATGCCGCCAAAGCAGATTGAGTTTGCCAAGATGTATCTGACGAATGTCGTGACCGGAAAGCGTTATATCAAGCGTCTCGTGGAAGACGGCATTGTGGACGGCTGGGACGATCCGCGTCTTGTATCAATTGCAGCGCTGCGCCGGCGCGGCTTCACACCGGAGTCGATTCAGAAATTTGTAGATCTTTGCGGAGTCAGCAAGAGCAACAGTTCTGTGGATTATGCAATGCTGGAATACTGTATCCGTGAGGATCTGAAGCTGAAACGGCCGCGTATGATGGCGGTGCTTGACCCGGTGAAGCTGATCATTGACAATTATCCGGAGGATCAGATGGAAGAGCTGGATGTTGAGATGAATCTGGAAAATCCGGAGCTTGGTATGAAAAAGGTGCCGTTTGGACGGGAGCTTTACATCGATCGTGAGGATTTTATGGAGAATCCGCCGAAAAAATATTTCCGCCTTTTCCCGGGCAATGAGGTGCGCCTGATGGGTGCTTATTTTGTGAAATGCGTCGGCTTTGAAAAAGACGAAAATGGCAACGTAACGGAAATTCATTGCACCTACGATCCGGAGACAAAATGCGGAAGCGGATTTACCGGACGTAAAGTAAAAGGAACGATCCATTGGGTGGCAGCAAAGACTGCAGTTCCGGTAGAGGTAAGACTGTATGAGAATATTATTGACGAGGAGAAGGGCGTATACAATGAGGATGGTTCTTTGAATCTTAATCCGAATTCTCTGACTGTTCTGAAAAACTGTTATGTTGAGCCGGCACTGAAAGGTGCGAAGGCGTACGACAGCTTCCAGTTTGTAAGACAGGGCTTCTTCTGTGTAGATGCGAAGGATTCTGTGCCGGAGGCAATGGTTTTTAATCGTATTGTATCGCTGAAGAGTTCATTTAAGCTGCCGAAGTAAAAAAGATAAACGCTCCGCTTTACAAAAGAAGAAACGCCGGAAACGGGATGCTCCGTCTGGCAGAGGAAGGCAGGCCAGGTTACGATGGTCTGCCTTTTATAAATATAATGGAAAGCAGGATTGGGATGAAGCAGTTTTATGATGCCATTTCAGAATTTATCTTTGTAGAAAATAAGCCGCGCAAGTCCGATGTGATTTTTGTTCCTGGCGGAGCTTATCCGGATGCAGCGATACATGCTGCCAGCCTGTATCATCAGAAAATGGCTCCGTATATTCTGCCGTCAGGAAAGTACAGCATTACAGCAGGAAGATTTGAACTGCCAAGGGAATGGAAGGGCAGATCCGGATATGAAGCAAACAGCGGATCAGAAAGTAAAGAAAATAAGCCCATACGGGTGTACGAGACAGAATTTGAATACCTGCGGGAGATTTTACTTTGTGAGGGTGTGGATGACCGGGCGATTTTAAAAGAGGATCAGGCAACCTTTACTTATCAGAATGCTATTTTTTCCAGAAGGGTTCTGGAAAAGGCAGGAATAGAGGTAAGACGGGCAATTCTGTGCTGTCAGGCATTTCATGCAAGACGTGCGCTTTTGTATTATCAGGAACAGTTTCCGAAGACAGAGTTTTTGGTCAGTCCGGTTGTTACAAGGGGAATAGGAAAAGAGACGTGGATGACAACAGAAGAAGGGATTGATACTGTGCTTGGAGAAGTAGAGCGGTGCGGGAGTCAGTTTCATGAAATTCTGCGCAGTCGGCTGAAAAACAGCTGAAGAACAGCTGATGTGCAGCGTGCGGCAATGCTGCGAATTGTAACTGCGGATGGAGAGGGTCTGCGTTACGTCAGCAGATATCTGTGTTTGCAAAAAAATTGCGTGAGTATATAGAAAGGGTCAGAAGAAAGAAATGATAAAGCTTGTAGTATCGGATATTGATGGTACGCTGCTGCCGGAGGGAACAATAGAACTCAAACCGGAATTTTACGGGGCAGTACGGAAACTGAAGGAAAAAGGGATTTTGTTTGTGGCAGCAAGCGGAAGACCGTATGCGAGTATGAGGCGGGTGTTTGCGCCGGTTGCAGATGATATTATTTTTATAGCGGAAAATGGCTCGATCGTCATGCAGCATGAAAAAATGCTCTCCAGTAATTTTATAGAGCCGGTACTTGCAGAAGAGGTTGTAGCGTATCTGCGTACCCTGCCGGAATGTGAGATCATGCTTTCTGTACCGGAACGAGTTTATCTGGAAACAACGGATGAACGTATGATAGATTTGCTGATTCATGGATATCATATGGAGGTAGAAAGGACAGAGGATCTGCTGCCGCTTTGTGCGCGAACGAATAAGCTTAGCGGATACAGGGAAAATGGAATCGAGCCGCTGGCAAAGGGTATCATGGAGCATTTTTCCGGTCGGCTCAATACGATGGTTGCAGGTGAACGGTGGATTGATCTGATGAATCCGACGGCAGATAAGGGAAATGCGCTGGCCGGACTTCAGAAGATGCTGCATATAACAAAAGAAGAGACGATGGCATTCGGCGATAATTTCAACGATATCGGTATGCTGAGACAGGCGGAAGAGAGCTATGCAGTCGCAAATGCGGCAGATAAGGTAAAGCAGGCTGCAAAGTATATTGCACCGGCCAATACAGAGAATGGTGTGCTGCGTATACTGGAAGAACGGCTGCTTTGATGAAAAAAATAATAAGCCAGAGAGACTTTAGTGGCGAGAAAGTCGATGGGATGAACAGTGCTTTGATGAAAGAAATAATAAGCCAGGGAAACTGGCGGAAGGGTGGAAGCTATGACATATAAAAAAGAATATCTGGAGACATTTTTAAACCATCAGACACAGCTTTTTGACGAACCGGTTGCAGAGACGATTGAGGAGGCAGATGAGTTTCTGGATGAATGTATGGCGGTCGTGGCAGATTCCCTGCGCGATGTACGGGATTATTTCGAGGAAAACGGAATGGATACGGCCGGACTTACAAAAGAGGAGCTGCTGGAGCAGGCGGAGGTGTTTGCGCTTCCGGACGGAAAGTTCCTGATTGTAGAGGGATAGAGAAGAACCAGAAAAGGTATAAAGAAAAAATATAAAGAAAAGGCACGATCAGAGAAAAAGGCAGGCAGAAATGTCTGCCTGAGGTATAAAAACCGGCCTGTGGGAAATCCTGTTATCAGAACTGTGAGAGCATCAAACACAGAGAGTGTATCTTGATGAAGATACACGGAGATGAATGATAAACAGAAATGTACTCTCGGAGTCTTTCCTGTATTTGCTTTTGTGGCTGATTTTCTGCCAGTTGCACCCGAATTTCATCAACGTACACACCGTGTACGCCTCAGAAATTTGGGCACAGCTGACAAAAAATCTTCTCACAAAATCAAGTACAAAAAGATTCCGAGAGTACATAGAAAAGAAAGGGAGTTTCCATATGTCGGATTTTTTTGAGAAAAATTTTGAGGAAAAGCAGAAAAAAGAATACAGGGATTATGTGAAAAGAATCACGCCTACCCACAGCCTTCCGCTTAATATGGCGAAGGCATTTGTGACAGGAGGCGTGATTTGTGTTATCGGACAGAGTATTCTGAACTTTTTTAAGGAAAAAGGACTGGATGGGGAGACTGCAGGAGGTGCAACCTCTCTTTGTCTGATTTTGCTTAGTGTGGTGCTCACTGGGCTGAACGTTTATCAGAAGCTGGCAAAATTCGGAGGAGCAGGGACACTTGTCCCGATAACCGGCTTCGCAAATTCTGTCGCAGCGCCTGCGATCGAGTATAAAAAAGAAGGACAGGTATTCGGAATCGGGTGTAAGATCTTTACGATCGCAGGCCCCGTTATTCTCTATGGAATCCTGTCCTCCTGGATACTTGGTGTTATTTACTGGCTTCTGTCGCTTGCAGGGCTTTTGTGAGCACATGCTCAGTCAATGCAGAATAAGCACAGGCTGTAGGTGCAAAAACAATATGCGGCAGATATGACTATGCTCAGTTTACGATCAGATCCGAAAGCTTTCTTATGCTAAGCTCATGAAGCTTCAAGCCGGAATGAGAGAAGAAGACCTTCAGATAATGAGTCGTGCCACGGACTTCTTTTTCACGGGCGATTGTGATCGGTTTGTCACTGCCGCCGTGGTAAGAGTAGGTATGCAGGACAACGCCGTCGAGACTCAGGGTCACGGCCATCTGAGCATGCTCAGAAAAAGCGGTGGAAGCGGTCAGGGCAAATTCATAGATTCCCTGTGAGTCTAATTCAAAGGAAAGAAGGAAGGCGCTTCCGGCATCGGTTGGATATCCGGTAAGCGGGATTACGGTATTTTTGGTCAGATCATAATGCTTCATTTCACCGGATACGGCGCTTGTAAGATCCTTTGGCCGGTTTGCTTCCTCTACCGGACGGAAGGTACCCATGAGACGCTCCAGAGCAGGAGAAGCAAGCAGAAAAATACAGATGTTGGAGGCATTCCGTACCAGCTCACCTCTTGTAAGAGAACCATCTGCAAGAGATGAGGCAAGGTTGTCTTCGTAGGAACGTGCGTCTGAAGTGACCATGAATACATCGTTTTGCGCACGGACCATGGCGGCCAGATTTTTCGTATCGGCCGGTTCTCCTTCGTCGTTGATTTTTGCCCACCAGTCAGTCATGACCATACCGGAAAAGCCCCATTCTCCTCGGAGGATTGTCGTATTAAGATCATAGCTTCCGGCGGTCCACTGCCCGTTTACCGGTCCGTATGTTGTCATAATTGAACGGATATGGCCCTCACGCACACACATTTCAAATGGTTTCAGATAAATTTCACGCAGGGCACGTTCCGAGATTACTCCGTTTGCCGTGTGTCTTGCGTGCTCCTGATTGTTGGCACAGAAATGCTTCAGGGTTCCGGTGGCACCTGACTGGTCTATGCCTTCCGCCTGAGCCTGGGCCATTCTTCCGGTCAGAAACGGATCTTCGGAGTGATATTCGAAATTCCGGCCGTTTAACGGGTTGCGATGGATATTGATGCCAGGCCCGAGCAGCGCATCAATGTGGTTGCTGCGAAGCTCCAGCCCTTCAAATTCGAATAAGGAGCGAACGAGCGGAAGATTGAAGGTGCAGGCGAGCAGCGTACCGTTTGGCAGACTGAAGGCAGATGCGCCGCAGTCCATACGGATACCGGATGGACCATCTGAGCAGCAGCCGGCCGGAATGCCAAAGTGCTGCAGCGCTTCTGTAACACCGCCGAATGCAGCTGCGGTACCCGGGGTTACCTTCGGGCTGCACATGCCCTCCCCATGCATAAGCTGACAAAGCTCGGGATCAGAGAGCTGTGCAAGAAATTCCGGTAAAGAACAGGTACCGTTTTTTACATCTTTAAGCCGAAAACCGCGATCGCCGGTATAGGGCAGACAGCCCGGAAGCGCTTTTTTTCGTTTTTCCGACGGAGCTGTGATACGAAGCGGTACGCTTTCAAGGGAAGGAATGATCGTCCCTTCCCGGCTGATTTCCGGGTGCAGACGGGTAAATGGCTGAATTGGTGCCATTGCCTGGGAAAGCTTTTCAAAGACGATTGTTTCAGAAAGAGAAAAGCTGCCTGCCGGTACGGCTTCACGGACATTTTTTCCGATATAGAAGGTATAAATTCCATCTTCAAGTACATAGCAGGAAGGATGTCCCGTTACGCCGCTGTCATCATAGGAGGCAAACGTATAGGGCGCTGCGGAAATGGTAAGGGTTTCCGTCTCTCCTGGCAAAAGGAGTGATGTTTTTGCGAATCCGCACAGCTGACGGGATGGTTTGCCAAGTACGCCCTGCGGAGCCTCTACGTAGAGCTGAACGATTTCCTTTCCGCTGCGGGTTCCGGTGTTGGCCACACTGCAGTCAAAACGAAAAAGAGAGGGAAGCGCTCCGCTGGCCTGATTCTGTCCGAAAACAGGAGAAAATGCAGGTTCTATGGAAAAAGAGGTATAGGAAAGCCCAAAACCGAACGGATAGAGAACTCTTTCTTTTGCGAAGGTTTCGAAATAGCGGTATCCGACGTAGATGTCTTCCTGATAAATGTTTTCTGTGGAAGAACCGAAATTCTTGGATGACGGGTAGTCTTCGTAAGAAAGCGCAATGGTATCAGCCAGACGGCCACAGGCATCCGCGGTACCGCAGAGGACATCAGCAGTACCGTATCCTCCTTCCATACCGCCCTGCCATGCGTATAAAACTGCGGATGGTTCAAATTCTTTTACCCAGCTCATATCGATAATATTTCCGACATTCAGGACAACGACTGTACGGGAAAAGACTGAGCAGACTTTGCGGAGCATTTCTTTTTCGGAAGCAGTAAGCAGATAGCTGCCCGGAGTCAGAGAATTATCCTGATCTTCTCCGGCAGTGCGTCCGAGAAGGATGATGGCTGCATCGCTGTGCGCCGCAGCATTTGTGACAATTTCGTCTGAAAGTTCCATTTCTTCCTGACACCAGGGCTCCGTTCCCCAGCCTTTTCCGTGATCAAACGGATGTGTCTGAACCCAGGTTTGGTACGTATCAAGCAGAGGTTCATAGATGGAAATTTCATCGTGCAGACGCAGTCCGTCGAGAATGGAATGCACATAGGGGACATTTACCATTCCGCCGGAGCCGGTTCCGCTTTTGTAGTAGTCAAACTGGATCCGCCCGAAAACGGATACTGTTTCTCCCTTGCAAAGCGGCAGTGCATGACGTTCATTGCGAAGCAGAACACAGCCCTCTGCAGCAGCCTGGCGTGCGGTAAGGCTGTAATTTTTCCAGTCAAGTATCTGTGTCATAAAATCCTCCTGTCAGTAAAATAGTGCTTGTGTATATTAGTGTTCTTCCACAGTCTCTTCCAGCGGATCGTCAGTTATTCCCTGTGGCCGGATCGGTATTCCGTTTACCTCCACAGAGTCATCGGCAGGGATCAGAAAATAAGGTCGTCCGTTTAAAATACGTGTTTCAATGAGATCAGCGCGGTCTGGTTTGACCTGAATGATAATGTCAGGCGTTTTGATTTCAAACTTTCTGGTGCTGATTACATTGGTGACAAGAAGCGGAGCATGCAGATCGCCGGCGGTTTGCTCATACTGTTCGTCAAAGTGTTCCAGAACCTCATCAGAAGCCCCATTGTCGTAGAGGAGACGTTTGACATCGTCTTTTTCAAGCATGATCGGATCAGGATCGTCTTTGCGTTCTTCCAGAAGCGTGTTTAAGGTTTCATTGATCGTCTTGACTGTTTCGTACGTGCAGTCGGTCAATAGTGTGTCAGCAATGAGTGAATTGAAGGTTTCCTTTTGGGAGGAAGCGGTCAGCGGGAGTTCACACCCAAGCAGAAGCCGTGCAAAATCCGGGTTCAGTTCCTCTGGATTTTTTGAATAATAAAGAATGCTGTGGATGTCTGTATTGCGGTCTGTAAAGGCAGGAAACAGAAAACCGGTAACCGGCGGTTCGACAAACCAGTCACGGATGCGTTCCTCGATCGCATTTGTTTCTTCATTATAGCAAAGCCCTGGCTTTGTCAGTTTGACGGGGCAGATTGCGCACAGTATGAAATTGTAGACGTATTCCGATGCATCGAATTGTTCAAGGTTGTCGGTTCCTTTTTTCGGAATATCGTATGCACCATGCACAAGAATAATATAGTAATTCTCCGGGTAAGTGAAGGTCTCGATGACCTTGTCATAGAATTCATCGAGCAGGACATCATCCTTTAGCTGACTGGTTTTCAGCTTCATTAGATATTCCTGTGTGCCACCTCCTGATTCCTGAGTCAGCGGAAACTCCATATCCAGCAGATTTTTTCCGACTGTTCCGGAAAGCGTTTTTTTGAAGATATCAAAGTATTTGAACATTTCTTCCTCAGAAACGGAGAGGAAGGCTTCTTTCATAAGAGATTTTTTATTCTTTTCGCCGTCAACATAGCAGCCGCAGATTCGGGTGAGCGGACAGCGGTCCGGGGTAAAAAGGCGCTTGATTTCGGAAATTTCTTTTTTATTCATAAATAAATCCTTTCATTTACAGTAAATATCCTTATACGTGTACCGGCAGCATCCGGCGTTGTTCATCCATATGCTGCAATTGCGGTGTTCAGCAGATATAAAAGCAGGAGATGTACGGGATAAAACCAGTAAAAAAAGTACTTTAGCCGCAGGCCGCGTTTTCCGTTGTAGAGCCAGATCGGGAGAAAAGCAATCGGAGCCGGCAGCTCCCAGGAAACGCAGCAGGCGCCGCTTACGCATTGTACGGCAGGAGCCTGTTTTGTCAGATACAGCATCGCAATAAGAAAGACTCCTTTGAAATTATAATCTGTGCAAAGAAGCGTTGCCAGCTTCATGCCGCTTCCGAGTATGATAAGATATAAAAGAATGCGGAGCAGATTCAAAAGCCGGCCGCCGGAAAGAAAGCGTTCTGTCAGCCGGAAACAGATTAGAACGAGCAGTCCGATCAGAAGCGTAGTATAAACATTTTGTTTTTCCGGATAATACCAGGAACCTTTCAGGGCCAGGTCAAACGGAATTTCTGAGATCAGGGTAAAAAGCAGCATACGAAAGGCGTATTTTGCAACGTTTCTTGTATGCAGGAAGCCTTCCACCAAAAGAAAACAGAAAATCGGAAAAGCAATCCGTCCGATGCTTCTGGACAGATTGTAGGCAGATACAAAAAAAGCCTGCCGGCCGGGGATTGCAGTGACGGAAGGAAGATGACACAGTGTGCGCAGCACAGTAGCTCCGGTGTGATCGATCAGCATGGTAAAAACAGCGATCAGTTTTAAAGTGCTTCCGGAAATACCGGAAAAATAAGATGGTCGGTCCATGACACCTCCTGATAAAAAACATAAAAATAAATGTAACTATGTCAGAATAAGCATTTTAAACACGTTTGTCAAGACAGAAAAACGGGCAGAGCGCGGAAAGGCTCTGCCCGTTTTGAAAGGCATCTGATCTTATGATTCTGTTACCAGCATCAGGATTTCATTGCTTCTTGCAATGAATTTTGTCATTTCGTCCGGATTTAAGGTCTTGTGTGCAAGCATTGCCAGATCGTAAAGCTGCTCACAGATCATCGGAACATGCTCACTGTCTTTGTGTGCTGCAACGTACTGTACCAGCTTGTTGTTTGCATTGAGCACAAGTGTTTCTTCATTTCCGAACATGGACGGATCCATACCGTACATGCCGTACATCTTCATCATTTCCTGCATTCTGCGGTTTTCCTCAGAGAGCGTCATCATAGAAGAAACATTTGCATTTTTCAGCTTTTCTACCTTGACGGTCAGCTTGTCCTTGCCAAGGGCTTTGCGGAAAACCTCTGTCAGAGTATCGGTTGTCTCCTTGAGTGCTGTTTCATCGGTATCTTCCTTGAAGGTATCTGTGACATCTGCATCAATACGCTGGAATTTCAGGTCATCACGCAGCTGCTCCATGTGTGTGATGAAAGCGGAGTCGATGTTGTGCTTGAGAATGACAGCGTCAAGTCCCTCTTCACGGAACATATTAATATACTGGCTCTGCTGTATTTCATCCGTTACATAGTAAATGGTTGTTTTTTCCGGCTCCTTTTTTTCTTCAGAATCAGTCGTATCAGTGGCATCACTGTTTTTAGCAGCTTCAGCTGCGTTTTCTCCGGCATTATTTTCGGCATCAGTATCGTCTTTCTTTGCAGCCAGATCCGAAATGGTCAGGTATTTGCCGTTGATATCCTTGTAAAGGATGGAGTCGCCCATTTTTTCACCGAATTTATGATCCTTGATGCAGCCGAATTTGATGAACGGACTGATGTCATCCCAGTATTTTTCGTATGCTTCACGATCTGTTTTGCACATGCCGGTCAGCTTGTCTGCTACCTTCTTTGTGATGTAGTCGGAAATTTTCTTTACAAAACCGTCATTTTGCAGAGCACTTCTGGATACATTCAGCGGAAGATCCGGGCAGTCGATCACGCCCTTTAAGAGCATCAGAAATTCCGGAATGACCTCTTTGA
>CAKRPI010000022.1 GCA_934376945.1 uncultured Lachnospiraceae bacterium | reverse complement strand
GCCCGTTCCACCACACTTCAGTAAAAAGCTGTGCTTTTCAGAAAACTCCCCGAAACTTAATCCGGGGAGTCCTTTTTGCTGCTTATTTGTTCTATTTGTAATATAACAGATATGTGGCTCGCTGTCAAGTAAATTACTGACAAATCTTTTCGTCTTCGGAAGGTATCTTTCGTCAATTCCGCTTATCCGATGATCTCCACCGTCCACTCGTTCCGATACGTTTTTCCTCCGTCCAGTGCAACCAGATCTGCCTGCTGTCCGAAGTCCTCAACAATCCCTTTTCTTGACGGAAGTGAACTCCACGGCTCGATGCACACATATGGTGCTTCGAGCTTTGGCATATGCCAGAATCCGATCACGTTGTAATCCGGGAATGACACGCGCACTGCGCGGTTGCCCTTTTCGGAACGCAGCGTCACCGTATGGTCCGTATGCTTCAGCACGATCGCATCGTCATCAAACAGGTCATGGTGCAGCGGAAGCTTTGTGTCATCCACAAGCGGATACGTTGTATCGTTTCCGTTCAAAAAGCAGTCTGCCGTAAAGCCGACGCGGTACGGATGTGTGCGATGGGAAAATTCCAGGCAGTAATCTGAAAAGGAAAGTCCCTCCTCCAGCGGCACATTGAAGCCCGGATGACCGCCGATGCCAAAATGCATCCGCTCTGCTCCGGTATTCTCCACTTCATTTGTCACCCGCAGCACGTTTCCCTCCAGTGCATACGTGATACGGTAAATAAAGGAAAACGGGTACTGCGCCAGAGTCTCCTCATTGCTGTCGTAACGCAGAGTGATGCGATCTTCTGTCTGCGTTTCCGGTGTCAGCTCCACTGCATTGATAAATCCATGGATCTTCATCGTATACTCTTTTCCGTTGTACGTGTATTTCTGGTCAGTCAGACGTGCCACGTACGGAAAAATGTTCGGCGCCTGTCCGTCCCAGATCTCCGGATTGCCCTGCCACAGATACTCGGTGCCGTCAGCACTTTGAATGGAGTGAAGCTCTGCGCCCAGAGACTGGACCGTTACCTTTAAATAATCATTTTTGATGGTATAAAGCATGTAAAATCCCCCCTTTTGCTGCTTGCTGCAAAATCATAAGGAATCTGCAGCTGTGTCTCCTTTTACGATATAAAAGCTATATCTGATCTCCTGATCTGACGGGATGCGGTACGGCGGCTCCACATCGCTGCCCCAGCTGTCAATTCCGCCCACACCGCGCATTTTCGCAAGGACGCTCACTACGGTCCGGCCGGTATCCGGAAGCTCATAACGGTGGGTTGCATTTTCCAGCTCCTCCGGCGTATACGGAAGTACACAGAGATGGAACGGCTCTCCATCCATCACGATGCGCAGGTCGCCGATCCGGGCCTGGCAGGTGTCTGCGTGGTTTCCGCATTCCTGCGGAACAAGGTAATGCGCTGCTTCCGGTTTGGCGGTATGTACGCCAAAGGTTCCGCCTTTTTTGCGGTCCGGATACGTCTCGCCGGAAAGTCCCTCCCAGGTGTAGGCTTCTGCCTTTTCCGGGATCAGCAGACGCAGACCGAACTCCGGCAGATCCGGCAGATCCTTCGCTCCGTGGTAAACGGCCTCTGTGCGGATTCTGCCTGCGCCGTCTACGATGTAGGTGATCTCTGCTTTTACGCCCGGAACAGCCGGGAATTCATACGTATACATCAGAGAAACCTTTTCGAGATCCTCTGCTGCCGGGTCACGGTGCGCCGCATCCGCGATGTCATACTTCCGCGCGGTGCATGCTCCTGCAGCTTCCGTTTTTGCATCCCCGTCATCTGCAAAGCTCTTCGCATACTCGGTCACCTCACAGCCGGTGCAGAAACTGAACAGATCGGCTGCCATCCAGATGGAGCTCTTTGCCTGGAAACGGTTGCCCTTGTCATTTTCCGTCGATGCACGCCAGAATGCCGGCTTCGGTGCACGGTACAGGTATTCTTTTCCGTTGTAAACGATTGAGATCGGACCACCCTCTGTGACAGAAAAGATGATTTCAAAGCCGTCGCCCGCTACCCCATAATTGGCATCTCCATGCACTGCCTTCAGTCCTTTTTTGTCAGAAGCTGCCTTCCCAAGCGCTGCCATTTCTTCTGCCAGACGCTTCTGCGCTGCCTCGCGCTTCTCCTGCTGTGCCGCCTCAAAGGCCTCACGCTCTGCCTTTGGCGCATACCAGTGGCGGACATCCTGCATTGCCGGCTTCTCGGTACGGTCTGCAAATACGATGCCGTTTCCGCTGAAGGCATAATCGGTCACGCGGTCCAGAAAATCGCCGCCGTAGCCGAGCACCTCCTCACCACGATGGTTTTTATGGTAGATCGCCTGATCTGCATAATCCCAGATAAAGCCGCCCTGGTAGCCTTCAAACTCATCCAGCAGACGGATATAGCTTTCCATACCGCCGATGGAATTTCCCATGTCATGCATGTACTCACAGAGCAGGTATGGTTTTTTGCCATCCTCCTTAAAGTACTCGCGCACCATATCCGGCGTTGCGTACATACGGCTTTCCACATCACTGATCTGATCGTATTCGCGGTTCCAGGAAACGCCCTCGTAATGTACGACTCTTGACGGATCCTTTTTGTGGAAATACTGGCTCATTGCAAGAATGCCGGTTCCGGCATACGACTCATTTCCGCAGGACCACCACAGGATCGCCGGATGGTTCTTGTCGCGCTCAAGCATCGATGCCGCACGATCAACCACACACGCTTCCCAGTCCGGACGATTGCCCGGTACGTTGCCCTCCGGATCTACGACCGCAAGCTTTGCCCATGAGCCATGGCTTTCCAGGTTCGTCTCATCCATCATGCAGATTCCGTTTTCATCGCAGAGCTGATACCACAGGCTCTGATCCGGATAATGGCAGGTGCGCACGGCATTGATGTTGTTCCGTACAAAGATGTCGATATCCTCTTCCATATTTTCACGTGTCACTGCGCGTCCTCTGTGCGCATTCCACTCATGACGGTTCACGCCGTTTATAATCAGACGGCTGCCGTTTAACAGCATTATGCCGTCCCGGATTTCAAAGCGGCGGAAGCCGATGCGGTACGGGATCGTCTCAAGGAGCTGCCCGTCGGCACTTTGTACACGGATCCAGAGCTGATACAGCTGCGGTGCCCCGGTCTCCCATTTTTTCACTTCCGCAATCGTTTCTGTATCCATTTTCCAGAGCTGTACGGTTCCGCTCTCTGCATTTGCCCTGGCCGGCTTTTTCTCTTCCGTTCCCGCAAAGCATCCTGCCGTTTCACCGGCATAGTGCAGCATTCCCGCACAGATTTCCCGTCCGGTAAAGCCTGCCGCATAATTGCGGTTTTCCGCAGCCATTCCGCGCTTCCACTGCGCCGGGCAGGTCTCCTGCAGACTCCAGGAAATCCGCAGCGTATCCGGCTTTCTTTCGCCTGATACGCGCAGCTCAAGCGCAAGCGTACCGGTCGTATTGTCTTCCTTTAAGCCTGCCTTTGCCCACAGATCCTCCACATGTGCTTCCGGCTTTGCATACAGAAATACATCCCGGAACAGTCCGGAAAAGCGGAAAAAGTCCTGATCCTCGATCCACGCCGCGCTGCTGCGCTTATAAACCTCCACGCAAAGGCGGTTGTTCTTCTCCCGGATCACATCGCTCAGATCAAAATCAGACGGTGTGAACGTATCCTCCGCATAGCCGATGAACACGCCGTTGAGCCATACGTAAACTGCCTGCTCCGCACCCTGGAAGGAAATCGCAACACGCTTTCCGACCAGCGCCGGCTCCAGATCAAATTCACGCACATAACTTCCGACCGGATCGTGATTCCAGTCGATCTGACCCGGTTTCAGGAAGGCATGTCCGTCCCACGGATACATGGTATTGATATACTGAATGCGGTCATAGCCCTGTGTCTCCATGTGCCCCGGCACCTCAATCGTGCCAAATCCATCCAGCTTTGCATTCTCCTCATAAAAATCAGCCGGGCGCTGATCCGGACATTTGCTCCACGCAAACTTCCACGTACCGTTCAGGGACTGACGCAAGGTCTCCTTTCCCTCCAGTGCATCCTGCTCCGTCTCATAAAAATGATGATCGGAATGTGCATCCAATCGGTTTACACGGAATACTTCCGGATTCTCCAGCCATGATAATTCTGCTCGCATGTGTGTACCTCCTTTTTTTGCTTCATGTACTCTCGGAATCTTTTTTTGATTGATTTTGGTTCGTTTTTTGCTTGTTGTGGTAATGCTTTTGGTTTGTTTTTTATTTTATGCCTGTCAGCTGCTGTATTTTCTGTGCCACTCCGTCCTCTGTATTGCTGCCGGTGACCGCACAGGCCGCCTCCTTGCAGGCTTTTGCTGCATTTTCCATCGCGATCCCGTAGCGCACAGCGCACAGCATCGGAATATCATTTTCCGCATCACCAAAGGTCATCGTCTCTTCTGCGGAGATTCCAAGCTTTTTTAAAAGCCACAGCAGCGTCTGTCCCTTATCGCTGAGCATGTGGCTGACCTCAAGCAGATGCGGCACAGAGGATGTGAGTGTGATCGGAAGCTTCTGTTCACGCAGCCTCCGGGCCAGCTGCTCACGCAGGATGGGATCATCACTGATAAAATTGATGCCATCCACGCTGGAGCGGTGTTCCCTTAAAAATCCCCGGATATCCGAAAGCCCGTGACGCGTCTCTTTGATATAACGAATTCCGTATTCGGTGGCTCCGAACCGCGCCGGGTCCTCCACATAGCGCTGCTCCGTATAGGGCACGCCCTCTACCAGCACCTCCACAGCGATCTCCGGTAAAAGCTCCATCTCCAGTATGGCATCCACCGTCTCCTTCTCCAGGAGCCGCTCATAGATCCTTTGCTCCTTCGATGTGGAATAAACGGCAGCCCCATTTGACGTGATCACGTACTCAACGCCCGGAAGCTCCCGTACGCACGCCGGAACTGCATCAAACGGCCGCCCGGTACACGGCACAAAACGGATGCCGCGACGGCTTGCCTCTATCAATACCCTGCGGGTAAATTCTGTAATCTGCTTATCCGGCGTCAAAAGTGTGCCGTCCAGATCGCTTGCGATCAGGCGCACCGGCCGGTTTCGTTCCTCGATATGATTCATTCCTGTATTTCTCCCGTCGACCGGAGGCCGCTTATCGATACAGTAAAGCGGACATTCGCAATCCGCTTCGCTACTTGCAAGATCATAAGGAATCCTCCCGCAAGCGGGCCCCCTTATGATATTTCATGAACGCAGTCGCTTCGCGATCTGCGTTCAATCGGTTGACCGCTCGTTTATAGGCACAGCCGCACGTGCTCAGGAAAAGGTCCGGTCAAACCGCCTGCTCAGCCTTTTTCCTGTCCGGATCGATTCATCCAGGCTGTCAAGCATCTCCACTGCAAGCGGGACCGCCGCATCAAACCGTGCCTTCAGCCCCTCATTTGTCACCTTGCACGCCGGATTGTCCTCCTGCTGATTCATCAAACCTTTTGCGTATTTATAATTATCTCCTGACAGCTTCATAATGGCGTTGATCGCATTCTGCTTCCACGGCTGCGGCGCCGTAAGAAGCCGTTTGATCCCCTTCATACTCAAAAGTGACTGCCGGATGACTGCAAGCGGAATGTATTCTTTCCGCCCTCCGCTTCGGAAACGCTGCGATTTTACCGGATAAAACGGCTGGATCGCCTGTGCGGTCAGAAGATCGGTCGGTACAAGCGTATCTATCGGAAATCCGATTGGATCTTTCCCGTTTTCCTTAAGCAGAAGCTTTTCAAACTCCTCTTCGATCTCCAGATGCTGCACTCCGGTCTCTTTTATCATCTCTTCAACGTACGGATGACACTCGCTGTCCAGAATAAAATGGCACACAAAGCCGCATAAATACGCGTATTCTTTGCTCATACGGCCGCTCTGGCGAATGACTCCTACTGCATTTGCAAAAAACGGAGCCGCTGATACGCTGTGCAGATGCTCACCAAACCGCACCACTGCATTATTTGTATGCGCTCCAAAAAAGAAGAAAATGTCCGGTCCCTGAAAGCCTGCCTGAAACGGAGCGTCATACCTCCTGACGATCTCCGCCAGCTCCCCGTCAAGCTGTGCCTCAACGGCACGTCCGAAACATTCATGTGCATAAAGTGCCGGCATTTTAATTCCTCCAATCTGTCCGGGCAAATACCCCTGTCTGCTCTGTCTTGCCTGTTACTGTTTTGTTTTGCATGCTTTACCCTGTATGTTTTGCCTTTCCTTGCATGCTTTACCCTGTATGCTTTGCCTTGCCTTGCATGTTTTACCCTGTATGCTTTGCCCTGCCCGTTACTGCTCTGTCTCCAGCAGTGCCGCATAGATCTCGCGCTTTGACACACCGCGGTCCTTTGCAGCCTGCTTCATTGCCTCTTTCCGGTCCAGACCCTGGCTCATATACTGCTCAACATGCTCCGAAATGCTCATTTCCTCCCAGATGCGCTGCTGCGCCTGCTCCAGTTCGGCTCTGCTTTTGCCTTCCATCACGATCACGCATTCTCCCTTCGGATCGTTGTCTGTATACCACTTTACTGATTCGGAAAGCGTCGTCTGAAATGCAGTCTCATGCTTCTTTGTAAGCTCACGGCAGACGGTAATGCGTCTGTCTCCCAGAGTCTCCAAAAGCTCCGTCAGCGTCCGCAAAAGCCGGTGCGGCGCTTCATAAATGATCGTGGTGCGTGTCTCTGTCTGCAGCTCATCCAGAATCTGCTTCCGTTCTTTTTTGTCCGGCGGCAGAAATGCTTCAAAGCAAAATCTTCTCGTTGGCAGCCCGGAAAGTGTCAGTGCCGTTACGCAGGCGCAGGCGCCCGGAAGCGATGTTACCGATATGCCTGCCTCATAGCACAAACGCACGAGATCCTCTCCCGGATCAGAAATGCCGGGTGTGCCGGCATCTGTGATCAGCGCCACATTTTTTCCTTCCTGCATTTTCCGGATCAGCTCATACGCCTTATCAATCTTATTGTATTCATGGTAGCTCGTCATCGGCGTATGGATATCAAAATGGTTCAGCAATCGGATGCTGTTGCGCGTATCCTCTGCCGCGATCAGATCCGCTTCTTTTAAAATGCGCAGCACACGCATCGTAATATCCTCCAGATTTCCGATCGGCGTCGCGCACAAATATAACTGTCCCTGTTTTTCGCTCATAATTTTATTTCCTTCTGTGATGTCAGTACCCGTAAATATCCGTGATTTCCTTTGTATATACGCCCGGCCGCTCGTAGACGATCAGCGGTTTTTCCACTGTCATCCTCGGCCGGCCGCCGCGCACTGCCTCGATCAGTACCATATTCGGCTCCCGGTCAAGATACGGATACACAAGCCGCATCCGCTTGGGCTCCAGGTGATACTCAGACAGCACACAGATCAACTCCGCCAGGCGGAACGGCCGGTGCACCAGATAAAACCTGCCGCCGGTGCGTAAAAGCTTGGCGGCGGCGCGTGCGACATCGTCAAATGTACAGAATATCTCATGTCTGGCTGCCGCCTTTTCCATGTCCGGATTGACCAGCCCATGCTGTCCGATCATGTACGGCGGATTTGACGTGACAACATCAAAGGAAGCCGGAGCAAACATCTCTCCGGCTTCCTTTATATCTCCGCGGACGATATCCAGGCGCTGTGTGAGATCATTCAGTGCTGCACTGCGGCGCGCCATATCGGCGCTCGTTTCCGATATTTCCAGTCCTGTAAAATGCCTTCCCTTCGTCTTGGCTGCCAGCAGAATCGGAATGATTCCCGTTCCGGTGCCAAGATCCAGGGCGCATTCGCCTTCCTTTACATTTGCAAACCCTGAGAGCAGCACCGCGTCCATACCGAAACAGAACAGCTTTTCGTTCTGAATGATCCGGTAACCGTTGCGGTGAAGCTCATCGATCCGTTCGCCTTCCTTTAACTGTAAAGCATGCTCAGTCATCCAGCTTTGATTTCCCTTCTTTTTTTTCAAGTGCTTCCAGCTGCTTCAGCTCCTGCTCAGCTCCGTTTTTCTCCGCACGGTCTCCTTTGCCGCCCTTTTCTCTGCGGCGCCTCGGACGGAATTTCAGTTCTTCCACATCGTACTCCCGAAGCTCCTTTTCATCACCGATCTCGATGAGCACGCGTACCTTCTGGCGCAGTACGTTCACAGACTGCACCTCTCCTTTCAGGTCGCCTTCCGCCGTCACCGTATCTCCGATTCCCGGAAGCTTGCTGTTCAGATACTCATACGTATCCTCTTCATTTTTCAGACAGCACATCAGACGGCCGCAGACACCTGAAATCTTCGTCGGATTCAGGGAAAGATTCTGCTCCTTCGCCATCTTGATGGACACCGGCGCAAATTCAGAAAGATACGAATTGCAGCACAGGACGCGGCCACAGATCCCGATTCCGCCAAGAATCTTCGTCTCGTCACGCACTCCGATCTGCCGCAGCTCGATCCGCATTTTAAATACGGCTGCCAGATCCTTTACCAGCTCACGGAAGTCAATTCTGCCGTCTGCTGTGAAATAAAACAGCACCTTATTGTTGTCAAAGGTATATTCCGCATCGATCAGCTTCATATCCAGGCCATGCTTGCGGATCTTTTCGCTGCAGATGCGCATTGCTTCTTTTTCTCTTATGTTGTTTTTCTGTGCACGTGCATCATCCTCCTGTGTCGCCGCACGGATCACTGCCTTTAACGGCTGTACCACCTTATCATCCGTCACCTCACGGACGCCGCCGACCACCGTACCGTACTCTACTCCGCGTGCTGTCTCAACGATCACATGATCCCCAGACTCGAGCTTGTATCCCTTCGGGTCAAAGTAATATACCTTTCCTGCGTTTCTGAATCTTACACCTACAATTTTTATCATTTAATTTTTATCTCCTTCTTCCGATCCGCACAGTCAGCCGTGTATATTTTCCTTGATGACCAGGAACAAAAGCTCCATCGTCAGATCGAAATTTACATTTGCCGCCAGACGTGTCTTTGCCGTCTCAATGGCCTGCATCACTTCCTCCACGCCCTCGTAGGAGCACAGCTTTACCGTCTCCCGGATCGTGCGCAGCTCATCTTGAAAAATAATACCGTTTACATCCTTGGTTGCCTTGAAATAAACCATATCCCGGTACCACAGTGCCAGAATATCCAGATAATCCTGTATTGAAATTTTGTAATTCTGTACTTCCTTCACGTACTCGATGATGTCGCTGATGCTCATCGTACCTGCTTTTTTGATCAGCTTCATTGCGGAAGCCTTGATCGCATTAAAATCCTCTGAGGTCGCAAGACGCTCTGCCTTGCCGATATTGCCCTGCGCAAATGCCGCACAGATATCGGCCTGGTAATCCGGGATCTCCACCTTCTCCATCAGATATTGTTTGACCTGCTCATCCGGCACCGGCTTGAGCTGTATGAGCACACATCTGGAGCGGATCGTATCCAGAAATCCCTGTTCATTGTCTGTCAGCAGGATGATCACCGCATATTCCGGCGGCTCCTCGATCGTCTTTAAGATCGCATTCTGTGCCTGAACCGTCATTTTTTCCGCGTCCGGCATGATATAAATCTTGTATTTTCCATTATAAGGGCGGATCTGCACATCGCCGACCAGCTGATCCCGTACATCGTCCACACCGATACTGTTCGGTTTCTCATGGCGGATATGGATAATGTCCGGATGATTTCCGCTTGCCGCCTGATGACAGGAGTGGCAGGTACCGCATGGCTTCTCCTCGCCCGTACACTGCAGCGCCATCGCAAACGCATTTGCAAGCGTCAGCTTTCCGCTTCCCTTTTCACCGCTGAAAATATAAGCATGACTGACCTTTCCTGCGTTCATTGCTTTTTCCAAGTGCGCGATTTCCCGTTTGTGTCCAACAATGTCTTTAAATCCCGGCATAGTTTCTCCCCCCTGTATCTTTTCACCAAAGCCCGGCAAGCTGTGCAGCCTGAAGTATTCTGCCGCTTTCTGCCCCAAAAGCTTCGGCGTATTGTCTCTGTTTAGTATACCACAGATACAATTTGATGTGAAGAGTCACCTCACATTTCCTGCTCACTGTCTGCAGGAGCGGAAGTCATCTTCTGCCTTATATACGCAGCGACCGCCTCCATGCATTCTTCCCGTGGCCCGTCGTTTGAAAACCTTGCCGAAATATGTGCCTGTACGATTTTTTCTTCTGAAAAATCCTCTTCGTCCGCAAGATAGCGGCGGCAGACCTCACTGAAATTCGGCTGCTGCTGTTTCTTTTCCCGCTTGATCGCACGTTCCAGACGCTCCGCGTCTCCTACCTCAATGTAAACTCCATCTACGCGCTCTTCCCCATAATATGCACGCATTTTCTGATATGATTCCAGCGTTCCAAGTGCAAGATAGCTGTATCTGTCAAGGTCGATGCCTTCTCCGTCTGCTGTGAAATAATACCAGATACCATGTACCGTATCATAGGAACGCAGCTCGATCACTCTGCCTTCCTCCTGCATCTTTTTTAGTGTATCCACATCAGTAAAATGATACTGCACACCGTCTGTCTCCTTGGCGCGGATCGGACGTGTCGTATACATGATAAATGGCTGCAGCCCAAGCTCTTCCCTCGTCAGAAGCTCCTCGTAGACTGTATCCTTCCCGGTCGCGCTTTTTCCCATAATATAAAATATTCTGCCCATATTCTGAATTCCTTTAATAACCACTGACTTTTTCGATCACAATTCTTTCATCTGATACGGATTGCGGATCCTCCTAATGCAGGTCCTCTGCGAGCACACGTAACCTTCTCCCCGTATAATCTGCCATTCCCTGCAGCCCAAGTCCCAGCCTTCGGCAGGCCGCAAGCTGCTGCGGCAGCTTTTTGGGGATCCGCTCTCCCGGCACCAGATACGGGATTCCGGGCGGATACAGGTACACAAACTCGCCGGAGATCAGCCCTGCACTCTGCTCAAGCAGGACTTCTCTCTTTTTTGCATCCTCTGCCTGCGCGATCCCTAGTACTTCCTCTCCGCCATCAGCCAGAAGCACGGATAGATCCGGGAAATCGCCTTCCGGCTCTTCCATCAGCGCTTGCTGCTCATTGCATATCCGGAATTTTTCGTTTTTCCCGATCGGTCTGCCGGTCAGCTCTTTATCGTTCTCAGCCGGTCTGTCGGCCAGCTCTTTATCGATCTCAAGCAGCGCCGTTTTCAGCCGCTCCAGTCCTTCGTGCGTATCTGCGATCGTTGTGATGGCTGTCACATACTGTGGCGCCTCCATCTCCATTTCCAGATGATATCTGCTGCGCAGTATCTCCGACAGCTGTGCGCCCGTCAGTCCGCTTTTTTCCGTGGAGATCAGAAGCTTCGAGCGATCGTAATCAAAGCTGCCCAGTCCCGTTTCTTTTCCATCCACCAGATGCAGCTGCTGCAGCTTTAAAAGCTCCCCACGCAGCTTTTCCAGACGCGCTGCAAACGTTTCAAACAGTTCCTCGCCGCGGTCGTTTAAAAGCCCGATGCAACGGTCGATTCCGGCCATAAACACGTAGCTGGGACTGCTGCTTTGATAAATGCCAAGATACCGGCCAAGCCGCTTCCGGTCAACACGCGGTCCCTGAACGTGCAGCAGTGCTGTCTGCGTCAAGGAAGGGAGCGTTTTATGTACGCTGTTTATGACCAGGTCTGCCCCGCATGCCAGTGCACGCCTCGGAAAATACGGATGCATTCCAAAATGTGCGCCATGTGCCTCGTCCACGATCAGAATCCCGTCATGGCCGTGTACAATTTCCGCAATTGTCTGCACATCAGAAACAACTCCGTCATACGTCGGAGAGGTCAGCAATACAGTGCGGATTTCCGGATTTTTATCGAGGGCAGCCCTTACCTGCTCCGGACGGATCGCTCCTGCAATTCCCCTTTTCAGATCTGCCGATGGGTACAGATACTTCGCGTGCAGATCATTTAAAAGCAGTGCGTGATACGCTGCCTTATGGCAGCCGCGCGCCATCAGGATCGTCTCTCCCCTGCGCGCACAGGCCGACACAGCAGAAAGGATCCCGCACGTGCTGCCGTTTACCAGATAGTACGTCTCCTGCGCACCGTAAAGCTGCGCAGCTCTTTTTTGCGCCTCCAGCAGCACTGTTTCCGCATGATGCAGGTTGTCAAAGCCGTCAATCTCCGTAATATCAATCGCATACGGATCGCCGAGCAGATGAAAATTCCGCTTATGCCCAGGCATATGAAACGGATAAAAGTCAGAGGCTCCATAAGCAGAAAGCTGTTCATACAGGTCTGCCCCGCCTTTTTTCGTTTTGTTGATCCCGTTTTTTTCCATTTCTTCCATTTGTTCCATTCTCTTTTCTGTCTGCGGTGTCGCTTCGGAATGCCTGTCCGCGGTGTCGCTTCCGGAAGTCTGTTTACCCTGTCGCTTCGGAATGCCTGTCCTACAGTGCCGCGATCAGACGCTCTACTGCTTCCTCGGTCGTCGCCCAGCTTGTACAGAAACGCACCGCACTGTGTGTTTCATCCACCTTTTCCCAGAAGCTGAAGGAAAACTGCTCCGCCAGCCGCTCCGCCTCCGCATCCGGCAATACCGGAAACTGCTGATTTGTCGGAGAATCCACCAGCATCGGATACCCCTTCTGTTCAAAAGCGCTGCGCAGCTTCTGTGCCAGACGATCTGCCTTTTTGCAGACTCTAAAATACAGCTCATCTGTAAAAAGTGTATCAAACTGCAGGCCGAGCAGTCTTCCCTTTGCAAGCATTCCGCCGCGCTGCTTGATCAGATAACGGAAATCCTTTTTCAGTCTCTCGTCACGGATCACAACTGCCTCACCAAACAATGCGCCGCATTTTGTGCCTCCGATATAAAACACCTCACACAGCTTTGCAAGCTCGGAGATCGTCAAATCGCACGCATGCGACATCAGTCCGTATCCAAGCCTTGCCCCGTCAATAAACAGCGGCATATCGTATTTTCTGCATACGTCATGGATCTTCTGCAGCTCCTCCTTCGTATACAGCGTTCCATACTCTGTCGGATAGGAAATATAGACCATGCCCGGCTGTACCATGTGCTCAAAAGAAGAATCCGCATAATGGCTGCGGCAAAGCTCTTCGATCTGACCCGCATTTAAACGGCCGTCTTTCCCCGGAACAGTCAGCACCTTATGGCCGCTTGCCTCGATTGCTCCTGTCTCATGTACGTTGATATGGCCGGTCGACGCTGCAATGACCCCCTGATGAGGCCTGAGCGCCGCACAGATTACCGTCAGATTCGTCTGTGTGCCGCCCACCAGGAAATGTACCGCTGCATCCTCACAGTCTAAGAGCACACGGATTTTTTCTCTTGCACTCTCGCAGTAATCGTCCTCGCTGTATCCCGGCGTCTGTACCAGATTTGTCTCTGCCAGCCGCTGCATGATCTCCGGCACTGCGCCCTCCAGATAATCACATTCAAAGCGCAGCTTTTTCTGTTCGTTTTTTTCTGTCTGATTTTTCTCCATTGCAGTCACTTTTTCCGCTTCCTTTCGTCTCTTTCCATTCGTCTCTTTCCATTTCGTTATGGTTTTACCCATTTCTCCTGATTATATCGAATTTCCATCCTCCGCGCAACTGTAACTCTCAGAAACGCACCTGCGCGAAATGCACCGCATCTTACTGTTCAGAGCCAGCCACAGCATCCGGAAGCTTTTCAGGAAAAATAATAGCGGAGCTTTTCAGGAAAAATAATAACGGTTGCATTTCCACCGGAAATCTGATAGAACAAATTCATCATTATCTTTTCAGGAAGGAGCATATTCTATGAAATTTGGATTTATCGGATGCGGCAATATGGCAAAGGCAATCATCGGAGGCATTCTCAGACACGGGATCGCTGCTCCGGAGGAAATTGTCGCTTCCGCACTTCATACGGAAACATTGGAAAAGGCAGCTGCCAAATTCGGCATCAACACGACTACCGTTAACTGCGAGGCCGCTAAAGCGGATATCGTGTTTCTGGCCGTCAAGCCTCAGTTTTATGAATCCGTGATCCGTGAAATCAAAGATACCGTCACAACCTCACAGCTGATCGTTTCGATCGCTCCCGGAAAATCCATTCAGACACTTACTGACTGGTTTGAAAAGCCAATCAAGCTGATCCGGGCCATGCCAAATACACCGGCGATGGTTGGAGAAGGCGTTACCGCGATCTGCCCGGCTGATACCGTAACAAGCGCCGAGCTTGACCAGGTAATCCAGTTGTTTGCGGCCTGCGGCATCGCAGAGGTCATGCCAGAGCGTCTGATCGATGGTGTCGTTGCCGTCAGCGGAAGCTCACCGGCCTATATTTTTATGATTATCGAGGCAATGGCAGACGGAGCCGTACGTGACGGTATTCCGCGTGCTCAGGCTTACCGCCTTGCTGCCCAGGCAGTGCTCGGCAGTGCAAAGATGGTGCTTGAGACCGGCAAGCATCCGGGCGAGCTTAAGGATATGGTATGCTCACCGGCCGGAACAACGATCGAAGCTGTCGCTGTCATGGAAAAATGCGGGCTGCGCAGTGCCATTCTTGAAGGAATGGAAGCCTGCTCCCGCAAGACCCGCGGAATGTAAGCAGGTATTCCCGGACATTCGCAGTCTGCTTTCGTGACTGCGGTAAAACGGGCATTCGCAATCCGCTTCGCAACCTGTCAGTGGGTGTTTTCAACTCCCACTGACATAAGCATCCCCCGCTTAGTGCTCCGCGCACTTGAAGCGGTGGATGCTTACCTGCGTTCATACGAAGGATGCCGCCAGCTGCTCCAGCGTCCCGAAGGAATATCCCATATTCTCCCATTGTGTGAGCAGCTCATCCAGGATGTCTGCATTGGTTCGGGACGTGTTGTGCAGCAGTACAACCGCCCCCGGATGAATCCGCCCGATCAGCTTTTCAAAAGCTTCCTCCTTTGTCGGCTGATCCTGTTCATACCAGTCCACATATGCCAGACTCCAGAAAAATGTCTGATAGCCCAGATCCTGTGCCATTTTCAGGTTCGCTTCGCTGTATTTTCCCTGCGGCGGCCGGTAATACTTCGTTATTTCCTGTCCGGTCGCTTCATGGAACAGCGTCCCAAGTCCTTCTATTTCCTTACGGAACGAGGCAGGATCTGACATCTGTGACATGTCCGGATGGTGCTCGGTATGATTGCCCACCGTGTGATGCTCCGCGATCATTCTTTGCACCAGCTCCGGATTATCCTTTACAAAATTTCCCACCACAAAAAAAGTAGCCGGCACCTGATGCTTTTTCAGCGCTTCCAGGATCGCCGGTGTATTTCCATTTTCATATCCACAGTCAAAAGTCAGATAAATGCGTTTTTCCTGCGTATTTTCTGCGTAATAGGCATTGTATTTCGAAAGCTCCTCAAAGGTTGCGTTTGCCACCGGAGGCTTCCCCTTCTCCTGAAAGCTGAGCCCCCAGTTTCCTTCTGCAGCAGGCTGCAAAACAGAATGAGGTGCCTGGTATCTTGCCACACCTGCGGCCGTAATATTGCCCGCAAAAAAAGCAGTCAGAAACACAAGGAATACTGCTGCTCTTTTTTCTGTCACATATTTTGCTATTTTTTCTCTCATTGCATACTCTCCGGCAATTTCTTACCTCTACTGTATGCACTCACGCTACAGCGTATACACAAAAATCCCCGTAATAATAATCAGGTTTCCGATCAGCTGTCCCTTTGTGAAATGCTCCTTCAGAATCAGCCAGGAAAGCACCATGACGAACACATAGCTGAACGTATCAATGACCGCGCCGTACTTCATGTCCACCACAGTAAATGCATACGTATTCAGCAGCAGCGTGGAAAATGAAATGCCATACGCCACGATCACACGCCAGTTCAGATATTCATAAAGCACGCTTTTGTGCTTCTGTCCTGCGCTCTGCTTGAGCAGTACCTGCGAAACAGCCGAGAAAAAGGTTCCCAGAAACATCAGTAATAAATATGGAAGCATTCTCTCTCCCCCTGTCAGTTTTCTTCTTCGCTTTGTGAAGCCGTCCCGGTATGCTGCGTCTTTGATGCAGCAGGCTCTGTCTCTTTTTTCTCCGCACTCAGGGAAACCACCACCACGCCAAGCAGTACGATCATCACTCCGATCATATTTCGCACCGACAGTTTTTCCCCGAAAATCGCTACCGCCCACACCTGACTCCAGAGCAGATATACGCTGCGGTTTGCATAGCCGATATTCAGATCAAATTTTTTGATGATCTTCTGCCAGCAGATCGCATAGACGAAACAGACAAAAAACATCAAAAAGGCAAATACATACAGAAGCAGATTTTTTAATCCTCCGCGGTTCAGCTCAATGGAGGCTGACTTCGAAAAAACACTGGTGAATGAAAACAGCATTACCGCCAGATGCAAAAAGATGTAATCCTTTATCTTTTCCATAATTCCTCCAGAGACGTTCCGTCCACTTTAATGCAGCGGTATACACGGCTGATCGTCTGGTCAAGCTGCTCCACACAGTCTGCCTCCATCACCACATGACCGATCCTCGTAGTGCCATTCTCCATAGCTTCTACTGCATGGCCGACCGGGAAATCCAGCTTTACTGCAATTCCCTTTTCCCGCATGCGGTTCAGCCTCTTCTCATCGATCTCAGTGATCACGCCGTTTACCGGACTCATCAAAAGTTTTGCCATGCACGGGACACCTTCTTTTTCCGGAGTAAAATCCACCGGCCCCCCAAGTGCATTCTGCAGAATCTTCTCATAGAAATCAAATCCGTAATACATGGAAATCAGTTCCGGTATGCACGTAGCACCCGTGCGGCCGCCGATTTCGATAATCCACGCTTTTCCGCGTTCATTGTCCACAAATACATCGGCATTTACAGAGCAGTTGTCAAGTCCAAGCGCCTTGACTGCCAGGCGCATCTGTTTTTCGATCTCTTTTTGTACACGGACGCTTCCCAGATACGGGAACCCATGACCTGCCGGAATTGTAATTTTGTCCGTATGGTAGACGAATTTTTCATGTGGCGCAAGAAATACCAGCTCTTTGCCCTGTACCATGCCATCCACACCAATCTCCGTGCCTTCGAGCTTTTCCTCTACCAGCACATATTCTTTTCTGGAGCGTTCAAGCGCACTGCGGTACGCCTCCTGCAGGCCGCTCTTCTCGTTTACGATGGTGATTCCACGGCTTCCGGAGCTGTCCACACGCTTTACTACCACCGGAAATCCGATTTCCTCTGCCGCCCGGCACACCTCTTCATAGCTGTATGCCTTTCGGAATTTTGCTGCTGCGACACCCTCTGTGGCAAACGCTTCCTTCATCCGCGCTTTATCCGTAGCACATACTGCTGCCGCTTCCGATATCCCGGCCAGCCCCATTTTTTCGCACACGTAGCCGATGGTCGCCACCGCCACATCGGTGCCCGTTGTACAGATCCCGTCGATCTGCTCCTCCTGGCAGACCTTCAGAATCCCTTCTTTATCTACCGTATTTATCTCATAAACCTTATCTGCATATGCAAACCCCGGATAATCTCCCGGAATACTTGCAACTATCGTATATAGCCCCATTTTCTTAGCTGTCAGAATAAGCGGAACCTGATACACACTGGCTCCGAGAATCATAATTTTTCGCTGCACGCTGCTTTTCCCCCTCTTTCCCGCCTCTGGCATTGATTCGGATCTGCTTTGGGTCTCCTTTGATACTCCTTGGGATCTGCTTTGGATCTCCTTTGACACTCTTTTGGATCTACTTCAGCTCTTCTGTCTCGCTTTGTCCGCCCTCAGACTCTGTTCTTACCGCGCCCGTTGTCTCCCGCACAAGCGTCTTCAACGTCTGCCGCGCATTTCCTGTATTGATCGTATCGCGCACAATAAACTGCGGCGTATTATTCAGGATCAGGATGATCTTTCCAAGGTATTCTCCGATCACGCCAAGCACCATCAGCACAAGCCCGAAAAAGACAACGACCACGCATAGTGTCGATGACCAGCCGACCGGAATATCCGGATTGAGTATTTTGTTGATGATGATCAGCACTGCCATAATCGCTCCGGCAACGCCGGAAAAAATACCAAGGAAAAAGGAAATGCGAAGAGGAATCACAGAGAAATTCCAGTAACGCAGCCAGAGATTGATCAGCTTCTTCAAGGTATAGCCGGAAGTGCCGACCTCCCGTTTGAAATGTTCTACCGGTACATTTCCTATGTTATGTGTTACACGGTAAAAAATACCGTCTATATACGGGTTAAAGCTGTCATATTTGATAACCTCCTGCCGTACCTCCTTTGTGATCATCCAAAAATTACTGGAAACGATCTCCTTGGGACGGTTCAGCATGACCCGTGATGTCACTTCATTTAATTTACTGGTCAGATTCTTTTTCCAGGAGTTCTTTTTCTGCGGATAGACTCCATAAACAAGGTCGTATCCTTCCTCCATCTTATGGATCAGCTTGAAAATCTGCGACGGGTGCGTCTGCATATCGTCATCCATTCCGAGTACGCAGTCTCCCTTCGTATAATGAAGTGCCGCCATCAGTGCATTGTGCTGACCGAAATTGCGCATCAGATTTACACCGCAGACGTTTTCGTATTCCTTTCCAAGCTTTTCGATTTCCGGCCACGTTCCATCCGTAGAGCCATCATTGACCAGAACAAATTCACACGTATAGCCTTCGTTTTTTTCAAATTCTGCCATTACGAGCTCAACGACCTTTCGGATCGTCTTCTCTGAATAATAGCAGGGGATTACAACTGATATCAGCATAGGGGGTCTCTTTTCGTATAATTTAGTATAGCCACCTGCAAATAAATTTGCGGTTGGCTTTCTATGACTTTTTCTGTTGTTCTGAACTGTTTGTCACATAGTCGAAAAACAGTGGTGTGCCGCCGGTATGGAGGAACAGGATACGGCTGTTCTGAATTCCGGCGGTGCGCACGTACTCCGTCATTCCCCAGAACGCCTTCGCTGTATAAATCGGATCAAGCGGAATCCCGTTCTCCAGATACTGCTGCCGGATACAGGCTTCCACTCTCTCATCGTATTTTCCGTAGCCTTCCTGCCGATATGCATCCAGGAGGTGGATCTCTCCTGCAAGATCTGCCGGCAGTGCATGCTTCTCCGACGGATGCTCCTCAAAATATGCCCGGATTCCTTCCTCGATCACCTGATAAGCACGCTCTGTCTCGCGTGACGAGATCATCACGCCCATGATGCACTTGTGGTCTCCTGCCAGAAGATGTCCGCAGATCAGCCCCGTCTGTGTCGATCCTGTCCCGGACGGGCAGAAAATGTAATCAAAATTCACGCCCAGCTCCTGCTCCTGGCGAAGAAATTCCCTGTAAGCCTTTGCATAGGCCCGTGCCGCAGTACCCTCGTTTCCCTTGCCATATTTATCACCATAAATATAATAGGGCACTCCGCCGCATGCACGGATCTCATTCATAACATGCTCTACCGTCTGCGCAATCTCATCCTTTGCACAGTTCACGATCTGCGCCCCTGTCCAGCCGATCAGATGCGTATTATTCGTGGGGGCATCCTCTTCGCCGCTTTCATGAGAGCAAATCATCACACATTTTGTGCCACGGCTGAAGCACAGGTCTGAAAGCACCCGGCACAGGTTTGAATGACGGCTTCCGTAAATAATCATCGTGTCACAATGCTTTGCTTTCATATCCTCATAGAAAGCCTCTGCAATGCGCACCTTGTTGCCGCCGATTGAAAAAGGCAGCAGATCGTCACGCTTTATATAAAATTCATTTCCGGCTTCATTTTCCATTGCCAGATGCTGAATAAGAGTATCCATTTTTTACTTCCTCTTTTTTATGTTTTTACAGTACTTGTCGTTTTCTTTACGATTATAATGCATTTCGACGGCAAGCGCAAGGAATACCAAAAAAACAGCAGGAAAAGCGCAGTCCATGTGAACGGTCTGTTATATGTTTTTGCTGATGATATCCCATACCCAGCTCTGCTCACGGCCAAGCACCCACTCAGCGATGCCGGAAAGCTCATACTTGCTGACAAGGCTCGCACGTGCTGCGACGGATGCCCCGTCTTCCAGCCATACCTGACAGAATTTCCCGTCGGAATCTGTCCACTCGGCATACTGCTGGCCGGTCGATTCATCGTAGGTCGAGGTGACACCGTTTTCGGCAAGAAGCGCTTCGATACCGTCCATACTGTAGGCCTCACTCGTCACATTTGTCGTACCATCCGAAAGCGTCTCGGTATACCAAAGCCTCGTATAAAACGGAATCGCACTGATCAGCTTATTCTTCGACACCTCTGTCAGCATATTCTGAATACCGGTCTCTTCGAAATCCATGGATGCCACGCTGCCTGTAATATCCGAGCCGGCATAATGCTCATCATACCCCATCATAATGACGTAATCGCAGACATTTCCAAGCTCTTTGCGATTATAATATTTCGAAAAATCCATCGGAACAGGCACATCCACAGAAAGAATAATGTTATTTTTGCGGCAGAGGATCGATAATTCACGCATAAACTGCACATAATCATAGCCTGCTTCCTGCGCAATCCCCTCAAAATCGATATTGATGCCGTCAAAGCCAATCTCCTGTGCCTGCGCGATCAGATAGTTCTGTACCTTCTGGCGTGCCGTGCGGGAAGCCAGCAGGGCTGTTGAATCGACATCTGCACTGAAATTGCTGATCAGTGCCCACACCTGCATATTTTTCTTATGGGCCGCTTTGACATAGTCTGCACTTGCAAAGGACGTGATCTCTCCGGTACTGTCCTTTAAAAAATACCAGGTCGGTGAAATCACATTCACTCCCGTAACATCTTCCGTATCCTCCGCAAACTGACTGTTCATTTCTTTATAATCAATCTGATGCCAGACCAGATTTACCTTCTCGTCCAGATGAATGCTTGTATACTCCGGTCCCGCATAGAAGGTTTCCCGCGTCGTCGTCTCTTCGTCTGCCAGCTGTCTGTTCTTCACATAACCGATATAGCCGTCTGCAGTAAGAATCTTCGACCATGAATCCATCTGCTCGATCACCGTAACGACCGTATCCTCTGTGACATCGGTCAGGATCGGACTTTTAATGCCCCCCTGATACCGCACGACCGTGTCCTTTTTGATCCGCGCCGTCGTAATCTCCTTGCTGCCTAAGGTGATCACCACTCTCTTTGGCGTGTCATAGACCTGACAGTCCAGATCGGAATACTGCTGCAAAAACGTCATCGACAGATACATCCCGGAAGATGTCGTATGCAAAATATCGTATCCCGCATCAAAGCTTTCGCCATCCACCGTATACGAAGAAGCATTCGGTTCAATCTCAAAAATCTGTGTCGGTGTCGTAAAAAGCAGGAGTCCTGCGGACGCATCCCAGTGGAATCTCGCATTCAGTTCATTCTGAACGAGCGTATAATCAATATAAACATTTCCATCGTAGATCTGCGCATGCTCCTGTGCTATGTGGTCCCCCACAACGATCGCTGCCTCTGTCTCGCCAAGCTGCCCGAAATATTCTTCCGAACTCATGCGCTGCGAGGAAGGCATATATTTTCTGATACATACAAACAGGATCGCCAGCATGCCGATCAATGCAATCACACCGGCCAGAACCTGAAATCTTTTCTTAACACTCATTGCTGTACCTCCCCTTTTCCGGAATTTTGGGGAAACTGCGCCCCTTTATCCCGGTAATTATAACAGTTCTTCCAAAGCCCGTCAGCAAAATCGGAGTATCTTTATAAAAAAATAAGAATCACCTGCGGTGGGGAACCGGTATTCTGACTGTGTTTCCTTTCTTTTATTTCTCTTCTCTCCACTTTTATCTGACGCATCCTTTATCTGACTCAAATCAGATATTTAAATCCTTCTCATCACGCCCAGCCGCCTCGCAGGCCGGTTCGTTAACTTCGGAATACTGACGCAGGCCGCTCCCGGTTATTTCCAAAAGGTGCTCTGTGATATGATTTTCCACTCTTTTCCATTCCCTTTGCAGCGCCCTGTTTAATAATTATTTCACTTGCGTAAAAAATAGAAATTGTATATAATGCGTAAAAGAAGTCACGAAAGGATATATACGGGAAAGTACAGCATAAATCACGACCAGTACAGCTGCCTCCTTTCTGAATGAATTATATCGGTGTGTATATCCTTTCTGACACTTATTATAAATAATATGTGCTCATTTCGCAAGGCTTTTTTCATATTTTTGCAGACTTTCCAGCGATTTGATCACGGAATTCGTTTTTCTTTACATTATACCGTGAATGCGCGTATACTATGGGGTAAAGGTCAAAAGCTTTTTATAAAAAGAGGATGTGATAACATGAAAATTGAAAAAATCAATGACCGGCAAATCCGCTGTACGCTGACGCGCGAGGATCTCGCAAGCCGCGAGCTCAAGCTCAGTGAACTTGCTTACGGTTCCGATAAAGCAAAGGCACTGTTTCAGGATATGATGCAGCTCGCTGCCCGTGATTTCGGTTTCGAAGCGGACAATATGCCGCTTATGATAGAGGCGATTCCTGTTTCTATGGACACCGTTGTTCTTATTATTACCAAGGTGGAGGATCCGGACGAACTGGATACCCGGTTTGCAAAGTTTACACCGGAAGAAGGCGATCCGGAAGATGACCTTTCTCTCTCCTCTCTTCGTGACAAAATCGAGGGTGCGGATGATGTGCTTGGTCTGATTCGCAAAATCACAGAGGCCAAAAAGCAGGCCGCTGCAAAAACACTTGCCAAAGAACAGACTGCGGACTCTGCCCCTGCTCCTGAAGCATCCGATGGCAGTGATACCGGCAAAGAAGCGGAAGAAGAGCTTCGAAATCTCACGCGCTTCTATCTGTTTCATTCTCTGGATGATGCCATTACGGCTGCCTGTGTACTCGGTTCCGCTTACGATGGGCCAAATGCCCTTTATAAAAATCCGGAAAACGGACAGTATTATCTGATTCTCAAAAAGGCCGAGAGCTCTGCCGAGCAGTTTAACAAGGTCTGCAACGTACTCTCTGAGTATGCTCTTTCCTACAAATTTGCCCCCGGTATGGAATCTCACTTTACAGAACACATGGAAGTGATTCTTCCAACACAGGCTCTGCAAAGTCTTGCACAGCTTCAGTAAATCGAAAGCCCCCTGATCTCATTCTTAATGAAATCAGGGGGCTTTCTTCTTGTTCTTTTATTGCCTCATTGCTTTTTTGCTTTCACCCGTCGTCTGACAAGCTTCCTTACGAATTATCGTTTGCCTGTCTTTCTCTTTTTCAGCTCAGATGCCATCAGCAGTGCAAATGCTGCAAATGCAACCGCCATAAGTCCTGCATAAGAACTGATCGGGGTGTCGTCTCCGGTCTTTACGCCCTTCGACGGTGTGGTCGGCTGTGTCTCGGTCTGCTTCTTTGTTTCTGTTTCCGTTTCTGTGGTTGTCTCTGTTTCTGTTTCAGATTCTGTCTCAGTCTCGGTCTCAGTCTCGGTCTCGGTTTCTTCTTCCTCTTCCGTATTTGTGATCGTAACTTCAATTTCCTTATTCTCAGCGCTGAAAGAAACCTCTGTCTTGTCAATCGATACGTCGTACTTGAATCCCGGTGCGCCCTTTACAGGGTCACCAAACTCATCTACCTCTGTCACGTAAAGTGTTGTGGTCGAATCTATCGAGTCGATCTGTACCTTCGTCGAGTTCGATGTCTTAGAACCGCCTGCCATATCCAGTTCCAGAATATTGTACTCTACCTTTTCAGAGAGCGTTGTGTATTCCGGATCCTCAAAGATTCCTGCATAGAAGACCTCATCCGAATCCTTCGGCATACTGTCTGCACCAAGCAGCTTCTTTGTCACGGTCAGTGTACCCTCTGCATAGAAGTTATGCGGCCAGCTCTGAAGCTGATTGTCAAGATATACGACCTTATCTTCGCCTTCTTCTGTTGTGATCACATGACCGTTCGTGCCGGTAAATACAGGTGTATATACCGTACCGTCTTCCAGTACACCCGAATGAATTACATTTCCGTCTGCATCGCATTCACCTACGTAGTAGGTTCTGCCTGCTTCCAGATTTTCAAATGTCACCTTTCCAGATGCTGCCTTCACGATCTTGATCTCCTTAAGCTCGGATGCCGGCTTCGTGCATGCCTCGTCATAGAAGAGACGTACGTAGAAGCTCAGGTTCTCCGCAAACAGCTCAAGTCCGTTGTAAGTTACCTTCTTCTCGATCGTGGTGCTTGTGTTCTCCGATGGTTTCAGCTTATCTTCTACGATGATCACACCGTTTACTACCGATGCAGTCGCAGTCACTGTGCCGTCCTTTGCAA
>CAKRPI010000021.1 GCA_934376945.1 uncultured Lachnospiraceae bacterium | reverse complement strand
AATATCTATAGCCACTTACTGTAGTATGATGCGGATGAAGTTTTCCATTGGCATCCCAATTTCGTAATGTCTGGGCCGATACGCCTATAATTTTTGAAAATTCATGTATAGAATAATATTTACTCAAAGCATCAATTCCTTTCAATAATATTCTACCCTAATATTTTATAAAACTCAACATGTGATTATATGATTTTATAATTTATATTCAGCTGTTAATAACCTTCAAAATACTGACGGACCAGCGCATTCCCGGTCTTCGCATACACGTCCTCTACAATCGTCCGAACCACTTCCTGTGCCTCACGTCGTCCACATGCAACGCCAAGGATCAATGGCTCTCCGCTTCGCTCCCGATAGCTGCGATAATACGTTGGTGTAAGAATTTCCATTTGATTTTTCGGTGTGGGCGCGAGCGTAATCAGATAGGTCAGAATATGGTTTTCTCCAGACTCAATCCGTTTTATGATTTCATCCTTTTTCTTTTCTGCAGTTTTCCCAAAATACAGATTTTGATACCAGTTCATCGCACTTCTCCTGAAAAGAATTGCCGACATCCCGCATTCACGGAATCCCGGCATTTTGTGGTCAAAAGTATTTTCGGTTTCCCCAAAGATTATTCTTTTTGAGATTCAAATACTCATTGTAGGCTTTCTCCAGAATCATCTTCTCATTGGAAAATTTCAGAAGATGATACGCCTCATGGAACTTGTAATACCCTGAGTCGATAAAATACTCCTCTCGCTGTGGTTTGCTGTAATAGCTGTCCGCCATCATCAGATACCAGTGAACATCCTTTGAAACTGTATCTTCCGGCACATTGAATGTATACTGGCTTTTCCCGACATACTTAATAATCGATGCGCGCACACCAGTCTCTTCGAGTACCTCTCTTGCAGCAGTCTCCTTAAAATCTTCTCCGGCTTCTACGGTTCCTTTCGGAAGCACCCAGCCTTCATACTTGTTCTTGTAGCTCTTATACAAAACAAGTATCTTTCCTCTGAATATCACCACACCGCCACAGCTTGTTGCTTCTATCATTGCAATCCCTCCTGTCCGCGTTGTGAATCTGTAAAATCACTGTCACAAGTATAACTCTTTTTTCTGGTTCACGCAACCAAAACTTCTGTCAGGAATTTCCCTGCATACTGTAATACGCCTGAAATACCTGTGCTGCAATCGGTACTGCCGTCTGGCTTCCGGTACCACCATCCTCTGCAATTACCGCTAAAACAAGATCCGGATCATCTACATTGGAAAACCCGACAAACCAGGAATGAGTTCCCTCCACACCGTTTGCTCCGTATTCTGCAGATCCGGTTTTCCCGGCTGCCGAAAAACTATAACCGGAAAGTGCCGCTGCTGTACCGCTGTCCACCGTCTCCTTCATATATTCCGTAAGAATCTTCGCTTCCTCTGTTGTCATCAGACGCTTATATTTGGACGGGCTGTTTTTTGATACAACATTTCCATCTGATGCTTCAATGTGATCCACCATATATGGCTTCATCATAATACCGCCGTTTGCTACAGTCGCAGTGATCAGTGCCATATGCAGTGGTGTCACCAGTGTATCTCCCTGACCGATCGCTGTTGTCATCTGCTCCCCGTAGGAGGAATCCGCTGTAAGTGCAAACTGTGAGGTACTGTGCTGCATCGAAGTCGGAAGGGACTTATTAAACAAAAATTCTTCACACAGAGAACGAAAATCCGCGTTATCAAGATCCAGACCGATCTGCGCAAACGCCGTATTGCAGGAATGTGCAAACGCCCCCTTCAAATCCTCTTCCCCGTGTGCAGTTCCATTGTAGCAATTAATCGTCACATCCCCCTTCGTCAGCTTCGAATCACACGTAAAATCGAACGTTTTGTATACCATCGGCTGCTGACGGATAAAAGACAGGGTCGTCAGGATCTTAAACGTAGATCCCGGCGGATACAATCCCTGCGTTGCGCGATTTAAAAGCACACTGCTGGAACTGTCCGTAACAACACTCTCCCAGATCTCTTCAATGGTATTCGGATCATAATCCGGCTTTGATACCATGGCCAGAATCTTTCCTGTTTTCGGCTCAAGTGCCACAACAGCTCCGTTATAGCCACCAAGTGCCTGATAAGCCGCATTCTGAAGGGTTGCATTAAGGGTAACCACAACGGAATCACCCTGTGTCTTTTCGTTTTCATCTTCTTTTTGAAGCTGAGACAGTACAGATGCATGGGAATCCAACAGATCATAATTATACGCGGCTTCCAGACCTGATTTTCCGTTTGATGCATATCCAACTGCATGCGCAAATACATTGGCATATGGGTAAACTCTCGTTTCCGTTCCATCCTCAGCGACCTGAGTCTGAGCCAGAATGCTCCCATCTGCGGAGAGAATTGAACCGCGGATATACTTATCTGTGTTTGCATCCTGTTTCGTATTATACGGATTTGAATTCAGCTCCGAAGCCTTAAACACATTCAGATATGTCAGATAACCAACCATCAGAAGAAACAGAAACACAAATGTATACGTTACAATACCAAGCTCCGTATTTCTTCCTTTCCCGCTAACCGGCTCCGGCTCCTGTTCAAATCGGATCTCTCTGACACGAAGCGGAATCTTCTTTTTACTTTTTGCTTCTTCCAAAGAATCCTTTCCGTCGTCTGCCACTGTTTTTTCCACCTTCGTACGGGTCGTTTTCTTCCTGTCCATAGACGCCTCCGTTCTTATATGCGTAATTCCTGTTCTGGCCATAGCTGCCGTCTTCGTATCTCACATCACCCTCATAAGGATCATCCCCTGCACGGTATCCGCTGTCATACGGACCATAAGAGTCTTCATATCCATTTTCCGATGACTGTTGTTCATAATATCCGCCATTCATCGGATTTCTGTCATAATAATCGTCACTACCCTCCCGTGCACCATAATAGCCGGTATTTTCTTCCGGATTCTCTCCGTAAGTGCGATCGTCAAAATCTGCTGCTCTGTCACCGGCGCCATAGTACGCTGTATACTCTGACGGGTCACGGTAGCTTCCATTCTCATCAAAGGCTGCTCCGTGATCTGCCTGTCCGCCATACCACCCGTCACCTCCGTACGGATAGCTGTCCTGGTCGTATGGCATCTGCTGCAGATACTGTGCTTCTTTTTTTCGTTCCTCATCTCTTTGAAGCATATACAAGCCCTGGACAATAGCAAACATAATCATTGTACTAAGCAGCGAGCTTCCACCATAGCTGACCAGAGGAAGCGTTACACCTGTCATCGGAATCAGTTTGATTCCTCCACCGACCGTCAGAAAGATCTGAGCCGCGTACGTGCTGCCAAGCCCAACTGCCACAAGCCGGTAAAAACGGTTTGTCAGCTGCATCGCAATATTCACAAACATAATAAAACAGCTCATGCAGACCAGAATCAGACAAATCCCGAAAATGCTTCCCAGCTCCTCTGCGATCGCAGAAAACATGAAGTCCTGTTCCACAAACGGGATTGCGTCCGGTGAACCCTGACACAAACCGGTGCCAAACCAGCTCCCGGCACTGATTGCAAACAAAGACTGACAGATCTGATAACCGCCGCCCTGATAATCCTTAAACGGATCCTTCCATGCCTGTACGCGGACTCGTACATGATTAAACAGAAAATACGCACCGACCGCTGCGCCTGAGCCTGCAAAAATTCCGGTCAGTACAAGAAACGGATTCCGCGTGCTGACAAAAAGCATAACCAGGTAAGTCACAAAAAAGATCATCGCACTTCCCAGATCCTTTGATACTACCAGGATCAGTACATGCAGTGCAGCCAAGCCTGTTGCAATTATAATACGCCGGAAATCCCTGGCATTTGACAAAAGACCGGCAATCGCAAATACATAAATAATTTTTACAAACTCTGATGGCTGAATGGAAATTCCGCCAACTGTAAAAGAAAGCTTTGCACCATACGTAGCGGTTGCCGCAATCGCTACAAGTCCGAGCAATCCGATTCCCATCAATGTATACAGCCAGTACATCTTCGTAATAAACCGAAGTTTTCGGATTATGACCGGAATCAGAAGCGCAACCACCGTGGCAACTACCGCAATTTTAAACTGCTTGACTCCGCTGTCATATTTCAGCCTCGTGATCATAATAAATCCGATGCAAACCAACATACACATATTATTGATCAGAAGCTTTGAGGCAAGCGGATACAGATTGCGGAACAGCACCAGCACTGCTGCAAGATAAATTACCTGCGCACCATAAAATAAAAGCAGCGACAGCTCCGGCTTTTCCAGATACAGTACCGTATATGCAACAAAATGGATGGCAAACATAAGCATATTCTGACGCAGAAACAGATACTCCCGTGCTTCATCATCTTTTTTATGAAAAACTGTAAAGCACTGAAATGTATACAGCGCCATCAAAATAATGATCAGATATTTAGAAACCTGTATGATAAGATTCGTCATTGTTTACTCGACCCCTCTTCTAAAATGTCCTCTGGTTCCTCCCGTGTCTTCCTGCTGCAGCCCTTTTTCCAGAAAACGCTCCAGGATTGCTTTCGTTTCTTCCGCTGTCTCAATCGTAAAGGAAAGACGCAGATTTTTCGGTTGAAGCTCCCAAATCTCCTTCTGCGCGCCTGACAGATCTAACGGAATCGCATTGTATATCGTATTACAGCAGCTTACGCAGCGGTTTCTTACCGGAAAAGAAATCTGTCTGCGATCTTTTATCCAGTCGATCCTCGGCTGACCGATGCACCTGTCTGTATTTTTTACGACACACTGCGCAGAATGCATAAATGCCTGACGACCATATACTACAAGCTCACTGCCGCAAGTATCCAGTCTTTTTAGTTCCTTTGCATTCAGTTCTGCCGGCAATGTGAGCTGTGCGACTCCGTGATCACGCAAAAACTGCTGGGCTCTGCGGTTATACGCATAAAAAGTATCATCTGAAATGCAGAATCCATCCGGAAAAACACGCCGCACAAATCCCAGTTCATCGAGCGTATGTATCAAAAAGCCATCGCACTGTTTTAAAGCATTTTGTACGTCTGTTTGCTCCAGAAGCTTTCTGTCACCCATGCGCAGCACCGGAGGCATATTCATGCAGCAGATGAGACCTGCATCCTTTATCGCGCGAATCTCAGACATCAAACGATCCGTATCCACTGCATATCTTCCGGCAGCAGCTGCCAGAAGATCCAGATATATCATCCTGACATGACCGGCATCGGAAGCTTTAACTCGCCTTAATACCGTATCTAACTGCTCCTCTGTCATAACAGCGACAGAATAAAAGCATCTGTAAGTCTGTTCTTTTTCGCCTTCACTTTCTGCCCTTTCGATACTGCACTCCTTTTTATCTCCGCCTATCATTCCCCGACTCGTCTGTCTGTCTTCATTTACCAGCTTCTCATCACTGCGCTTTTCCCGTGCCAGCAATGCCTGTTCAAGCAGATTCAAGCCCCTCCGTCTCAGCTCGTTGATCTCCCGAAGCGGAAAAAATAATTCACCTTCCATGGAAATTTCAAGCTTTTCAAATATAAACGGTGAATTTCCTGTTTTAACCAGCTGCCTGCGAATATCAGTCTCCAGAACAGGACGTGTCTGCGCCGCTGCTGCAATCTGCTCTGAACAGACGGTAACCGTTTCCGGGCCACAAGTCAGCTTCAGTATAGCAGGGCTTCCGACAGAAATCATTAATTCACCCTTAATTTTTTCCTGAACTTCTTTTTCCAGATACTGCTCTTTCAGATCTTCCAACAGATGCGTACATTTCGTCCGATAAAAGATGCTTCCGGCTCTGCATCTGACGCCAGGCGCACGAAGTGACACGGTCTTTCCCCTGGAAACTTCCTGACCAAGCGTAATCTCACCTGCACCATCATGAAGCTCCAGTACATCGCCTCTGTAAAGTGTCTCTGCTGCCTCAAGCACAATCATTCCTTTTTTTTCCGAAAGTACTCTTGCCGCCATCGTTCCAAAGTGGTTCGGCCGCTCCATTGACATCATTTCCGGTCCGTTATACCGGTGATAATAACCGTCCGAAAAGCCGCCTCGATTATAAAGATCCAGCAAAATACGGTGGTCTTCCTGCAGCGAGCATTTTTTTCCATTCTCCAGATACTGGTCAATCCGTTTGCGATATACGCTTACTACTCCGGCCGTATACTCCGGACGCTTCATACGCCCTTCGATCTTAAATGACGCAATTCCGGCATCAATCAGCTCTCCGATTTTCTCATCCATGCACATATCTTTCATGCTCAGCACATACGGATGCTTTTTCCCGTCTGCATCACCCTGGACCTGATAAGGCAGACGACATGGCTGTGCACAGCGGCCCCGATTTCCGCTCCGTCCGCCAAGCAGACTGCTGAACAGACACTGTCCGGAATAACAATAACACATCGCACCGTGAATAAATGTTTCCACTTCCAGACCCGTTTCAGTAATAATGCTGCGAATTTCCTTCAGTGACAGTTCTCTGGCAGGAACGATTCTTGTCAAACCTTCTTCTTTTAAAATCCGTGCGCCATCTGCCCCTGTAACGGTCATCTGCGTACTCGCATGCAGCGGCAGGGACGGAAAATATTCTTTCAGAAAGCGCACCACACCAAAATCCTGTACAATCACGCCATCCAGTCCTTCCCGGTAATACGGACGAATATAATCATATAACTGCTCTTCCAGTTCCTGCTCTTTTAATAGTGTATTAACAGTCAGATACAGCTTTCTCCCGTGCAGATGGCAGTAATCGATTCCGCGCAGCAAAGCTTCTTCCTCCGGATTGTCTGCATAAGCCCTTGCTCCAAATCTGCTGCCGCCTATGTAAACGGCATCCGCCCCCGCATTTACAGCTGCGCACAGACTTTCATAACTTCCTGCAGGCGCAAGTAATTCAATCATATCGTTCCTCCATCTTTCCCTGTACTAAATCCGCTTTCGCTGCTGCGGTAAAGCGGACATTCGCAATCCGCTTCGCTACTTGCTCATGAAAGACAAACTGCAATTATCTCATGCTTCCGTATGGAATAATTGCAGCCTGTGTATGCCTATTTATTTGTCTGTGCCTGAAGCCGGATCAGCTCCTTTTGAAGCTGTGCATTTTTCTCCTCCAACGCACTTTTTTCTTTTTCTGCATTTTCAAGCCGGACCTGTGTTGTAATCATCTCATGCCGGAATTCATACAATTCCTTCTCTTTATCTGACAATTCCTCTTCCAACTCTTCGATCTTTTTGCGTACCTTAAAGTAATCATCCGCTATATTCAGATTCAGAAGGATTGACCTCATTTCCTGTGACAGTCTGTGATATCCATCCATTCCTCTGAATTCTGTAATTTTTCCATTAAGATAAGCCGCTACCTTCTGCAGGTATTCCTCACTCTCATAGCCGCTTAATGTATAAATCTTCCCCGCAATAATTACCTGTGTTTTATTTTTGGATGACATAAAGGCCTGTTCCTTTCGCTGTAATTTCCGCTTTCGTATTTCTGTTCATCTTATTAGAATCACTATTATAAAACATTATAAACAATTTCACGGGAATTACAACCTTTTTCTTTGCAGGTGCTCATAGGCAAGATCCGTTGCCACACGCCCTTTTGGCGTACGATTTATAAATCCGTTCTTAAGCAGATATGGCTCATAAACATCCTCGATCGTCCCTGAATCCTCACCAATCGCTGCTGCAAGTGTATCAAGGCCAACCGGACCACCTGCAAATTTATCAATGATCAGTTCAAGAATTGCACGGTCTGTGCGATCCAGTCCATACCGATCCACTTCCATTAAATCCAGCGCTTCCGATGCGATCGGCGCAGTAATCTTTCCATCATAACGCACCTGTGCATAATCACGCACTCTTTTTAACAGACGATTGGCAAGACGCGGCGTTCCTCTTGACCGCTTCGCTATCTCCAGTGCACCGCGATTATCAATTTCAACCTGCAAAACTGCGGCAGAACGGTTCACAATCGTCTGAAGCTCCTTTTCTGTATAAAATTCCAGATGATGGACAACACCAAAGCGATCTCTCAGCGGTGCAGTCAGCATACCTGCCCGTGTCGTCGCCCCGATCAGGGTGAACTTCGGAAGATCCAACCGGATGGAACGGGCCGCCGGTCCTTTTCCGATCATAATATCGATCACAAAATCCTCCATTGCCGGATAAAGCACCTCTTCCACCTGACGGTTCAGTCGATGAATCTCATCAACAAACAATACATCCCCCTCCTGCAAACCATTTAAAATAGCTGCAATATCTCCTGGTTTTTCAATTGCAGGTCCAGACGTAATTTTAATGTTTACTCCCATTTCATTTGCCACAATTCCGGCAAGTGTCGTCTTTCCAAGTCCGGGAGGGCCATACAGCAGCACGTGATCCAGCGAATCATGGCGTTTTCTTGCTGCCTCAATGAAGATCTTCAGTGTGCTTTTTGCTTTTTCCTGACCGATATAGTCCTCCAGACGCTGTGGCCGCAGCCCCGGCTCGATCCGGATATCATCCTCCGTCATATCCGTTGTAATGATCCTTCTCTCTTTCGCCATCTCGTCTCCTTACAGAAAAGCCAGCTGTTTTAATGCCAGCTTTAATATTGTTTCCGTATCCATGTCTTCTGTAATTTCTGCCCTCCGCACTGCCCGGAGTGCATCGCTGTTTGCATAACCAAGCGCAGTAAGAGCCTGGATTGCTTCTGTCTTTGCATCACTATCCACAACTGCACCCGGCTCTGACGCAGCAACTCCATTTTCCAGCTTTTTCTCAAATGCCTCTTCCAGTGTAAATTTATCCTTCAATTCCAGAATCAGCTTCTGAGCCGTCTTCATGCCGATCCCAGGAGCCTTTGCAATAGCCTTTGCGTCATCGGAAAGCACTGCAAACCGAAGGTCATCTGCCGTAAGCACGGATAAAATTCCAAGTGCTGCCTTGGGACCGACTCCATTGACATTGAGCAGCAGCTTATACATCTCCAGATCATCCTCCGTCAGGAAACCAAACAGCTGTATCGCATCTTCTTTTACATTCAGATACGTATAAATTTTGATTTCTTCTCCTCGTCCCGGAAGATTCGATGCATCTCTTGCTGAAATAAAAATCTGATATCCGATATGATTCACCTCCAGAACCAGCCTGGTCGGCGTCACTTCTGCTATAATCCCCTTTAAATATGCAATCATGATGATATTTTCCTTTTATCTTTTCCATTTTTTGTTCTGTGCTGCATGTTTTTCATGCGCTCTTACGTATTCTAACACAAAAAGAAAGCAAAATCAATCATATGTTCGATTCTGCTTTCTGACTGCACACTGTTATAGATTTTGTTATTCCGGCGCTTTCATCTGCAAAGCAGGAAGATTCATAATCCAACCGAAGCTTCCCTGCAAATCAAAAACCGGGAAAAAGCTGTTTTCTCTGCATTTAGCACCAATTCGTAAAAAATACATGCCCACCGATCCGTACATATCTTGCGGAGAGACCAAGTCTGCGATACGCTGCCGGTGTCATAAAGAACAGATGCGGAAACAAAGTATTCTTTCCATTCATATTAAGATATACTTTGGCACCTTTTTGATACGTCTGCATCCGCCTCATCACCTCTTTTGCTGCTTTTTTGCAGCTTGCAGTCACAAGTGACGGAGAATTGATGGCTCTTGTGAGCGCACCGTCAAAGGTCGGCGAGAACTGCCATCTCTGGTATACCACCTCACGGAGCTTTGATGGAAATCTGGAATCATAAACGCGGTTCATAATGACCAGACCAACCGCCAGCTGCCCCGTATACGGCTGATTTCCTGCCTCACAATAAATGATCGATGCAAGCAGGGTCTCATCATCCACGTATTTATCCGTATAATACGTTCTCTCCACATTTACCGACGTCGCCGGTGCTTTATTTTCCTGCTTGACTGTACCTTTTCCGGTTGAGTCAAATGTATAGGTCACACCGCCGATTTTTATCGTGGTATTCGTTACCTTCTGATACGTCTTTGTACTGAAGTAATAATATACACCGTCAATCTTCTGCAGACCCGATACGGCCTTTCCCGTGCTTCCGTAATACCGTTTGTCTCTCCATTCATTCTTGATACGGGCGCCGTTCTTATCTACATAATACAGTCCGACTCTCTGATTCTTTGCAGCCGCACCGCTTGAAGTAAAATAATACTGCTTCTTTTTCCAGCTGCGCCACTGAGCAGTAACCATGCGTCCCTGACAGCTCTGATCCGGTCGCTTTCCATCTGCCTTCGTTTCAAAAAAGTAGGTTTTCCCACTAAAGCTGTGCAAACCGGTCATTCGGACTCCACGCGCGCTGAATGCATAATAAAAGCTTCCTGCTCTACTGTTAATCCTCCGCATTCCGCCCGCATACATCGCCCCATCCGCTCCTGCACAGTAAACCTTCTTTTCAGAAGTCAGCCAGCTGTTTTTCAGCAGTGCGCCACTTGACTTGATAAAAAAATACCACTTTCCGCCATACAAGAGCCAGCCGGTCTGTCGGATTCCATTTGAATTTACATAGTATCTGTTGCCATTCTGGGTAATCCATTTGTTTCTCACCAGTTTTCCGTTCTCATAACAGGAATATGTACCGTTCGCATTTAATTTCCAGGTCGCTGCCGATGCATTCACATTTAAGCCAAGCATAAGGACCAGAAACAAAACTGCTACCGCGTACTTTTTTATTCCACTTTTGTGTTGTGCTGACATACTTCTCTCCTTTACTTCCTCTCCATAAATAATGAAACGCCGTCGTTTTAAGAAAAAGTAATTATTTTGTAACAATTACTTCATATTATAAAGCTTCTTTCCTTTTTTGTCAAATAGAAACTGCGCACAACTCAAGCAATCTATCCGCTTTTTTCTCATAAACTTCACAAAATAATACAAATCAGTCTGCCGCGTGACTCATTTACGATCCGTTTCATTGTCTCCTGCAGTTTCTGGCGACTCTCCTCTCCAATTGATGCCAGCTTTGTACGGATCCCGTCTTCTACCATCTGCTCCACTGATTTTCCAAAAATCAGCGTGTTCCACATATTCCTTTCGTCACCGTCCCCTTTCATATAAGAGATCAGATCCCGTGCCTGCTCCTCACTTCCGACAAGCGGAGCAATTTCTGTTTCAATTTCTGCCCGGATCAGATGAATCGATGGTGAAACCGCACGTATCTTTACACCATAACGTGACCCCTGCCGGATCACAGCCGGCTCCTCCATTTTTATTTCTTCCTTTTGCGGTACGACCACTCCATATCCTGTGCGTCTTACCTCTTCCAGCGCTGCTGCAATTCCTTCGTACTCTCTTTTCCGCTTTGCCATCTCTCTTACAAGTGAAATTAACTGATATTCGCTTTGAATTTGTGTTCCAGTCATTTCACTCAGGATCTGGTAATACAACGCTTCCTGAAGCACCAGATCAACCTCTGCCGTTCCATTTGCAAGATTTACTTTTTCCAACTTCGACTGCCGGATATACGGGCTTTCCACACGTGCTCCCACTTCATACATATCCCGCACTGTATTTAAATGTTCCATTGTCTTTTTCACACTCTGAAACAGATCCTTCTTCAGCCAGTGATCCTCTTCCAGCGATTCCGCCCACCCCGGAATCCGAAACATGACTCTGGTCAGAGGAAATTCCAAAAGAAATTGTTCAAATACTTCATTTAAATCCTTTTTTCCCATTTTTTCACAATTAAGGAGCATCGGCGTAACCTGATACTGATCTTTCAGGTATTGTGCTGTATCCAATGCAGCACCACCGGATGGATCAGCAGAATTCACAATCACCAGAAATGGCTTCCCAATTTTCTGAAGCTCTGTGATTGCCTCTTTCTCCGCTTCCAGAAAGCTCTCACGAGGCAACTCACCGAAGCTTCCATCCGTAGTAATCACAATTCCGATCGTTGCATGATCCCGAATCACCTTCTGTGTTCCAAGCCGTGCCGCCTCCTGGAATGGCACCGGCATCTCAAGCCATGGCGTTTTAACCATTCTCGGCATCTGGTCTTCCTTTACCCCTTCTGCTCCCGGCACCAGAAATCCAACGCAGTCCACCACCCTTACATGCATTACTGTCCCATCTTCGGTCACTACCTCTACCGCACTGCGCGGAATAAATTTTGGTTCCACCGTCGTTACCGTCCGTCCGGAAGCGCTTGCCGGCATTGCAGCTTTTGTTATTGCACGCTCCTGCTCAGAAAGTTCAGGCAGCACCAGATATTCAACAAATTTCCTTGCAAATGCAGATTTTCCCGTCCGTACCGGGCCTACAATCCCGGCATAGATCTCCCCGCCTGTCCGTAACTGAATATCTTTGTATAAATCAAATTTTTCCATAAAAATTCCCCCTGCCTATACTACTTTAAATATATGCAGGGGGAATTTTCTTTATGTTGATCTTTGTCTTATTTTTTTATTCACGCATCGTTACTTGACCCGTCCTGACACGTGTTTACTTTGCTGCAAAATATGCATTGTGAAGCAATTCATGTTCTTTGCCTTTCAGGAAACCTTCATACAGAGAAATAATCATCGGATTCTCGTCTGATTTCTTAATTACAGAAACCTTATCTGCATTGTATATTCCCTTTGTACGTGCCGCTTTTGTTCTGTCACCTGCAAGTCTTGGCTGTCCTCCGCCCATAATGCATCCTCTGCGGCAGGCCATAATCTCAATCAGATGATATTCCTTCTCCCCGCTTCGTACCTGTTCCATGACACTTCTGGCATTAGCAAGTCCGCTGGCAATACAGATTTTCAGTTCAAGCCCGTTATACGGAATGGAGAATTCGCGAATAAATCCCTCGTCACGTACACCACACTCCGAAATCTCTTCCAGCGTACTCATATTGTGATCCGGTGCCAGACGGCGAATAACTGCTTCCGTTACTCCGCCAGTTACGCCAAAGATAACGCCTCCGCCCGATCCAAAACCAAACGGAATGTCAGAAGATTCCGGTTCAAGCGTTGCAAAATCAATGCCCGTCATACGGATCATTTTTATCAGCTCAGTTGTTGTGATCACGTAATCCGTATCTTTTTCATCTTTTGTATAGCTGTTCGGTCGGTTTGCTTCCATCTTTTTGGCTGTACATGGCATAAAGGAAACCATTACCGTCTTTTTTCCCTGAGCATTTTCCGGGTCGCGGAAGTATTCTTTTACCACACCGGACATCATTCCCTGCGGCGAACGGCAGGTGGATACATGATCTGTATATTCCGGGAACTGGTCGCCCACAAACTTCACCCATGCCGGACAGCAGGAGGTAAGAAGCGGCAGCTTCCCACCCGTTCTTACACGTTCAAGAAATTCTGCAGTCTCCTCGATAATCGTAAGGTCTGCACTGAACGTTGTATCATATACTTCATCAAATCCCATTCGATGCAGTACATTGACAATTTTACCCATCACGCTCTTACCCTTTGGAAGCCCAAACGCATCACCGACTGCCACACGAACTGCCGGAGCAATCTGTGCCACCACGCGCACATTCGGATCGCCCAGCGCATCCCATACAGCCTCTTCATCACTTTTGATGCTGATTGCGCCGGTCGGACAGAAAATACGACACTGACCACAGTTGACGCAATCCGTCGCTGCGATCTGTTTATCAAATGCCGGCATTACCATGGCATCCGCACCACGGTGCGCAAATCCAAGCACGCCGACTCCCTGCAGTTCTTCACAGACACGGACACAGTTTCCGCACAGAATGCATTTATTCGGATCTCGTACGATCGAAGGTGAACTAAGATCCAGCGGAACCGGCTCTTTATAATTGTTAAAACGCACCTTTGTCACACCAAAGCGATGTGCCAGTGTCTGCAGGTTACAGTCACCACTCTTGACACATGTCGTACAATCTCTGCAATGCGCCGCCAGAAGCAGCTCAATGATCATTTTACGATATTTTTTCAGCTTTGCTGTATTTGTATAAATCACCATTCCATCCCTTGGCTCCTCAGAGCAGGATGCAAATGTCTTTCCTCTGTCATCTTCCACTGTACACAACCGACAGGCTCCAAACGTTGAAAGTTCGGAATGATAGCACAGTGTAGGGATATCGATACCGGCCTTCCGGATGACAGTGAGGACGTTTTTCTCATCGGCAAATTCTACCTTTCTGCCGTCAATGGTCATAATACCCATGATTTACCCTCCCTATGCTTCGATATAAATTGCATCAAAAGCACAGTTCTCCTTGCAGGAGCCGCACTTGATACAGATATTCGGATCAATATGATAACATTCCTTACGTACACCGGTAATCGCACCAACCGGGCAATTCTTTGCACATTTGCCGCAGCCCTTACAAAACTCAGGATTGATCACGAAGCGACGCAGTGCCTGGCATACCTTTGCACGACATTTCTTATCGCGTATATGCTCCTCATATTCATCACGGAACTCACGGATCGTTGAAAGTACCGGGAGCGGTGCGCTCTTGCCAAGTCCGCAAAGAGCCATACTCTTAATCATATTTCCAAGTTCCTCAAGTTCATCGATATCTTCCATTTCACCGTTGCCGGCCACAATCTTTTCAAGAATCTCCAGCATACGTTTCGTACCTTCACGACATGGAACACATTTTCCGCAGGATTCCCGCTGAGTAAAGCTCATAAAGAAACGTGCCACTTCTACCATACACGTATGCTCATCCATGACAACAAGCCCGCCGGATCCGACAATTGCTCCATATTTTTTCACCGAATCAAAATCAAGCGGTACATCCAGATGCTGCTCCGTCAGGCATCCACCGGATGGACCTCCGATCTGCACAGCCTTGAATTTTGCGCCGTCTTTCAGCCCACCGCCGATATCAAAAATAATTTCACGCAGCGTCGTCCCCATCGGCACTTCAATCAATCCGGTATTTTCAATTGAACCGGTCAAAGAGAATGTTTTTGTTCCCGGTGAACCCTCTGTACCAATACTGCGGTACCACTCCCAGCCGTTCAGAATAATTTCCGGTACATTTGCAAAAGTCTCAACATTATTTAAAACTGTCGGCTTCTCCCACAGACCTTTTTCTACTGTTCGCGGAGGCTTCACACGCGGCATACCACGATTTCCTTCAATAGACGCAGTTAATGCACTTCCTTCTCCACAGACAAATGCGCCTGCGCCGCGATTGATATGTAAGCGGAAACTGAACTCCGTACCAAGAATGTGGTCTCCAAGCAGCCCAGCCTCTTCCAATGCAGAAATTGCATGACGCAGTCTTGCCACCGACTGCGGATACTCTGCACGAACGTAAATGTAGCCGTCCCGGGCACTGACTGCATATGCCGCAAGTGTCATTCCCTCGATCAGCCGAAACGGATCACCCTCCATAACAGAGCCGTCCATAAATGCACCCGGATCGCCTTCGTCACCATTACAAACAACATATCGTATTTTTTCCGGCTGCCTCGCCACCTGCTTCCATTTCTTTCCGGCCGGAAATCCTCCGCCTCCCCGGCCCCGGATTCCTGATTTATCAACACAGTCAACGATCTGATCCGGCGTCATCTCGAACAATGCTTTTGCCAATGCCGCATAACCGCCGCTTGCAATGTATTCTCCCAGAGATTCCGCATCAAATTTTCCACAGTTCTTTAATGCAATTCTTGTCTGTTTTGCAATGAAAGGAATATCATCCGGTCCTTCGTATGCTTTTCCTCCCTTTTTGTACAGAAGATGTTCCAGAACCTCACCCTCAAGTACAGTCCGTTCAAAAATTTCTTCACAATCAGTCAGCTGTACCTTCGTGTATTGCACAACCTTGTCTCCATGCTGGATCCGAACCAGCGGTCCAAGTTCGCAGACACCCTGACATCCTGTCTTCTTAACTCCTATATGCGCGTCTTTGTCATGTGGTCCAAATTCAACTGTGACTCCCGGTGCATCCTTTGCAATTTCCAAAAAACGCTCATAGATTTTCTGAGAACCGGTCGCAATGCAGCCGGTACCCGAACAGACAAGGATTCTGCAGTCGCAGGCTTCAATTTTTTTCTGTTCTTCTTCACGGATTTCTATCAGTTTTTCCCTGCTGTCAATCATCATCTGCCCTCCCCTCGCAGTTCTTCAATTAATTCAATTGCTTTCTCCGGCGTCATCTTCGGATGTACATCTTCGTTTACCATCATGGTCGGTGCAAGTCCGCATGCACCAAGACAGGAAACTGTCTCAACAGTAAAAAGCATGTCATCTGTCGTGTGTTTTCTCTTGCTTAGTCCAAGTTCTTTAAACAATGCCTCCAGAATTGGCGTTGATTTCCGAACGTGGCATGCGGTACCATCACAGACCTTGATCACGTACTTTCCCTTTTGTTCGAACGAGAAATTCTCATAAAACGTTGCTACGCTGTAGGCCTTTGCCTCCTTCACTCCGATCTCTGCGGCCACGTATGTCAGAAGCTCTCCCGGAAGATAACGATATACTTCCTGGATATCCTGCATGATCGGTATCAGCGAAGACGGCTTTTTGCCATAACGTCCTATGATCTCATCCGCAACCTGATAATAAGACTGATCCAGCATTCTGTTGATTCTCCTTTTCTCATTTATTCACATTTGTATCCCACGTACAATTATGTACTGATGATTATATAGTATTTCGACATTTTTAACAACCGTTTTCTCATATGTTTATTTTTTAACGACTTTTTTACACTTTTTTGTTATTTAATGAATTATTTTTTGCTTGTTTTTTATGCGTTTTATACATAATGATTTGATTTTTCAATCTCGGTATCCTATCATAAACATAAAAAACACAGCCCCGGACTGTATTGCGGAGTACAGTCAGAAGCTGTGTATATAATCGTACAGATCGCCTGCGGAATGTCTCTCTGTACGAGGTTCAGAAATCTCCGGCGCTGCAACACCGAAAACCTGAACTCAAGGAGGTATATTGTGTATATTCATTGCCCTCGAGACAACATTCCTTTTCCTTAATTCCATTTCGACTACCCATGTCTGAAATGATTGGCCGACATGCCAATTCGGAGTGTTTCGCTCTACCGGAAGCGCTTCTCACATACCAAGCAGGTTTCCTGACTTACAGATCGATACTCGACTTCTCCTTCTCGCTCTATGGGGTAAGCAATGGATCATCAGAAGTCTCATTCCCTGTATACAGTGGCCGGACCGCTCAGGCATCTCACCTGATTCCCTCTCAGATATTCATAGAATATTCTGAATATCTTCACTTCGTACGGCAAATCTTATTTACACATTAAGAATGTTATCATAGATATCCCATTACGTCAAGCATTTTTCACAAAAAAAATGCGTAATCAAAGAATAGTTTTGTGTAAGTTAATTACCTGACAAAAAAACTGCACAGACCCTTTCGCCCCGGATCCGTGCAGCCCATCTGACCGATTCTGTTTTATTTCTTCTCAAGTGCAGCTCTTCGTGCATCAATATACTCACACATAATACGAACTGTCTCATCAATTCCAAGCCTGCTGCTGTTGATGGAAAGCTCATAGCATCTGGAATCCCCCCAGTGCATTTCGCAATGACTGTTGTGGTACTTCTTACGTCTGCGGTCTTTCTCATCAATAAACACCTCTGCATCATGGTGATTCATATGGTGCAGATTCATAATACGCTGAATCTTCGCTTCCTTATCACCAAGAATAAAGAATGTGATCAGACCATCCGTAATGCCCTTCAGCTTTGTCTCCGCGCATCTTCCGACTACTACAAAAGACTCGCCTGCGCTCGCCTTTTCTCTCAGAAAATTAAACTGAAGATTTGCAATGTTACTTGCCGGTGAATTTGTCATTCCCCGTACAGTCCGGCTCAGAAATACCGTGTGTTTCTTCTCGTCGTATTCTTCCAGTGTACTGACATCCAGCTTTTTCTTTGCAGCAATCTCATCCAGAATATTATGATCATACAACGGAAGTTTATAGATTTCTGCCAGCTTTGTAGCAATCTCATGTCCACCGCTTCCATATTCGCGGCCAATTGATAAAATAATCTGTGTCATATGCAGCGCCCCCTTAAAAATATCTTACAAAGATTACGGCAATTGATACTGCAATAACGATCAGTGTAGCCGGAACCATCGCCTTGCAATACTTGCCCCATTTAATAATATACCCTTCTTTTGCTGCTGTTGCAATACCAACTACGTTTGCAGAGGCACCAATCGGGGTTGCACTTCCTCCGATATCAGTTCCCATTGCAAGCCCCCATGCCAGAACAGAAAGCGCAACGCCCTGGGATGCAGACAATGAACTGATGATCGGAATCATAGTTGCCGCAAACGGAATATTATCTACAAATGCACTTGCCACTGCGGAAATCACAACAATAATCGCAATCATCAGCATTGCATTGCCATCACTGATCTTTCCGATGAAATCTGCAAGAATTCCGAGCACACCGGTCTGTTCCAGACCTCCGACTACCACAAACAGTCCCACAAAAAACAGAAGTGTTTTATAGTCGATTTTTTTCACAAGACCAAGCGCCTCTTTTCCTGCAGCAAGAAGCGTCGCAATTGTAATAACGACTCCAATGCAGGAAACCGTAAGTCCAGTCTGCGCGTGAGTTACAAGCATAACTACTGCGCACGCAAAAATCACGCTGCTGATGATAAATCCTTTACGATCTGTAATTGCTTCCGACGGATCCGGAAAGCTTGTCGTATCAAGCTCTGAAGCAGATGCCTCTTTTAGCTTCTTTCCAAATACAAAATAGAAATAACATACAACGAGTACCAGAGAAATTACAGCAATTACACCTGTATTCGTCACGAAATCGGCAAAGGAAAATCCAAGAGATGTACCAATGATGATGTTTGGCGGATCACCGCACATCGTTGCCGAACCTCCCAGGTTTGCGCAGAATATTTCCGACAGAATCATTGGTACCGGATTGAATTTTAACAATTCCGCCAGTTCAATTGTTACTGCCGCAAGGAACAGAATAACGGTAATACTGTCAATAAACATCGCCAGCACAAAGGACAGCAGCATAAATGTCAGAAACAGCGGTACTACCTGGTATTTTACCAGTTTGGCAAGCCGCATGCAGAGCCAGCGGAAAAATCCGACTCTCGCCATCCCTTCTACCATGATCATCATTCCGGCCACGAAAACAATCGTCTCCCAGTTGATGCCGCTTGATGCCTCCGAGGATGTTCCTCCCGTATACCAGAATCCCTGTGTAAAAAAGCAGTTCAGATTAAGCGTTTCTGTAACTGCATTCATGCTCCGAAGCCCCACCCCAAATACCAGAATAAGGGTCAGCAGCGCACATCCAAGCGTAATAATGTGCCGCTCCCATTTTTCTGTGATGATAAGAATAAACATCAGCAAAAACAGGACTACAGCCAAAATCTGTGCAAACATAACCTTCCTCCTTCGTCTCTTCTCGCTCCCGGCAAAACAAATATCCGTAATCTGTATCGCCTTTTGCTCATAACATAACTAATATATTCTTATTTTTAATTCTGTCAAGAATTGGTGATTTCGGCTGTTTTTAGATGTTTTTTCTATTTTTTTGGTATTTTTCCCAGATAATTTTGGTTAATTTCCCTCTGGTATTTTTTATCTGTTTTTCTTCAGACTGTAGTTTTCTCTTCTTTTTCAAAATTTTTCTTATTTTTGAGAAAAATTTTTGTTATTTTATTATGTGTTTAGATTTTGTTTATTTTTTCTTTATAAACAGCAATGAACCCTTCCGGCAATAAATGCTCCATTCTAATAATAGCAGTTATGTGCCTTCTGCCATTCACAGATCACATTAATATTCGAAAGCTCAAGCTCTGTTATATACGTATACAGCATTTCATTTGCTGACGTAGACGGACAGTAAGCCTTTGCCGCCTCATACCATGCTTTACCCTCAAACTGGTCGTATGCTTCTTTTGAAGCGCCACCATTTTCCGGATGGAATACATAACCGTATCTTGCAAGTATTTCATTGATCGCAAGCTGTGACCGATAATGCTCTTCATCCACACTAGCCCCTTCCAGCTGCATCAGATCCGTGTCCGTCAAAGCACGCTCACTGCTGTATGGCAGGATAAAATCTGAAGCATTCGCCTGAATTCCCGCAATTACCGTAATCGTTTCACCCTGTCCATTGTCTGAAGGCGGCTGCTCTGCATTGTGATCATAATCAGAATCAATCCCTGCTGATGGTGTTTCTGCATTCTGCGTACTGCCCGTTACATCTGCAATTGTTACAGTTACCTCCTGAGGACCTGCGGCATACGATGCTACACAGTATGTCGGAATACTTACATGCATTCCATCCTCTGCCATCCAGTACTCCATAGAATCAAACGCCCCACGAATACTTTCTTCCGTAATATTTTCCACCTGGCCAATAATATTTTTACGATACGCTGCTACCACAGCCTCCTGTGCTGCCGCATCGTCACATCCGAGCAATTCTGCCATTGTTAATTCTTTTCCGGTAAGAAGGTCATAATTGTATCCCACATCGTATCCGTACCCATGCGCACCGCCCAGATAGCTGTAATCGTACATCTGCACGGAATAAATGCTTCCGCTGATATAAATCTGCACGCACTCCACATCGTATGCCATCTGAACATCCGCATCATACTGACTGACTTCCTCATACTGTTCTTTTATTGAGGTCTCCTGTTCGCTCTGCTTTTTTGCAGCATCCTTCTGGAACTCAAGATTAATCCCGTCAATTACATCCGAACTGCTTCCATCTGCCATCTCAATCACCGGATACTCTACACTGCTGTACTCGCCTTCAATTGTTTGTGTTGATACGGTGTACGGTGAGATTCCGCTCTCATCAGTTTCTATATATATTTTTGTATCAAAGGTATCCGCAGCCTCCACATAAAATTCATTTCTTTTTTCCGATGCCGGTATCAGCGCAAAAAACATCGCAGTTCCAAAACATAAAGCAAATTCGATTCTCTTATTTCGTTTTCTGACTTCTCGATTTTTCATACTTCTTCCTCCATTTTTTTTATATGTACTCTCAGAATCTTTCCTGCACTTGCGTTTGTGAGAGTACATTTAAATAACTTATTGGTCTGATTATTTGGCGAAATGTCAACGATGTACTAGTACTTACTTCATTTATAACACAGAAAAAGGATACCGTAAAGAACGGCATCCTTTTCTTATTCTTAATTATTTATATACCTGCCCGAAAGTCTCCGAACTGAGCGTATTTTACAGTCCTGCCTTCTTTGCAGCTGCATCTACTACATGACTTACCAGAACAGATGTGGTAACGCTTCCAACGCCGCCCGGTACCGGAGTAATCGCATCTACGATCGGCTCTACTGCTGCGTAATCTACGTCTCCGCAAAGTTTGCCCTCTGCATTTACGTTGATTCCGACATCAATTACCGTCTGACCCGGCTTTACATACTCAGCACCGACTACACCGGCACGGCCAGCTGCAACGATAATGATATCTGCCTCTCTTGCCACTGACGGCATATCAACCGTCTTTGTATGGCATACGGTAACGGTTGCATTTTTCTTAATTAACATCATTGCAGCCGGTTTGCCTACAACAAGGCTGCGGCCGATAACAACTGCTTTTTTACCTGTACAGTCAATTCCGTAATGATCCAGAATCTCCATACATGCCTGCGGTGTACACGGCGGAAATCCAATCGGTTTTCCGGTGAATACGCCGGACATGGAACCATCTGTCATACAGTCTACGTCCTTTGCCGGATCCAGTGCATTCTCAATCACACTCTGATTTAAATGCTTCGGAAGCGGACGGAATAACAGTACTCCGTGGATTGCATCATTTTTATTTACATCATCGATAACCTTCAGCAGCTCCTCCTGCGTAACATCTGCCGGAAGAAGAATCTTCTCACATGCAACACCAAGAGTTTCACAACGCTTTGTAGCTCCTCTTTCATAGGAAATATCGCTTTCATTTTCACCTACACGAATAATTCCAAGTGTTGGCTTTACTCCTTTTGCTTCCAGCTCAGCAACCTTTGCCTTGATGCGCTCGTTAAGTGCTGCTGTAACTTCTTTTCCAAGTAACTGTTTTGCCATGATCTTATCTCCTTTTTGTATCAGCTAACGTGCTTATTTCAGTCTTCCAAGTACACTCTGGAAAATTTCCTCTGCCATCGGAACATATTTTTCCAGCATTGCATCTGCCTTCTCATTCAGTCCTGCTGCATACTCTTTGTCTGCCATGGACTTTGTATTAATATATACGTTCAGACTGGCTCCCTGGAGCGCTGCTTTACAGAATGCTGCGCCTACACCCGCATCACTGATTGCAAGTGCAGATCCTTTCGCTGCAAACTCCTTAATCAGGTCAATCGCTTCACAGCATTTTTCCATAATTTCCATCGGTACGGAGCATGCATCCTTCAGAACGATCTCCATCACACGCGCTTTTTCTGCCTTCTCTTCCTCTGTTGCGCGCGGCATACCGTACGCTTTGGAAAGCGGCTCAAATACTTCTGCATCGCGCTCAATCAGATGAAGAAGATCTGCCTGAAGCTTATCGCATTTTGCTTTCAGCTCATACATTTCTTCCTCTACGTCCGCATATTTCTTTTTGCCAACGGTCAGGCTGCCGACCATGTTGCCAAGAGCAGTACCGATCGCACCTACTAAGGCAGATGCACCTCCGCCACCCGGTACCGGCGCCTTAGAAGCAAGCACTTCCACAAATTCATTGCATGGTACTGTTGAAAATCCCATGTTTGTATCCTCCTTGATCCTTCTGTCTGTGACTATTTTATATTCTGTTCTGTAAAAAGACGTGCGAAATGCCACAGCTTCCGCACGTCTTTTCAGGCATTATCTGAAGATATCTTTTTTCTTTTCAGTCTGTCCTATCCGGATATTCTATGATCAGAAATCAGAACAAGCCGGAGATCTTTCCGGTCTCATCCACATCGATACGCTCTGCAGCCGGACGCTTCGGCAGACCCGGCATCGTCATGATCTCTCCGGTCAGTGCTACGATAAAGCCTGCACCTGCAGAGATCTTGAGGTTACGTACGGTGATCTCAAAATCAGTCGGTGCTCCGAGCTTCGTCTGATCATCGGTCAGAGAGTACTGTGTCTTCGCCATACAGATCGGGCAGTTTCCATAGCCCATTGCCTCAAGCTGCTTTGCCTGCTTCTGTGCATTTGCAGTCAGGACTGCTTTCTTTCCGCCGTAGATCTTCTGTACGATATGATTGATCTTCTCTTCAATTGTGCCTTCCAGCTCATAGCTGTAAGTGAAATCGTTCGGCTCCTCGCAAAGACGAATTACTTCCTCTGCCAGCTTGATTCCGCCTTCGCCGCCTTTTGCCCATACCTCAGACAGTGCAACGTTTACACCAAGCTCCTTGCATTTTGCTTCCACAAAATCAAGCTCTGCCTTCGTATCGGTCGGGAATGCATTGATTGCTACCACGCACGGAAGCTTGTATACATTCTTAATGTTGGAAACATGCTTCAGCAGGTTCGGGATACCCTTCTCCAGTGCCTCGATGTTCTCGTTGTTCAGGTCAGCCTTTGCAACACCGCCGTTGTACTTCAGGGCACGTACCGTTGCTACGATTACAACTGCGCTCGGCTTCAGGCCTGCCATACGGCACTTGATATCCAGGAACTTCTCTGCACCGAGGTCTGCACCAAAGCCTGCCTCTGTGATTGCATAATCACCAAGCTTTAACGCCATCTTTGTTGCAATAACGGAGTTGCAGCCATGTGCGATATTTGCGAACGGTCCACCATGTACGATTGCCGGTACATGCTCCAGTGTCTGAACCAGGTTCGGCTTCAGGGCATCCTTCAGAAGTGCACACATTGCACCCTCTGCATGAAGATCGCCTGCCGTTACCGGCTTCTGCTCTGCCACTTTTCCGTATGTATATCCGATAATGATTCTGGAAAGACGCTTTTTCAGGTCTGTGATATCACTTGCCAGACACAGAACTGCCATGATCTCGGATGCTACGGTGATATCGTATCCATCCTCTCTTGGCATACCGTTTGTCTTTCCGCCAAGTCCGTCTACAACGAAACGGAGCTGACGGTCATTCATATCCACACATCTTCTCCAGGTGATCTTTCTCGGGTCGATGTTCAGCTCATTTCCCTGGTAGATATGGTTGTCGATCATTGCTGCGAGCAGGTTGTTTGCTGCGCCGATCGCATGGAAGTCACCGGTAAAGTGAAGGTTGATATCCTCCATCGGAACAACCTGTGCATATCCGCCGCCTGCAGCTCCGCCCTTAACGCCGAATACCGGTCCGAGGGACGGCTCACG
>CAKRPI010000020.1 GCA_934376945.1 uncultured Lachnospiraceae bacterium | reverse complement strand
AAGAAAAGAAACTGTATCAAGAAAAGAAACTGTATCAAGAAAAGAAACTGTATCAAGAAAAGAAACTGTATCAAGAAAAGAAACTGTATCAAGAAGAGAGACTGTATCAATGAAAAGAGAAGGAGAAAAGCAATGATTCAGAAGTTGATTGCAAAGATTCAGAAAACAAATGCACCGATCGTCGTAGGTCTTGATCCGATGTTGAATTATATTCCGGAACAGATCAAGACAGCGGCGTTTGCAGAATTCGGAGAAACGCTGGAGGGTGCTGCAGAGGCAGTATGGCAGTATAACAAAGCGATTGTGGACGAAGTTTACGATCTGATTCCGGCAGTAAAACCGCAGATTGCGATGTATGAGCAGTTTGGAATTCCGGGTCTGCAGGCATTTAAGAGAACGGTAGATTACTGTAAGGAAAAGGATCTGGTTGTGATCGGTGATGTGAAGCGCGGGGATATTGGTTCTACTTCTGCGGCATATGCAACGGCACATCTTGGTCAGGTAAAGGTGGGGGCTTCTCTTCTTACTCCGTTTGGGGAGGATTTCGCAACAGTTAATCCATACCTTGGCTCGGATGGAATCAAACCATTTCTTGAGGTATGTAAGGAAGAAAAGAAGGGAATTTTTATTTTGGTAAAAACATCCAATCCGTCCAGCGGCGAATTCCAGGATCAGCTGATAGACGGAAAGCCACTATATGAAATGGTTGGTGAGAAAGTAGCGGAGTGGGCGGATTCCTGTATGGGTGATCAGTACAGCTATGTCGGTGCAGTTGTCGGCGCAACGTATCCGGAGATGGGGAAAACCCTTCGGAAAGTAATGCCGAAATCCTTTATTCTGGTGCCTGGTTATGGAGCGCAGGGAGGAAAGGGCGCAGATCTTGTGCACTTCTTTAATGAAGATGGTCTGGGTGCGATCGTAAACTCTTCCAGAGGAATTATCGCTGCTTACAAACAGGAAAAATATGCAAAATTTGGTGCTGAGCATTTTGCACAGGCAAGCCGTGCAGCCGTGGAAGATATGATTGCAGATATCAGTACTGCGCTTGCAAATCGCTAAGTAGGCAGCGAAAGCGGATTGCGAATATCCGCTTGATCGCATCTGCAGAATGATTGAAAATACCGGCAGAAGGCAGAATGGAAAAGGAAGAAAAATATGGCAGAAAAATATAAAGAGACAGCGGTAGTTGTCTCACAGGAACAGATTGCGGACGGCATCTACAGCATGTGGCTTCAGACGGAACAAATTGCAAATGCGGCAAAGCCGGGACAGTTTATTTCGGTCTATTGCCACAGCGCAGAAAAACTGCTTCCGCGTCCGATCAGTCTGTGTGAGATCGATCGGGAACAAAGAAGAGTACGGATTGTATATCGTGTAACAGGAAAAAATACTGGTACAGAAGAATTCAGTACATACCAGGCCGGAACGCAGGTGGAAATTCTCGGTCCTCTTGGAAACGGTTTTCCATTGGAGCGTGGAAACGGTAAGAGTTCTTTTCTGATCGGCGGCGGGATCGGTGTTCCGCCTATGGTACAGCTTGCAAAGGAAATGGAAGGCGAGAAGCAGGTTGTAGCAGGGTATCGGAATGAGCAGATTTTTCTTGGAGACGAGCTGTCTGAGCATGCTTCGTTTTATGTGGCAACAGAGGATGGAAGCAGAGGAACAAAAGGAAATGTACTGGATTGTATCAAGGAGAATCAGCTGAAAGCAGACGTGATCTTTGCATGTGGTCCGACACCGATGCTCCGCGCGATTAAGTCGTATGCGCAGGAGCAGGGGATTGAGTGCTGGATCTCTATGGAGGAACGGATGGCATGTGGAATCGGGGCCTGCCTTGCCTGTGTCTGCAAGTCAACGGAAGTAGATGAACATTCGCAGGTGCATAACAAGCGGGTCTGCAAGGAAGGACCGGTATTTCTGGCTTCTGAGGTAGAGCTGTAGGATCTGAAAATTCAGATCAGATATAAATGATTGAAATAGTACAAAAGCAGAGACAGGAGCACAGGTAAAATGGCAGATTTGAGTGTGAAAATAGCTGGTGTGGAGCTGAAAAATCCGATAATGACAGCGTCAGGAACATTTGGCTCCGGAATGGAATATAGTGATTTTGTGGATCTGTCGCGTCTCGGCGCGGTGGTGACAAAGGGAGTGGCGAATGTGCCCTGGCCGGGCAATCCGACACCGCGGGTAGCTGAGATTAAAAGCGGTATGATGAATGCGATCGGACTGCAGAATCCGGGTATCGATGTTTTTTGTAAACGAGATATTCCGTTTCTTCAGAAGTATGATACGAAAATAATTGTAAATGTGTGCGGAAGAACAACCGAAGATTACTGTGAAGTGGCAGAGCGTCTGTCTGATGAGCCGGTTGACATGCTGGAGATTAACATTTCCTGTCCGAATGTAAAATGCGGCGGTATTTCTTTTGGCCAGGATCCGAAAGCAGTTGAGCAGATTACAGCAGAAATCAAAAGACATGCAAAGCAGCCGGTGATCATGAAGCTCAGCCCGAATGTAACAGACATTACAGAGATTGCACGTGCGGCAGAGGCCGGTGGCGCAGATGCACTTTCCATGATCAATACGCTGACCGGAATGAAGATTGATATCAACCGCAGAACCTTTGCGATTGCAAATAAGACCGGAGGAGTATCAGGACCGGCAGTTCACCCGATTGCCGTACGGATGGTTTATCAGACGGCACAGACCGTGAAGATTCCGATCATTGGAATGGGAGGCGTGGCATCTGCGGAGGATGCACTGGAATTGATTCTGGCAGGAGCCTCTGCTGTGGCAGTTGGAACAGCAAATTTCCGTGATCCGATGACTACCCTGAAGGTGATTGACGGGATCAGAGAATATATGGAAAAATTTCATGTGGAGACACTGCAGGAGCTGATAGGCGCAGTACATTGAACGAGCAGGGGGGCTAACCATTGGGTGATTAGCCTCCTTCTCAATTGTGGCTGTTCGCTTTATAAAGAGGAGAAAGTAATGAAAAAAGAAGTACGTGGAGTGGTTTTTACGCTTGCGGGAGGCTGTTTATGGGGACTGTCCGGGTCCTGCGGACAGTATCTGTTCACAAATTATCATGTGAATTCGAGCTGGCTGACGGTAGTGCGGATGCTGGTGGCAGGTGTGACGCTTGTGTTGTTTGCATTGCTGCGTCAGCGGGATAAGGCAATCGGTATCTGGAAGAAGCCGGGAGATGCTCTGCAGCAGGTGGTGTTTGCACTTGGCGGTCTGATGTTCTGCCAGTATGCTTATCTGACTGCGATTTCTTATTCCAATGCGGCGACTGCAACCGTGCTGCAGTATCTGGGTCCGGTGCTGATTATGCTTCTGGTCTGCATAGTTCATCGGCGTTTTCCGAATCAGCGTGAGACGGCGGCAATTATACTGGCATTAGTCGGTACCTTCCTTCTTGCCACGCATGGAAATATTGCGACTATGGTTCTTTCAAAAGAGGGGTTTACCTGGGGAATGCTGGCTGCGGTGAGTTTAATGTGTTACACACTTTTGCCGGATGGCATCATTCCGAAGTGGGGAAGCATCGTTGTAACCGGGTACGGAATGCTGATCGGAGGCATTGTACTTGCGTTTCTTGTACAGGTATGGAAAATCCCGGTATCGCTGGATTTCAGAGGGTGGCTGGCAGTAGGCGGTGTTGCGGTGCTTGGCACACTGGTGGCTTATACGATGTATCTGCAGGGAGTGGCAGATGTCGGACCGGTACATGCGAGCATGCTTTCGAGTATTGAACCGGTATCGGCTACGCTGTGTTCCGTATTTTGGCTGCACACCAGTTTTCAGTGGCTGGATTTTGTCGGTTTTCTCTGTATCACGGTGACAATCTTTTTGCTTGCAGAGAAAAAAGAGAAGGTACAGACCGCGTAGTATATCAGAACAGAGGCACGATGGGAGACGGTTGAATAGAGGATCGGATCTGCGTGCCGGAAAAAGGAGGAAAACATATGCTGAATCAGTTTTCAAGAACGGCACTGCTGATTGGAGAGGATGGGATTGAACGCCTTGCAAAAAGCCGTGTTGCGGTATTTGGAATCGGCGGAGTAGGCGGATATACGGTCGAGGCTCTTGCAAGGAGCGGAGTCGGTACCTTTGATCTGATTGATGATGATAAGATATGTCTGACAAATTTAAATCGTCAGATTTTTGCGACAAGAAAAACGATAGGAAAGTATAAGGTTGAGGTAGCAAAGGAACGGATTTTGGAAATTAATCCGAAGGCTGTTGTCAATACGTATCGGACCTTTTATCTTCCAGAAAATGCAGATCAGTTTGATTTTACACAGTATGACTATATTGTGGATGCAATCGATACGGTGAGTGGAAAGCTTCAGCTTGTCTGTGAGGCAAACCGGGCCGGCACACCGATCATCAGTTCAATGGGGGCTGGAAACAAGATGGATGCCAGTGCATTTCGAGTGGCAGATATTTATAAAACAGCAGTGTGTCCGCTGGCAAAGGTCATGCGCCGCGAACTGAAAAAACGGGGGATTAAGAAGCTGAAGGTGGTTTATTCAGAAGAACAGGCAATGAAACCGCTGGAAGTGGAAGATATGAGCTGCCGTTCCAACTGTATCTGTCCGCCAGGTACACAGCGCACATGTACTGCGCGCCGCCAGATTCCGGGAAGCAATGCATTTGTACCGGCTGTAGCCGGTCTGATTATCGCAGGAGAGGTCGTAAAAGACCTTACTGCGGATACGGAAAGTGCCAAAAACAGAGAATGCTAAATGTTTTACTATAGACCGTACTCCTGTATTTTACGGTAAAGGCTGGCGCGGCTGATTCCAAGAGCGCTGGCAGCGTTTTCTTTTCCATGAGGCCCTGTAAACAGGGACAGGGCCTGTCTGATTGTATTTTTTTCCAGAATTTTCAGATTATATTCCTCATTTTTGACCTGAAAGTTCGGAAGGGACTGCACATCTTTTTGAGTAATAACTCCATTCTGACAGACCGATACGAGATGATTGATGACAAGCTCCATCTGCTTGAAATTGCCTGGCCAGGAATAGGACTGAAGCAAAGCCATGGCCTTTTCTTCACAGGATACCCGCTTTTGTTCATGATTTTGATAATAATTCAGGAGCAGCTGAATGCAGTAAGAAACGTCCTGACCTCGTTCACGGATCGGAGGAATTCTTATAATGGAAGGATAAAAAAGATTGTAAAGCTCTTTCGTAAAAGCATGTGCCAGAACCATTTCATATAAATCCTCCGTTGAAGTTGCAATAATCCGAATCCCATGCTGTTTCAGTAAGGTTGCATTATCAGCCAGTTTTTTCTGTATCCACTGAGGAAGTCGGGATATTTCTTTTAAACATACGGTAATGTTGTGATTATGAAAAAGACCGGTGTCTTCAGAAAAAACCTGACTGGCAAAAGCCAGATCAGTAAAGGCACCACAGTCATAGACAATTAAATTCTGTTCATGGTAATTGCTGACATTGTGGATGGCTTTAACCCATTTTTCTTTTCCGATTCCCCGTTCGCCAAGGACAGCAAAAAAGTCAGTATTATTTGCAAGATGAACGGCACGTCTTTTGGTTTCAATCAGATTCTGGCTGAAGCCGCCGAAGGCATCTAAGGACAGGTTTGGACTCGTTTGACGGAAATATTCATTTTCTGTAATAATATCGGGTTCCATAATCAGAAGTTCTATGCGTTTCCCTTTGCTGTAGGAAGAATTCTGCATCAAATGCTTTCCGAGCAGGTGTACAGCGTGTCCGCCGCTGCTTAGGCGAATATTGTTGCCTTCGGAATCTGACAGGATGGAGATTGTTTTTTTACAGAGCTTTTGCTGGAAGCCGCCTCTTTGAAGAATCATTTCAGCATTGTGATTCACAATGGCACCTCTTTTATTTTCAATCAGAATCAAAGCATCAGAGCTATGATTGATCAAATCTTTTAACAATTCGCTATATATACGGAGTTCCTGCTGGTAATAACAGGAGAGAACTTTATCGAGAATCTGCTCAGATAAAAAGGCTGCAAGATTTCGGTAGTAATCGAATTTCTGCAGATATTCCGGATAAAAATCCTTATCATAACAAAAAACAGAAAAAGTACCAATAAACATACGATCCAGATAAAGCGGGATTACAATTTCCGAACAGCATGTGCAGATTGCATTATTTGCACATCGCTGACAGATTTTTCCGCCTCTTTCGCGGATGATAACCGGAGCACCATCCCGTTTGGCCTGTTCAAGTGCACTGTATGTCTGGTTTTCATTGCAATAGATCATAGAACGGAAAATACCGGTACCGGCAACACGTATTGTCTGTTCATCATTCAGGTCGAATTCAAGTCCGGTCATCAGGTGATACTGTTCAATCATACCCTGAAGTTCTTTGGCGCAATTGTCAAAAAAAGATTTTTTCATGAGTTTTCCTCCTCTGTCTCATAATGAGATAATAGTCTCAAAATGAGATTTAATCAAGAGAAGGAAAGAAATTATATTGTATTTTGTTAAAAAAAATAGTTGGTATGTTATAGTAGGGGACGCCTGGGTAAGTAATTTTTTAAGTAAAAGAGCAAAACGTAAATAAAGGAGAAAATGTATGATAGTGAAGGAAATTCCGAAGACGTTATACTGTCATCTTGGCGGTTCCGGAACATGGGGATGTAATTTCCCGGAAGATATCCCGTTTGAAGGCGTCAGACTTCTTCAGAAGGATATGGAGTTTGAGACCCCGTTTGGAACGACAATAGGTCTGAAACTGTTTGAGATGGATGGATCGATTACAGCAGATCACAAAACGCGTCAGGTTATCTATGTACCGTTTCATGGCTGGAAGGGTCTTTCACCGTATGATACCTGTCCGGCAGAGCGTGTTTTCTGGGTGCTTCAGCAGGCAGGTGTACAGTATATTCTTGCAGACGGCAGTGGCGGCGGAATAAATCCGCTCCTTGAACCGGGAGATATTATTTGTCCGACGGATTTTATTGATTATACGAAACGTCATTCAAACATCGGAAGATTTTGTCCGTACAGCATTCGTATGCGTGAGATTATTAATCCGGATCTGCAGCAGATTCTTGTGGAAAAAGCTTCGGATGTTTTCAGACGTGTATTTTCCAGGGGAATCTATGGTGTCGTAGAGCCGCCAAGATTCGAAACAGCATCGGAGATTCAGATGATGTACAATGCACATTGTGATATCAGCGGTCATACGATGATGCCGGAAGCAGCGCTGGCCCGTGCGATCGGTGCAAGCTATGCGGGACTTTATGTGATCAGTAATCATGCGGAAGGAATTCTTCCGAACTGGAAACAGTCTATTTTTGATATTTATGAGAGCTGTGCTCCGGTTGTCGGACGCGTTATGTTAAATGCAATGGCAGCAATCGACCCGGAGAAGGTACACAACAACAGCGAGGAGAATATCATTAAAATGCCGGAGCATGTGGCAAAGCGCATAGAGGCATAAGAGATACCCGGAAAAAGAAGAAAAAATAGTTATTTTAACCGAAGCAAGTGGATTGCGAGTCCCCGCTTTGACGATAAAACGAAGGAGAGAAGAAAATGAAATTAAGAAAACTTGTTATGGCAGCAGCAGTAGTAACCATGTTTGGTATGGGAAGCAACGCTTTGGCAGCAGAGTCCTCTGATTTTTCAGTAGCACTGATCATCGGAACAGGCGGTCTTGGTGATGGTGGATTTAATGACAGTCTCCTGGCAGGAGTACAGGCGGCAGAAGAGGAGCTGGGAGTGACCTATCAGCTTGTTGAGCCATCAGAGGTATCTGAATTTGAAGCAGATTACATGGATCTTTCCGCATCAGGAAAATATGACCTGATTATCGGCGGAGGCTTTGACCAGACAGAGGCGCTCGCAAGCGTTGCTGCTGAATTCCCGGAGCAGAAATATCTTTTTATTGATGGTGAGCTGGAAGGCTATGATAATGTTACCAGCATTCTTTTTAAGGATCAGGAAAAAACGTATCTGGCTGGAATTGTTGCAGGAATGAATACAAAGACCGATAAGCTTGGCTGTGTTGTAGCAATGGATACGCCTTCTCTGAATACCTTTGTAGCAGGCTTTATGGCAGGTGCGAAGTCTGTAAAGCCGGATATTGAGGTAGCAGTAAAATATGTAGGTTCCTTCTCTGATACAACGACAGCAAAGGAGCTTGCACTGGCTGAGCACGAAGATGGAGCAGATATTGTTTATGCATTGGCTGGCGGAGCAGGACTTGGAGTATTTAACGCAGCAAAAGAGGAAGATTTTTATGCGATTGGCGTGGATGTAAATCAGTGTGTACTTGATCCGGATCATATTATCCTGTCTTCTCTGAGAAATAATGATGTAGTGGTAACAGACAGCATTAAAGAGGCAATGGAAGGAACACTGAAAGCAGGTGCTGTTCATCCGGGTATTGCCGAAGGAGCTGTGGATGTAACGAACGAAGGCTCCAATATAGCTCTTGTGGATGGAACAATGGAGGCAGTAGAGGCTGCAAAAGAGAAAATTGTTTCGGGAGAGATCGAAGTTCCGGTCACAATTGATGAAGTGAAATAAATATTTGTTTTAACGTAGGGATGAAAGTGGCTGCTTGCAGGGAGAAGTATATGAACGCAATTTGGATGGAGCATATTTCAAAATCTTTTCATGGTACTTATGCCAATAAAGAGATTTCCTTTTCCGTAAAACAAGGTGAAATTCATTCACTTCTTGGAGAAAACGGTGCGGGAAAAACAACTTTAATGAAGATTCTTTTCGGTTTGTACAGGCCGGATAAGGGAGAAATCAGGATCAACGACAAAGAGGTAAAAATTCATTCTGCACATGACGCGATTGCTTATGGACTTTCTATGGTGCATCAGCATTTTGTACAGGTAGAAAATCTGACGGTGACAGAAAACATCATCGTTGGGCATGAGCCTAAAAGGGGAATCTTTCTTGATCGGAAGGGTGCGGAACAAAAAGTGAAGGAATTGATCGACCGTTATCATTTTCGACTGGATCCGAAAGAAAAAATAGAGAATCTCTCGGTCGGAGAACGGCAGAAGGTTGAAATCCTCAAGGCTCTCTATAATGATGCATCAATACTTCTTCTGGATGAGCCAACTGCTGTGCTTACTCCACCGGAGGTTTCTGAGCTTTTTGAAATGCTGCGCAATCTGAAAAGGGAAAATAAGACGATTGTAATTATTACGCATAAGCTGAAGGAAACGCTTGAAATTGCGGATCGGGTCACGATACTTCGGAAGGGTGAAACAATTTGTACGTGTAATGTGAAGGATACAAATGAAGAACGGCTGGCAGAGCTGATGGTTGGGAGACCGGTGTCTTTTGAAGTAAAGCGTCTGCCGTGGAAGGAGGACGCGCCGGTTCGTCTGGAACTGTCACATATCAGCCTTTCCAGACAGAAGAAAAAGGTTTTGGAAGATATTTCTCTTCAGGTTCGTTCAGGGGAAATTCTTGGAATCGCAGGTGTAGAGGGAAATGGACAGACGGAGCTGATCGAAGTGATCACGGGGATCCGTCGTCAGACAGGCGGAACGATTTCCTGTGAAGGAGAAGTGATTTCGGATACGACACCGAAAAAAATGCTGCAGTATATCGGGCATATTCCGGAGGAGCGTGGAGTCAGAGGCTTTGTAAAAGGGTTTGCCAATTGGGAAAATTTTATCCTCGGTTACCATAACAGAGCAGTTTATGGAACACATGGGTTGCTGAATCTGAAAAAAATCAGAAGTACAGCGGAAGAAGCTATCAAAAGGTATGATGTGCGGACCACGGGCGTGGATCAGACAACAGATTCCCTTTCTGGAGGAAACCAGCAGAAGCTGATCATTGGCCGGACACTGATGCATCAGAACCGTATTATTTTGGCAGCCCAGCCAACCAGAGGTGTTGATATCGGTGCAATTGAGTATATTCATGCAGAACTGATGAAAATGCGTGATCAGGGATCGGCAATCCTTCTGTTCTCGGCGGATCTGGATGAGGTTGTAAAATTATCCGACCGGATTGCAGTAATCTATGAAGGCAGGATACAGGAGGAAAGAAAGACGGAAGACTTTTCCAAGAAAGAGCTGGGCTATTATATGCTGGGAGGTGTCGGAGAAAATGAGTAAAGCAAAAAAGCTGGTTTATATACTGATTTCATTTCTGCTTTCTGTGATGATTGCTTCTGCAATCATTGCGTTTTCCGGATATTCTCCGTCGGAAGCATATAGTGCCATGATTTCAGGTGCATTTGGAAGTACATATAATCTTGCACAGACGATAGGAACCTCGATTCCGCTGATCTTTGCGGGACTTGCGATGGCTGCAGGGGCAAAAACAGGAATTTTTAATATAGGTATAGAAGGTCAGATTCTGATGGGGGCTTTGCCGGCAGCAATCGCAGGTCATTATATAAAGGGGATTCCCGCAGTTCTTCATATTCCGCTTTGCATTTTGCTCGCGGCAGTCTGCGGAGGACTTTGGGCGCTTCTGGCGGCACTGATCAAAAACCGTCTGCATATCAGTGAAGTAATTATTACAATTATGCTGAACTATGTGGCGCTTTATCTGGTGGAATATCTGGTGAATTATCCGTTTAAATCAGAGGGAATGATCGTAAGAACTGAAGAAATTCAGGAATCTGCAGAACTTGCGGTACTGATTCCGCATACCAGATTAAATGCAGGTATTATAATAGCACTGTTTCTTGTAGTAGCGTTCTGGTTCTTTTTTTACAGAACAAAGCTTGGATATGAATTAAGAGCGACCGGAAGCAATTTAAAAGCAGCGGAAACAGCGGGGATCAGTAACCGGAAAAATATCATGATCTCCATGTTTCTTTCCGGTGCGATCGCAGGCATCGGCGGAGCAGTCGAAGTGATGGGCGTACAGGGATATTACATTTCCAATATGACAACTGGTTATGGCTTCAGCGGTATTGCAATTGCAGTAATGGGAGGAAATGAAGCGCTTGGAACATTGGCGAGTGCACTGCTTTTCGGAGCACTGAGCGCCGGAAGTTCAAGCATGAACCGTACGACCAATATACCGGGAGAATTCATTACCGTTCTCCAGGCATTGATCATTATCTTTGTATCTACGCCGGGAATTATTTTGGCAGTCGAAAAAATTATCAGAAGAAAGAAGGTGGCAGCATAATGGGAGCACAGATTTTAACATTACTTTCCGGAATGGTCCGGGTTGCAATCCCGATTTCTTTTGCTGCACTTGCCGGTATGCTTTCTGAACGGGTCGGCATTGTCAATATGGGACTGGAAGGAATCATGCTGATCGGCAGCTTTTTCGGAGTTGTGGGATCTTATCTTTCCGGAAGTGCGTGGATCGGGCTTTTGTTTGCGATTGCGGCCGGTGCCGTTGCAGGACTTGTTCTGGCTGTACTGACAGTCGGATTTAAGTGTGAGCATGTTCTTGCCGGGCTTGGTATCAATATGTTTGCTTCCGGTATCACGGTTGTACTTTTGCAGGCAATCTGGAGTTCAAAAGGAAAGTCAGAGATGGTTGCCGGGCTTGGAAAGTGGAAGCTGCCTGTTATTTCACAGATTCCGATTATAAAAGATATCATCGGTAATATTTCGCCATTGTTTTATTTGCTGGTTCTGTGTGTGCTTTTTCTTTGGATGTTACTGTATCGCACACCGACAGGACTTCGCATTCTGGTAATTGGGGAAAATCCGGAGCTTGCGGGAACGATGGGAGTCAATGTATATCTGGTACAGTATCTTTTTGTGATTATCAGCGGTATGCTTGCAGCAGTAGGGGGAGCGTATCTCTCAATCGGAGATATTGATATGTTCAGCAAGGATATGGTATCTGGACGAGGATATATTGCACTGGCAATGGTAATTCTCGGAAACTGGAAGCCGACCTGGGTTGCACTTGCCGGTCTCGTTTATGGATTCGCAGAAAGCATGCAGTTCCGGCTTCAGGCAGTAAGCATTCCTCCACAGCTGGTTCAGATGCTGCCGTATCTTTTTACGATTCTTGTGCTTCTTTTTGCAAGACGAAAGAGCATGGCTCCGGCTGCATCCGGTAAACATTATTACCAGAAAGGGGAATAAAAGAAGTATTTTTATAAGAACCATTTTCATGGGACGTGTTTTGGCATATTTGTGCCGGGAAAATTCGGAAAGGAAAGTGGTTCTTTTTTGATGCGTGGATTTTACGCCTGGAAAAGATGAGGTGCAGAGAAATAACTTTTGACCCTGTACTGATTTTGTGATACTATAAAAAAGATATAATGAATGCAGATTACTGTCAGGAGGATAAGAAAGCAGATGGAAGCATATAAGCAGGAATTTATTGAGTTTATGGTAGACTGTGAAGTTTTAAAATTTGGTGATTTTGTGACGAAGAGCGGAAGAAAAACTCCGTTTTTTGTAAATACCGGATTTTATCGCACCGGTGCACAGCTGCGCAGACTGGGCAGCTATTATGCAAAGGCAATCCACGACAAATTCGGACTTGATTTTGATGTGCTTTTCGGACCGGCTTACAAGGGAATTCCGCTTACGGTAGCAGCGACGTGTGCGATCAGTGAACTGTATGATGTTGATATTCGTTACTGCTCAAACCGTAAAGAGGTAAAGGACCATGGCGATAAGGGGATTTTGCTTGGCAGTCCGATCGGAGATGGGGATAAGGTTATTATTATTGAGGATGTGACAACAGCCGGCACCTCTATTCAGGAGACACTTCCGATCATTAAGGCACAGGGCAATGTCGATGTACAGGGGCTGGTAGTATCAGTAGACCGTATGGAGCGCGGACAGGGAGAAAAGAGTGCGCTGCAGGAAATCGAAGAAAAGTATGGACTGAAAACAACGGCGATCGTGACGATGGCGGAGGTTGTAGAACATCTTTACGGAAAAGAATACAAAGGAAAAGTAATTATTGATGATGCCATGAAAGCGGCAATTGATGCATACTATGAAGAGTACGGAGTAAAATAACAAAATGGCACGGCACAGTCGGAGGGATGAAAAAATTATGAATGAAAAAATTTATAAGACGCTGGCGCATGCCGGGATCTGGAATCTTGTGATGGGGATCGTGGTTCTTGTAACAGGGATCGCATCCGGTGTTCTTCTCCTTGTAAGCAGCGTACGTCTGCTGAAAAGCAAGGATGACCTGACTTTCTGATGGCGGCAGCGGTCAGGAAGGGAATAAAGATATCCGGAGCCTTTCTGTTTGGGCTGTATCTGATCGGGCTGGTATATTTTCTGTTTTTTGCAGAAGAATATGGACGAAACGAAGCTGCAGTGGGGTACAATATCCGGCCATTTCAGGAAATCTGGCGTTATTTGCGCTATTGGAGGATCCTTGGCATTCGAACGGTGCTTTTAAATCTGCTTGGCAATGTGATCGGATTTATGCCGTTTGGAGCGCTTCTTCCGATTTTATCAAGAGAAATGCGGAAATCCTGGAAGATCGTGCTGCTTAGCTTTGAAATCAGTGCGGTCGTTGAGATTTCTCAGCTGGTGCTGCAGGTAGGATGCTTTGATGTGGATGACATCCTGTTGAATACCCTGGGTGGGTTTATCGGTTATCTGGTGTTCTGGATTTCAAACAGATGGTATTTCAGGCTTGGCGGGATCTCCGGAGAGACAATGGCAGATTCAGGAAAATAAAAGAACAATACAGGAGATTTGATATGGCAAAGCGACAGGTATATTCTTTTGAAGAAAAGAAATATTCAGCAAACAGCATTGCATCTGCGATCTTAAGTATTCTGTCTGTACTGATACTGGCAGGAATGTTGTTCGTTTCATTTCTGATGAAAGGAATGGCGAATACCTGGATCGGAGCAGTAGGGTTTACCGGAATTGTAATGGCATTTTGCGGACTCGGATATGGATTTGCCGGATTTCATGATGAATGCAGGTCTTATTTTTGCAGCAAATTCGGGACGATCATGAGCACGGCAGCGATTGCGGGATGGTTTTTTATCGTCTGCCTGGGACTGGTGGAGTGACGGATCAGGAAGAATGAATCAGAAGCATGCCCCGGAAAATCGGGGCATGCGGAAAACAGCAGGTGAAAAAATGGAAGAAATAAATAAAAAAGAAGAGTATTTAAAGGAGCGGTACACCCTTGCAATGGAACGAATTCGCGAAATCGGCCAGGAAGAGACAGTGCCCGCCCCTTTTTGCGTTTATTTTAAGAAGACAGCAGAATTTCTGATTTGGGTGGATGGTCTTCGGACGAAGCTTTTGTCCGGTGAGACGAAGGAATATACGCTGGAGCAGTGGCAGGAGCTGAACCATAAAATGTATGAGGATATTCTGCCGGAGCATTATGACGTAAGCTATGGCAATCCATCGTATGCGGTGGCAGAGCTTGGCGAAGTGCATGGGAGACTGCTCAGTTTTCTTTATACTGAATTAAGAGCGATGCTTGTTTATGCATTTGAAGGACAGCTGGAGGAAAGCGTAGTTTGTCTGGAGCTGTTCGTTGAGGTATACAATCGGTTTGAATCCGAAGAGATTCCGGAGTATAAGGAAATCCAGCAGATTATTTACTGGTTTGTCAGTGATTACAGTGAGCTGTTTGTGACACGCCGGATTCAGGAATCAATTGATCCTAAGCTGGACTTTGCAACAAGGATCGTGATGGATTCTGATCTGACAGATTTGCGTTATCTGTACCGGTACGGAGAATATGTATCAGAAAATGAACTTCAGATGGCGCGCTTTTTAAATACGCTTTCCGAGGATGAGATTGCGGCAATGGCAGATACGTATACAGAAGGATATCGGATCGGCTTTGTACTGGGAGGAAAAGATCTGTCGATCAAACGAACTGTCAATATCCGGTATCAGCTTGGCTTTGAACGGATGATTCGAAAAGCTGTTTGGAATTTTGAAAAGATGGGACTGCGTCCGGTGATTTACCGTGCGGCAGTAAGCACCCTGAATAAACGCCAGAATCTTCGGGTCGGTTATACGGGGGCATCGGCAAACCCGCAATTTGATTATGACCATCGTGCAGATGCTGCGATTTATTTCGATAAGAAATTCATGGAGCGTAAGCTGGGTGTCATGCGGACGGCTTATGAAAAATGGAAACAGCTTGCAGCGTGGCATGCAGGTCCGGCAGTCGTAGAGACATTCGGTGAAACGCCGTTCGTGCCAACCGCACAGGAGGAATCCTGCCATTTAAGCGAAAAGCAGGAAAAACTGATGGTTCTGTATGCGAATGAATCTGCGCAGCTGACCAATCAGTATATCATTGGAAAAGAACGCAGCTTTACGATTATTGCGTTCCCGGTACCGGAGATCGGAGCACAGTTCGAGGAGATATTCCGGGAAACAGTGAAGCTCAATACGCTGGATTACGTCCTGTACCGCGATCTACAGCAAAAACTTATCGATGCGCTGGATCAGGGAACGGCTGTGCATATTCAGGGAAGAGACGGAAACCGGACAGAACTGACGGTGGCCCTTCATAAAATGACGGATCCGATGAAGCAGACGTTGTTTGAAAACTGTGTGGCGGATGTGAATATTCCGGTCGGAGAGGTCTTTACCTCACCGAAGCTGGAAGGAACGAACGGACTCCTTCATGTAAAACAGGTTTATCTCAGAGAACTAAATTATATCGATCTTCAGGTAGCATTTGAAAATGGACGGATTGTATCGTACGGCTGTGCAAATTTTGAAGAAGAGGAAGAAAATAAAAAATATTTTTATGAGAATGTCATGTATCATCACGATACACTGCCGCTTGGCGAGTTTGCGATCGGTACGAATACGGTAGCTTATGCAATGGCAAAGAAATATCAGATTGCGGATAAACTTCCGATTCTGATCGCAGAGAAGATGGGACCGCATTTTGCAGTCGGTGATACCTGCTACAGCTGGGCTGAGGATACAGCGGTTTATAATCCGGACGGGAAAGAGATCATTGCAAGAGACAATGAGGTTTCGATCCTGCGAAAGGAAGATCCGGCAAAGGCTTATTTCGGATGTCATACGGATATCACGATCCCATATGAAGAAATCGGGTGCATCGAGGTTCTGTGTGAGGATGGCCGGAAAATTTCATTGATTGAAAATGGAAGATTCGTTCTTCCGGGCACGGAAAAGCTGAATGAGGCATTGGACGAAGGATAAGGGAAAATTGTCCAGAATTCAGGCAGAGGCATTGACAAGGCCTGTATTAGTTAGTAGAATGAGTTCGTCTGTGAGCCGGAAGGCTCATGGAAAGGCGGTCGGGGAAGGTCCGGCAGGACAGATTTTTAGAAAGCGCCGACTGCAATGAAATATAACAGAAGACAACCAAAGGAAATGAAACAGAAGGAGAAAGTACAATGGCAAAAGTAGGAATTGTGATGGGCAGTGACTCAGATATGCCTGTAATGAGCAAGGCGGCAGATATGCTGGAAAAGTTCGGAATCGATTATGAGATGACGATCATTTCCGCACACAGAGAGCCGGATGTGTTCTTTGAATACGCAAAGACGGCAGAAGCAAAGGGCTTTAAGGTGATCATTGCAGGAGCAGGTATGGCAGCGCATCTTCCTGGCATGTGCGCAGCAATTTTTCCGATGCCGGTTATCGGTATTCCGATGCATACAACGTCACTTGGCGGAAGGGATTCCCTTTATTCCATCGTACAGATGCCTTCCGGCATCCCGGTAGCTACAGTAGCAATCAATGGCGGTGCAAATGCAGGTATTCTGGCGGCAAAGATTCTCGCGACTTCAGATCCGGAGCTGCTTGAGAAAGTAAAAGCATATGCGGCTGAATTAAAAGAGCAGGTAGAAAAGAAAGACCAGAAGCTGCAGGAGATCGGTCACAGAGCATACGTGGAAAGCCAGAAAAAATAAATAACATACATCGGATTCACAGGGAGGAACGTCATGGATTACAAGAAGGCTGGAGTGGACATTGAAGCAGGATACAAATCAGTTGAACTGATGAAGCAGTACGTAAAGCGTACGATGAGAGAAGAGGTGCTGGGTGGTCTCGGCGGATTTTCAGGTGCGTTTTCACTTGCGAAGATCAAAAATATGGAAGAGCCGGTGCTGCTTTCAGGTACAGACGGATGTGGTACAAAAGTAAAGCTTGCATTTATTCTGGACAAGCATGATACGATCGGTATTGATGCAGTGGCGATGTGTGTTAATGATATCGCATGTGCAGGTGGCGAGCCGCTGTTTTTCCTGGACTATATTGCGTGTGGAAAAAATTATCCGGAGAAGATTGCGGCAATCGTTTCCGGCGTGGCAGAAGGCTGTGTACAGTCTGACTGTGCATTGATTGGCGGCGAGACGGCAGAGCATCCGGGACTGATGCCGGAAGACGATTACGATCTGGCTGGTTTCGCAGTCGGCGTGGTAGATAAAAAGGATCTGATTACAGGTGAATCGATCAAGGCCGGAGATACACTGATCGGAATTGCATCCACCGGTGTACACAGCAATGGATTTTCTCTGGTGCGCAAGGTATTTCAGATGGACAAAGAAACACTTGATACTTACCATGGGGAGCTCGGAAAAACACTTGGCGAGGCACTTCTTGCTCCGACCCGCATTTATGTGAAGGCACTGCGCAGTGTAAAAGAAGCGGGTGTGACGATCAGAGGCTGCAGCCATATTACGGGCGGCGGATTCTATGAAAATATTCCGAGAATGCTGCCGGATGGCGTAAAGGCAGTCGTAAAGAAAGACAGCTACGAGGTTCCGGCAATTTTCAAAATGCTGGCAAGGGAAGGCTCCATTGAAGAACAGATGATGTACAATACGTTCAATATGGGAATTGGTATGGTACTGGCGGTTGATCCGGCAGATGCGGATAAGACGATCGAGGCGCTTGCGAAGACAGGAGATCAGGCGTGGGTGATCGGCAATGTGGCAGATGGAGAAAAGGGCGTGGAGTTATGCTGAAGCTTGCGGTAATGGTATCGGGCGGTGGTACGAATCTTCAGGCAATTCTTGATGCGATAGAAAGCGGAAAGGTGACGAATGCCAGAGTAGTTAAGGTGATCAGCAACAGCAAAAAGGCGTATGCACTGGAACGCGCAGCAAAAGCAGGAATTCCGTCTGCCTGTGTGACAAGGGCAGATTATCCGGAAAAGGAAGCATTCAATCAGGCGCTGCTTGCACAGCTGCAGGAATCAGAGGCGGATCTTGTTGTGCTGGCCGGATGCCTTGTGGTAATTCCACAATGCATTGTGGATGCTTATCCGAATCGGATCATCAACATTCATCCGGCTTTGATCCCATCTTTTTGCGGAACCGGCTATTACGGGCTTGGCGTACATGAGGCTGTGCTGGCGCGCGGTGTAAAGGTGACCGGTGCGACGGTTCATTTTGTAGATGGCGGTACAGATACCGGTCCGATCATCCTGCAGAAGGCAGTGGAAGTGAAGCAGGAGGATACACCGAAGGAGCTTCAGCTGCGTGTGATGCAGGAGGCAGAGTGGGTGATTTTACCACAGGCGATCGATCTGATTGCAAATGGAAGAATTTCAGTAGAAGACGGACACGTGAAAATTGCAGAATAAATTCAAGTCGAACATCGTGAGAGTTAGCGCACCAGCATAAGCTGACAGATTCTTTTTAGAATCGCTGCGCATCAGGAGGAAAAACAGATGAAGGTTTTGATCGTAGGAAGCGGCGGAAGAGAGCATGCAATTGCCTGGAAGGTGGCACAGTCACCGAAGGTAGAAAAAATTTATTGTGCGCCCGGCAATGCGGGGATTGCTGAATATGCCGAGTGTGTGGATATCAAAGCAATGGAGTTTGAAAAACTGGCGTCATTTGCAAAAGAACACGAGATTGACCTGACCGTGATCGGTATGGATGATCCGCTGGTCGGAGGTGTTGTGGACGTATTTGAAGCACAGGGGCTGCGTGTATTCGGACCGCGTAAAAATGCGGCAATTCTTGAGGGCTCCAAGGCATTTTCCAAGGATCTGATGAAAAAGTATCATATTCCAACGGCTGCGTATGAGAATTTTGACTGTGCAGAGGACGCACTTGCTTATCTTGAAACAGCAAAAATGCCGATTGTTCTGAAGGCAGACGGTCTGGCACTCGGAAAGGGCGTTTTGATCTGCAATACGCTGGAAGAAGCAAAAGAAGGCGTAAAGGAAATCATGACGGACAAAAAATTCGGACAGGCAGGCAGCCGTATGGTAGTCGAGGAGTTCATGACAGGCCGTGAGGTATCTGTTCTGACTTTTGTGGACGGCAAGACAGTTCGCACGATGACATCCGCACAGGATCATAAGCGTGCCGGTGACGGAGATACCGGATTGAATACGGGAGGAATGGGAACATTTTCTCCAAGCCCGTTTTATACGGAGGAGATTGATCAATACTGTAAAAAGTATATTTATCAGCCGACAGTAGATGCAATGCGTGCAGAGGGACGGGAATTTAAGGGCATTATTTTCTTTGGCCTGATGCTGACAGAGGACGGACCGAAGGTGCTGGAGTATAATGCACGGTTCGGTGATCCGGAGACTCAGGTTGTGCTTCCGCGTATGAAAACGGATATTATTGAAGCATTTGAAGCGTGCATTGACGGAACCCTGGATCAGATTGATCTGGAGTTTGAGGATAATGCAGCGGTCTGTGTTGTACTGGCTTCCGATGGATATCCGGTCAGCTACAAAAAAGGTTATCCGATTGAAGGGCTTGACGTATTTAAAGACAAAGACGGCTATTATGTGTTCCATGCAGGAACTGCGAAAGGAAAAGATGGAAGCATTGTGACAAACGGTGGCCGTGTGCTCGGTGTGACGGCAAAGGGCGATGATCTGAAGCAGGCACGTGCAAATGCTTATAAAGCAGTAGACTGGGTGCGTTTTGAAAACAAATATTATCGTCATGATATCGGAAAAGCGATTGACGAGGCCTGAATGTTCAGGTATATGAGGAGAGTATCAATGGAAAAGAGAACAGTAAGAAGGAAATCATTATTTCTGACTCTTCTGGCGCTCGTATGGATCTTTGCCATCCCTGTGCTGGCGGAGGAAGGAGGATCCGGAGATAATTCCCTGTCGACCCTTGGAATTACGACAGAAGGAGTAACAGTATCACCGGATTTTGTATACAGTACAATTGAGTATAATGTCACAGTACCAGCCGGAACGAGCCGCCTGGAATTAAATCCGGTTACATCCAACGAAAATGCTACGATCGTTGATATTACCGGACAGGATATCGGGGAAGATGGCAAGACAACGGTAGTGATTACTGTATGCGCGGAAAATGGAAGTCAGTATGCCTATTATCTGTATGTGACAACTGATGAAAGCACGAGTGCGGCAGCAGAGCCGGTGTCAGAGGCACAGACGGAGGCAGCGACTGAGAAGCAGACAGAGACGGAACCGGAGACGGAAGATCCGCGTTTTGTCAAGGTGGACAGAAGCTCTTTGGAGGAAGCAGAGAATACGATTGCGACATTAAAGAGCGAGGCAGCCAGCTACCGTGACAGGCAGAATCTTCTGACGAAGATCCTGTATGGACTGATCGGAGTGTGCATTGTACTTTTGTTTGTTGTCATCAATCTGATTTTGAAAAAACGTGATCTGAAGGCAGAAAGAGATTCCTATCTGAGTATGGGATATCCGCAGAAGGGGCGGAATTCTTATGAAAATGAAGCAGAAAACGGAAGCGGATACAAAGGAAGCTTTGCACCGGACGGAAGCTACATTGACCCATCGGAGCAGGAATACAATGATGACCTGTATAATGGCGGACAAAACAATGATGCATACGAACATGCCTCTTATGAAGCAGATTCTTATGAAACAGAGGAAGCGGAAGCGGCTCAGGGCAGTCATATGATGTCAGAGGAAAAGCCACAGAAGCGCACAGATAAAAAGGCAGATAAAAAAGCGGAGCGGAAGGAAAAAAAGAGTATCCGCAGGCAGAAGGATGATCCGGCGGATGTTCCGAAGCCGTCACAGGCCAGAAAACAGCCAAAGACGATGCCGGAATATCAGGAACCGGAACCGGAGCATGAATACAATCCGCCAAAGGAAAAATCAGATCGTGTGGAGATTAATATGATCGATCTGTAAAGATGCAGCAATTATAGCAATTCTGCAAAATAATGCATCCCATCCGATTTGTCGGAGCGTGAAATACTGCGTCAAAAATCTTTGCCGTGCGTCAGCACGCCTGCAGATTTCATCCTTGTCTTTCGCGCTCTGCCAAATCGTCTTGTCTGCATTATTTATTGAATTGCTATAGGAAAGAGAAACAGACTAAGAAAACCAGAAAGCATTCTGCCCGGTTACCGGAAAAGACGGCGGGCAGAATGCTTTTTGCTTTCGGGTGCTTCTGCTTGACAGATTTGCCTCGGTGTTATATGATGACTATCACAAGGGAGGAAACAGCAATGCTGATAGAAATAGACTTTCAGAGTGACGAAGCAATCTATATGCAGCTTCGAAACCAGATTATACTTGGAATCGCAACATCACTTCTGCAGGAGGGAGATACACTTCCGTCAGTAAGACAGCTGGCAGATGATGTTGGAATTAATATGCATACGGTAAATAAAGCGTATTCTGTTTTGAGGCAGGAGGGCTTTGTGACGATCGACCGCAGAAGAGGAGCAGTTGTAGCGCTGGATAATAATAAGGCACAGGCTGTCGCGGAGCTCAGAAACAGCCTGCGGATGCTTCTTGCAAAAGGCATCTGTAAAAATATTACGCGGGAAGAAATCCATGCAATGGTAAATGAATGTTATGACGATTATGAACAGTAATCAGATACAGGAGGAGACTTAATGCAGTTAAATTATACAGAAAATGCGAAGCAGGTTCTGAAGCTGGCTGAGAAATCCGCAAAGCAGGGCGGACACCGTTATATCGGTTCTGAACATCTGCTGCTTGCCCTTGTCAGAGAGCAGGATGGGACTGCAGGCGCAATTCTGCGGGAAAACCACGTTGAAGAAAATAAACTTCTGGAGCTGATTGGTGAGCTGGTGGCACCGGAATCAAAAGAGACAAAGGCTTCGAAGGAATGGTCCCCGAGAGCAAAAAGCATTCTTCGGGAAAGCGAAGAAATGGCTCATTTTTTTGAAGATACGGAAATCGGAACGGAACATATTCTGCTGGCAATTTTGCGGGATGTGGACTGTGTGGCGTCAAGACTTCTGCATACACTTGGCGCAAATCTGCAGAAGCTGTATGCAGATATTGCCCAGGTTACAGGCATGTCTGACGAAAAATACAAGGATCTGATCCGCTTGGCAAAGGCGGCGGCAGAAGGAGAAGGGGACAGTACGACCCCGTTACTGGATCAATACAGTCGTGATCTGACGGATCTGGCGGCTATGCACAAGCTTGATGTGACGGTTGGAAGAGAGACTGAAATAGAACGGATTATGCAGATCCTGTGTCGCCGGACAAAAAATAATCCATGTCTGATCGGCGAGCCAGGAGTCGGAAAAACAGCGATTGTTGAAGGACTGGCACAAAAAATCGTAAACGGAGAGGTTCCGGCTCCGATGCAGAATAAAAGGGTTGTTACCCTTGATATGGCCGGGATGGTGGCAGGCTCCAAGTACCGTGGTGAGTTTGAGGAACGTATCAAACGGATTATCAATGAAGTGGTGGACAGCGGCGATGTGCTTCTGTTTATTGATGAGCTTCATACAATTATCGGTGCAGGCGGAGCGGAAGGTGCACTGGATGCATCGAATATCTTAAAGCCCTCTCTGGCAAGAGGAGAATTACAGCTGATCGGTGCGACAACACAGGAGGAATACCGGAAGTATATTGAAAAAGATCCGGCATTGGAGCGCCGGTTTCAGCCGGTACACGTAGAAGAACCGTCTGAAGAGGAAACGCTTCAGATTTTGAAGGGACTTCGGCCGGCATATGAAAAGCATCACGGTGTGACGATACTGGATGAAGCGCTGGAGGCAGCAGTAAAGCTTTCGAAACGTTATATTAATGACCGTTTCCTGCCGGACAAGGCGATTGATTTGATTGATGAAGCATCGTCGAGGCGTCAACTTGGATATTATCAGATGCCGGAGCAGACGGCGAAAATGCAGGAGGAATATGACGCGCTGCTTGAAGAACGGGAACAGGCACTGCGCAGTGGTCAGCTTGAGAAGGCACGGGAATTGAACCAGCAGAAAAAAGTGCTGGATGAAAAGCTTGAAAAGCATCGGAAAAAGATGCAGCAGAAGCAGGACGGAAGAGTATCCAAAGTAACAGAAGAGGATATTGCACAGATTGTTTCTGTCTGGACCAAGATCCCGGTACAGAAGCTTGCCGGAACTGAGTCAAAAAAGCTTCTTCATCTGGATGCAGAGCTGCACAAACGAGTGATCGGACAGGAGGAAGCGGTACAGGCAGTTGCAAAATCGGTGCGCCGCAGCCGTGCAGGCTTGAAAAATCCGGCGCGGCCGATTGGCTCTTTCCTGTTTCTCGGACCGACCGGTGTCGGAAAGACAGAACTTTCCAAGGCACTTGCAGAGGTAGTGTTTGGCAGTGAACAGTCCATGATCCGGGTTGATATGTCAGAATATATGGAAAAGCACAGCGTCTCCAGACTGGTTGGATCACCGCCAGGATATGTCGGTTATGAGGAAGGCGGTCAGCTCTCAGAAAAAGTACGGAGAAATCCATATTCGGTAATTCTGTTTGACGAAATTGAAAAGGCACATCCGGATGTGTTTAATATACTGCTGCAGGTATTAGATGAAGGGCATATCACGGATGGCCATGGCCGTAAGGTGGATTTTAAAAATACGATCCTGATTCTGACATCAAATGCAGGTGCTCAGTCCATTGTGTCGCCAAAGCATTTGGGATTCGGAGCCGGAAAGGATGAAAAACGCAATTATGAGGCCATGAAGGGAAGCGTAATGGAAGAGGTGCGCCGGATTTTCAAACCGGAGTTCCTGAATCGTATTGATGAAACGATCGTGTTCCATTCTCTGACAAAAGACGAAATCTTTCAGATTACGGGGCTCCTGCTTTCAGAACTGCAGAAGCGTTGCTTTGAACAGCTTCAGATTACACTCAAGGTCAGTGGTGCGGTGAAGAAGCATATTTCTGAAGCAGGGTTTGACGAGAAGTATGGAGCGAGACCCTTGCGCCGTGCTGTGCAGGGACAGATCGAGGATGCACTTGCGGAAGAGATTCTGGCCGGAAAAATCAAAGTGGGCGATACGGTACACGTCGGGCTGCAGAAGGGAAAAATAGTTTTCCAAAGTGAATGAATTCATACAGTCCTGTAAGTAAAAAATGCTGGAATTTTACTATGCTTTATGGTAAAATAGCACAATAATCGAAACATACAAGGCGATGGACCGGTGGATTCCGGTCTGTGAAAAACACATCAGGAGGGCATGAAAATGTCAGGAATTAAAGAGCTTATCCGTACAGAAGAGGATGGCACACTCAGCTTTGGCGCATATGAGCTTTCGGAAAAAGCAAAGAAATCCGATTATGAGTATGAGGGAGATATTTATAAGGTAAAGACCTTTGATGAGATCACAAAGCTTGAAAAGAACGGAATGTTTGTTTATGAATCCGTACCGGGAACTGCAGTACACCATTTCCATTCGACACAGAACGGCGTATCTTTTGAAGTAGAAGGAAAAGAAGATGTGCAGATCATTCTTGGTCTGGAGGATAATGCAGAATATAAGATTTACATCAATGATACGAATGTAGGAAAAATGGTAACACAGATGGGCGGAAAACTGGTGCTGAGCGTAGAAATCGGTGAGGCAGATCTTGTTCCGGTAAAGGTTGTGAAATTATAAATGCCAAAGGCAAAGACGATATTTTTCTGTCAGAACTGCGGGTTTGAATCCTCCAAATGGATGGGACAGTGTCCGGCCTGCAAAGAATGGAACAGCTTTGCAGAGGAGCCGCAGGCTTCGACGAAAAAAA
>CAKRPI010000019.1 GCA_934376945.1 uncultured Lachnospiraceae bacterium | reverse complement strand
CGGATGGGGTTTACATATGCCCCTCCTGTTACCAGGAGGGCGGTAGTCTCTTACACTGCCCTTCCACCCTTACCGCGCAGTAACGCGGCGGTTCATTTCTGTTGCACTGTCCTTGGAGTCGCCTCCACCGGATGTTATCCGGCATCCTTGCCCTGTGAAGCCCGGACTTTCCTCGTCTGGCACCTTTCGGCCTGCCAGCCGCGACCATTTATCCTACTTATTATTTTGCAATCCGCATTCTATCATATCACAGCCGTTTTGTAAATCCTTTTCTTTTCGGTTCTCGGCCGTTTTGATCTGTTTTGTTACTGTTACAGATCAAAGCAGCCGCCTCCGATAAACTCCCGGATCAATGAATTATTTGGAATCGCATCCCCCGGAATCGGAAGAAAATAATCAAGAAACTTCAAAAGCCGCTTTGCTTCTTCGTACTCATCCTCCTCCGGCCCGATTGAAAAAAGCAGTGGCTCTGCATACTGTTTCAGTACGGCCAGTTCATAAATCAGAGCAGAATTAAACATCACATCTGCATTTTCCTGATACGGGAAAATATGGTTCTCCTCTCCCCTGCGCACAGAATCCCACATTGCAATGGTCGCTTTCGCAGATGTTCCTCTGGTTCTTGCATCTCTCACAATCCGGCGGAGCAAACGACCATCCGTTGTCGGTATCCGATTGTGCTCATCAATATTCAGCTGTGTCAGAGCACTGATATAAATCCGGAATTTGCTTTCTCTTGGGAGCGCATAGGTCAGCTTATCATTTAATCCGTGAATCCCTTCAATAATCAGAATATCATTTTTTTCCAGTTTTTTAAAGCGTCCCTTATACTCGCGCTTTCCGGTTTTAAAATTAAAGCTTGGAAGCTCCACCATTTCTCCCCGCAAAAGAGCCGTCATATCTTCATTGAGCTGCTCGATATCAATCGCTTCAATTCGTTCAAAATCATATTTTCCATCTTCATCCTTTGGTGTTTCTTCTCTCGCAACAAAGTAATCATCTGCAGCGATCGGATGCGGATGCAAACCGTAGACTGCCAATTGAGTGGAAAGCCGATGTGAAAATGTTGTTTTTCCTGACGAAGAAGGCCCGGCAATCAGGACAATCTTTTTTTCCGGCGATGCAGCAATCATTCCTGCCATCTCTGCTATTTTTTTCTCGTGAAATGCTTCCTGTACCATGATCAGAGACTTCACATCATTTTGTACAATATAATCATTCAGCGCCCCAACCGTCGGTATTCCAAGCCTTGCTCCCCATTCCATCGAATCTTTCTGTACCTGCCAGATTTTTTTACTCGGCGAAAATTCCGGCAGACTCTCCGGTTCCTGCATCGATGGAAAAAGAAGCACAAAGCCATCCTCATAAAGACGCAGGTCAAAGCAGGTCAGCCAGGAGGTATCCGGTGCCATATATCCATAAAAATAATCCTCAAATGTCATAAGATTATAAATATTTACCCTGGATGCTCTGCGGTAGCGCACCAGCTGCTCCTTATCATACATCCGATATTCCCGAAATCTGCGGCTCGCCTCATAAGTCGGAACAGATATTTTCCGGATTGGCTGTGCTTTCTCCACAAGCTCCTTCATATACGCTTTCACCTGATCGAGGAACTCCTGTGTTACCGGTACGCTTCCCTGCATCGTGCAGTAATAGCCTCCGCTCACCGAAAAATGTACCCCTACCCGCTCGATTTTGCGATTATCTCCGACAACATGATAAATTGCCTTGAGCATCAGCAATTCCACACTTCGGCAGTATGTGCTGTAACCTGCCTTATCTTTTACCGTCACAAAAGACACTCTGACTGCATTCTCTGCTTTTTTCGTCAGTTCCCGCAGTCTTCCGTCTACCTTTGCAAGTATGATCCTTGCCGGATATTCCTTCTGATATTCCTCTGCAATTTCGCGATACGTTGTTTCCAAAGGATACGTCCGCTTTTCTCCGTTTATCTCCACCATCAGCTGTGATTCGTTCATTTTGCTCCTCCATTCTCAATAAATGTACTCTCAAATCTTTTTGTACCTGAGCAAATGCAAAAAGACTCAGAGCCGTACATTATAATACAGACACGAATGTGTTCGTCAAATCACCTCAAAAGGTTCTTTTCCGGTTGTTCTTCTTACTTCCAGATTCTTAAAATGTTCTTTGATCCATGCTTCCATATGCGGAATAAAAATCTGTTCAATTCCATAATGTCCGGCATCAATGATCAAAAGTCCCTGGTCCATCGCATCCAGCCCATCATGATGCCCGATATCTCCGGTAATATAGATCTGTGCACCTCCTGCAAGCGCATCGCTGATCATGCTCTTTCCCGCTCCCGGGCAGAGTGCCGCTTTTTTTATTTTTGTCGTTTTTTCTCCGAATAATCGCACATGCGGCAAATGAAATGCTTCCTTAACCATCTCACAACATGATTCCGCCGTCATCTCTTTTTCAAAATCACCGATACATCCGATTCCATACAAAGTCCCGTCCTCCCCACAGCCCGTCTGTTCAAGCGGAACCTGATTCTGAAGCTTCATCTGTCTTCCGGCCAGCTCTGCCATCTTTGCCACATCATAATTTGTATGCATGGCATAATGTGCAATTCCATGCTCTGCCAATGCCAGTATCTTTCTTCCGTACATTGATTCATCATTAATCTGCCTGATACCAGAAAGCAGCAGAGGGTGATGCGTCACCAGAAGATCTGCCTGCCATACAATACATTCCTCTATCACTTCATTCGTTGCATCCAGTGCAACAAAAACTTTTTTCACTTCTTTTTGACTGCTTCCGACCTGAAGTCCCGGATTATCCCAGTCCATTGCCAGGTCTATTGGAAATTCCAGGTCAAGCTCTCTTATAATCGTTCCGACGTTCATTTTTCTTCCTTTCCAGTCACCTGTCCCGGTGAAATTATTTAAATCTTTATCTTAGTGAAAATCGGACTTCCACTGAGATGGGTTGTAATTAACTCACCACTTACAGAAGCGGGCATCTTCCAGTACACCGTTTCGTAAATAACTATACCAATCGCGCAGAATGCGGATTCGGGTGTGCAGATGAAAAAACGTAGGCGTAGCGGTGGCATCGTCGATTGACGATAACGCAGCAGATGGAAATTCAGACAAGCCATTAGGCCAAATGTGAGTGATACAGTACACTAGGCTTGGATAAATTTCTGCGCACTTTGTCAATAAGGAAAAGCTCATGCTCCACCTCCGCACGCCGCGCCGCAGCTCCTTCGGTATTCTTTCCGCTTAGTGAATCAAGGACATTCCTGTACAGAGTTTCCTCACGTTCCAGATAGCCTTCAAGAAGCGGATGCTTATTCCAAAGAAGCTGTGGACCGTAACGCAGTTCCTGCTCCAGCTGCAGTTCTTCTTCCGGTCCGTCACACTTCATCACTTCTTCCGTTTTCGCCTGCCTTTTCTGAGCACGCATCATCGGATAATACTTCCCATCCTCCAGGACAAGATCCTCTTCCGTAATTTCATACTCCTCTTCTTTCAGCCAAGTACGCACACTGATCAGGTCGGACTGCGGCTGCAGAACCAATTCCCTACACCCTGTCAATACTTCTTTTCCTGCATTTAAAATCCGGACCATCAAAAATCCACCCATGCCCGCAATCAAAACCGTATCTGCTTCGCCTTTATTCATTGCCATAAGGCCATCTGAAAGTCTGGTTTCGATCTTCTCTTCAAGACCATGCTGCCGGATATTCTCCTTTGCACGAGCCAGCGGCCCCTGATTAATATCCATTGCAAGCGCATGGCGGATGCGTCCTGCCTCCACAAGCGCGATCGGTATGTAGCCATGATCGGTTCCGACGTCAGCAAGCACGCCGCCACTGCTTACCAGGCCGGCCACCGCACTCAAACGTTTTGATAACTGCATGTTCTGCTTTTCCTTTCTTTTCACACTTTTTCATTTATCCTTTTACTATGATGCCAGGGTTAAAAGCCCGAAACCACGATGTGCTTGCACAGGAGTGGTTTTATGGCTTAATGACTCGCCCCGATATGAACATAAAAGTGGAGCGCAAGCTTCACGATATGCGAATATTGGGCAGAAATGTTCCGCTTATTCCAGATAATCTTTCAGCTTTCTGCTCCTGGACGGATGGCGCAGCTTCCGCAGCGCTTTTGCTTCAATCTGCCGGATGCGTTCCCTTGTCACATTGAACTCTTTTCCAACTTCCTCCAGCGTGCGTGCATGTCCGTCATCCAGTCCAAAGCGAAGACGAAGCACCTTCTGCTCCCGATCCGTCAGTGTGGAAAGCACTTCCACCAGCTGTTCCCTTAAAATACTGAACGTAGCCGCCTCATCCGGTATCGGAATATGGTCATCCCGAATAAAATCTCCCAGATGGCTGTCATCCTCTTCTCCTACCGGAGTCTCCATAGATACCGGTTCCTGTGAAATTTTCAGGATCTCCTGCACTTTATCTGCCGGCATATCAAGCCGTTTCCCGATTTCCTCCGGCTTTGGCTCCCGTCCTAATTCCTGTAAAAGCTGGCGGGAGGTACGGATCACCCGATTCATCGTTTCTACCATGTGTACCGGAATCCGAATCGTTCTGGCCTGATCGGCGATTGCACGCGTGATTGCCTGTTTGATCCACCAGGTTGCATACGTACTGAATTTATAACCTTTCGTATAATCGAATTTTTCCACTGCCTTAATCAGTCCCAGATTGCCTTCCTGAATCAGATCCAGCAGCTGCATACCACGTCCCGCATATCGTTTCGCAATACTGACCACCAGACGAAGATTTGCTTCAGCGAGCTTTTTTCTCGCATCCTCATCCCCTTCGCTCATCCGTCTTGCAAGCTCCACCTCTTCTTCTGAACTTAGTAATGGGATACGGCCAATTTCCTTCAAATACATCCTCACCGGATCATCCGTACTGATTCCGTCCGGGACGCTCAGATCAAGCTTGTCCAGGTCTTCTTCCTGCTCCTCAAATTCGTCCTCCTCCGGCAGCAGCAATGCATCATCATCCGAATCGGAAATTTTCAGAACATCTATTCCTTTATGCTCCAGATATTCTATAATACAATCATACTGTTGTTCACTTGGAGACATGCCCTCAAAAAAATCCTGAAGTTCTTTATATTCCAGAATATTTTTCTTTGTTCGCGCAAGCGCTACCAGTTCCTGCAGTTTCTTTTGAAATTCTATCGCCTGTACCTCCATCCATTTTACCTGCCTTTCCAATTCCTGCTCTGCCTTGTGCTGCCGCTTCTTGTCCATTCACTGCGAACCTCACCTTTTTCAACGGGTCACCCTTCCAGTCTTATCTCTCAATTGAGAAAATTCCTGCTTTTTTCGCTACAAAGAAATATGCAGCCGTCCCAGCTCCTGAAGCCGCTTTCTTGCCTGTATCAGCTTCTGAAGCCCTTGTATATCGGTCGGCTCCAGTTCTTTTGTCTTCTGCGTTATTCCATAATTAACCACCTTATAGATGCTCTCACGAATTGCCTTTTCCTGTTCCGTCTGATTTTCCGCCCGGATTTTTGTATTGAAAATCTGTGCAACAATTCTTTGCTGTTCCGGATCCGTAAAATGGCTGGTAATCCTTGCCGGATTCAGTTCACCCTTTTCCAGCTGCTCATAAAGCATTTCTGCTACTTCTCTATACAGGCTGTCCGTAAAATCTTCCGGTTTGACATAGGCTGAGATCGCTCGGTAGAGGCCCGGATACTCACTCAGCCAGGTAAGCAGCAGCCGCATGGATTTTAAAATTCCATCTTCTTTTTCCGGCTGTGACTGCTGTCTCTTTGTCAACACCGTTCTTGCACGCAGCGGTACTCCCTGCATCAGGCAATTCATGACCATTTTTCGCATACCGTCAAATGAAATCTTGTACTTCGCTGCGACTGCCTCAATATAATTTTCACGTTCGATTTCCAGTTCGAATTCTGCTATTTTGGCGGCTACCGACTGGAAAAATTTTGTCTTCGATTCCGGATCCTTCATATCATACGTTTTTTGCAGAATGGAGATTTCAAACAGAAAACTATTTTCTGCCTGATCGATCCGTTCCTGAAATGCATCCGTTCCAAGTGCCTTAATAAATTCATCCGGATCCTTATACGGATCCATATGAAGTACTTTAGCCGACACACCAGCCTCCTTAAGAAGCGGAATTGCCCGAAGCGCCGCCTTGACTCCGGCTTCGTCACTGTCGTACGTCAAAATCACCTCATCCGTATAACGTTTCAGAAGCAATGCATGCTGACTCGTCAGCGCTGTTCCAAGCGAAGCAACCGCATTTGTAAAACCAGCCTGGTGCATTGAAATTACGTCCATATATCCTTCACACACCAGCATATATTTTTTCCGTGCAGTTCGTGCAATATGCAGTCCGTACAAATTCCGGCTTTTATCAAATATCACTGTCTCAGGAGAATTAAGATACTTTGGTTTCGCATCTCCCATGACTCTTCCGCCAAACCCAATCACCTTTCCATTTACATCCATAATCGGAAACATGACCCGGTTCCAGAATTTATCATACATTCCCTGTCGTTCATTTACATTCATCAATCCGGATTCCTTCATCAATTCTTCCGAAATCCCATTTTTTTTAAGATAACGGTATAGTTCATCACTGTACTGGCCTGCATATCCAAGTCCAAAGCGTCTCATTGTCTCATCTGAAAGTTTCCTTTCTCTGAGATATTCCATCGCTTTTTCTCCCTGTTTGGCACGCAGCTGATAATAAAAATATTTTGCTGCCATTTTATTTACTTCCAGCACCGAACTCTTCAAATCCCTCTGCTTTTTCGCCTCTTCAGAGTATTCTACCTCCGGCAGGGAAACCCCCGCCCGATCTGCCAGCAATTTCAAAGCCTCCGGAAATGTATAATTTTCATATTCCATAATAAAGGTAAATACATTTCCACCGGCACCGCAGCCAAAGCAATAATACATTTGTTTGGACGGACTAACGGAAAAGGACGGTGATTTTTCATTATGAAACGGGCAGAGTCCAAAATAAGAACTGCCCTTTCGCTGCAGTTTTACATAGCCGGAGATAACATCCACAATGTCATTTCTGGCGCGGACTTCTTCAACAATGTCATCTGAATAATACATGAAATGTAACCCTCTCTGTGTAGGTATAATTTAAGCTTTGCATTTTTCCTCGCTTCAATATTCATTAGACTCGAAAAAATGCTTTGCATTTTTCCTCGTTCCAATACTTATTAGACTCGAAAAAATGCTTTGCATTTTTCCTCGTTAATAGAAATATAGAAGCGGGGCTTCTATATTTCTATTATATTCTTATCTTGTGTCATTTTTCCATCTTTTTCTGAATTTTTTATATTTTTTCTCATCCTCAGGCGACATCTGGTAAAGCGGGCATCCCCTTACCCACCGTTTATAGCGATCCTCGTAAATAATGCATTTAAGGCAGTTCAGCAGAGTGCGAAAGACAAGGAAGATATCTGCAGGCGTGCTGACGCACGGCAAAGATATCTGACGCAGGGTTTCACACTCTGCTGGGCTGGATTAAGATGCATTATTTTAGAGGATTGCTATAGTGCTACGCGCACTTGAAATGGGGAGAATGCTTATCTGTCTTCAAAATCCTGTGCTTTTCGCCGATGCAACGTATCCACTCAATACGTAATGTCTGCCATCGGTACAGATTAAAATTGCTCCGTCTTCTGCAGTAATGTAAATCTCACTGCCGATTTTTTTCAAACGTGTAACTGTTTCCTCTGCCGGATGTCCATAATTGTTTTTTGCGCCGCAGGAAATGACGGCTGCCTGCGGTGCTACCTCAGCAAGAAACTCTTCCGAACTTCCGTTCTTCGATCCATGATGCCCAACCTTTAAAACGTCTGCCTTTAATGCCTTCCTGTTTGTTTTTGCCATCTGCTTTTCAGCTGTCCCTTCCAGATCTCCTGTAAACAGCATACGAAATTTTCCATATTGAAATAACAGCACCATCGAATCTTCGTTCTTATCACCGGAAAGTGTTTTTGTATTTGGTGCAAGACAGGAAAAGCTCCATTTGCTTTTTCTGCCTTCCAGGATCTGGCTTCCCGCCTCCATACTAAAAATTTGAATACCGTTTTTGGCGCACAGCTGTCGCAATTTTCGAAAATCCCCCTTCTCTGCAGTCGGAGGCAGTACAAGCGCTTTAAGTGTGATTCCATGTCTGTTTTTTCCGGTCAGATTGCAGGCATACGCGGAAAGATACTGCTCAATTCCGTTTATATGATCTGCATCTGCGTGTGAAAGAAACACATAATCGAGCGTGTCCGCACCATAATACCGCAGCGTCTGATCAATTCCCTTCCAGATGTTCTTTTCACTGCTGCTTCCGCTGTCGATCAGACAATTCTCTCCTGTCGGCATTCGCAGCAATGTTCCATCCCCCTGTCCAACATCCATACACAGGATTTCCACCTGCTTCGGCGGTGTTCCCTGCACGATACCGATACCAAGCAAAATACACATCGTCCACAGGACCACGCGTCCTTTCACATTTCGTATTCGCTTTGCTGCTGCTACTGTGATCAGAAGATTTCCGTAATATAATAAAATTTTTGCAATCGTCGGCCGCCCCCAGATCTGCAATGCTCCAGGCAAATAAGACACGGCTTTGCACAGACACCGGAACAGCCGCAGAAGATACCCTGCCGGCGCTCCGAGAAAAACACCTGCCGGACGCGAAAACAGTCCGGCAACCGCACCTGCCACACCATTTCCCATCACAAACGGCATCAGTGAAACCACCAATAGATTCAAAAAAATTGCATACACCGGTGTCTGGAAAAAGAACCACAGTGTCACCGGAAGCATTCCGAACCAAAGCATCAAACCTGACACCAGCGCGCTGCCGCGAAGCATCCCCTGTTTTTGCCCGATTCCCCGCAAAAACTCCGGTACAAGAAACAAAAGACAAAAGAGTGCCGAAAAGGATAGTAAAAAAGAGGCATCAAAAAGATTTTGTGGATCAGAAATCAGTAAGAATCCTCCGGCAAAAGCCAATGCTGATTTTCCGTCATACTTTCTGCCAAATATCTGAGCCACCAGCCACAGACCAAACATCCAGGCTGCCCGCTGTGCAGATACCGATCCCCCCGTCATGAGTACAAAGGATCCCATACCGGCTGCCGATAAAACAGCTGCACCGGGAATCCACGGAATGATATGACGCAGCGCACGATACAAGCCCATGCCAAGCATTGAAATATGCAAACCGGAAATGCTTACGATATGCGCAATTCCGCTCTCCTGATACTGTGTTTTAACCTCTGGAACCATCCAGGCTTTTTCTCCAAACGCTACCGCAGCCAATGTCCTGGCACTTTCCTCCTCCAGGATTCGCAGGCAGGAATCATCCAGCCTCTCTCTCAATTGCTGCAGAAAGCTTCTGATTGCAGAGACCTCACCTGTTTCTTTTAAAATACGGACATTTTTCAACTGACCTGCCACATTTTCTCTCCGGTAATAAGACCGACTGTCAAACTGCCCCGGATTCCCCGCCGGTTCAAAAAGCGTCAGTTCACCTGACATCTGTACTCTCTCACCGATCTGCAATGCTTCTTTTCCTTCCCGAAGATCAAATATAACACGATGCGACTGTGGCAATATTATCTGCTTTTCTCCCAAAAGAACAATTTTATCAGCCTGAAACCGTCGCCCGTGATCCGCCCGGCTGCATTTTTGTATCGTTCCTTCTATAATAATACAGCGGTCAGAATCTGCCGCTTCATTCAGTACAGATTCTGACCGCACAAGCAACGCCTCCTTTTGAGGAAGCACTCTGCAATTCCACACAGCTGCATATAAAACAGCAACCGCCAAAACCACGAAAGCAGGTCTTTTCCATATATTATTCAATATAATTACGCTTCTGTCTCTCCCCTGTTCTCCGTCAAAGCTTCTTCATCTTCCCGATCCGTTTCCTCTTCGGATACAGCTTCCGTTTCTGTTTCCTGCAGCTTTGTCTCAGTAGACGTCTGAGTCTCCAGCTCTTCCTCCTTGATATAGCTGCGGTCCATCGTAAATGTCTGATCCAGATCCACGCTCTGCCGGAACTTTACATCTTTTTCTCCTTCGATTTCAAAACGTACACCGGTAATCTCATCACACGTTTCACAAATCGAATCTACCACCGCATAAAGCGCTGTCTTTGGATCCACTGCACTCTCTGACAGCTCTTTGTTCACTTCACTATCAAAACTAACCGTACAGATTCCCTTTTTGATCGAAACGCTCTGAATCTTGGCAGATTCCGGAAGTACTGCCTTTCCGCCCTCGGATGATCCCTCAATGAGCTGCTCAATCACAACCCGTTCCAGAACCATATTACTTGAATAGTGAAGATTTCGCACCTCTTTTACAAGCTGTGTACCATCCTCATCGGAAAAATACAGTGCAAGCTTTGCAGAAAGATACGAATTGATTCCACCCTCTTTTGTATCAATGAAGGAATCCGCATCCATCGCAGGAACCGGCTGTCCCTGTGCGTCACACAGCTGTTCCTGCTCTACTGTGATCATAACCTTCGTCACACTCGGAATCTGAGAAAATGTTTTTACCACTGCCGCGCGCAGCAGTACCTCCTCAATATTTCCAAGATCATAGTACTCCTTTGAAAAATCAATACGCAGCGCATCAATTCCGCGCTCATAGCCATTTAAACTGACGCTTCCCTGCAGCGCACTCACCATACCTGCCTCCGGAGGCTGCTCCAGTTCGTTGATTAATTCATCCATCAGCTCATCAAAATTCTCAGCCGACGGAACGTAATTTGTTTCCGCCAGCCGCGTCCCGGCCGCGTCTACATAATAAATTGTATATCCTCTTTCCTCCTGTGGCCTTTTGCCACAGCCTGCCAGCAGAAAAATCATGCCAAGCAAAAGCAGAAGCTTTCCTTTTTTTCTCACGAAACTGTTTCATCCTTTCTACGGCACATACTTCAGCGGAATACGCACGGTAAAGGTCGTTCCCTCTCCTTCTTTGCTGTAAACCTTGATTGCTCCGTGATGCATCAGCACCGCACTCCTTGTGATCGCAAGTCCAAGACCTGTGCCGCCGATCTCCCGTGAATGAGATTTATCCACACGGTAAAACCGTTCAAAAATATGCTCCTGTGATTCCTCCGGAATTCCGATACCGGAGTCCTCCACCTTTACATAAAAATACTTGTTATCCACATTCAGAGAAACGTGTACCCATCCATTTTCCGTATTATATTTAATACCATTTTCCACAAGATTGGAAAGAGCCAGTGTCAGCTTCGTCTCATCGACCTCCGCAAAAACCGGCTTGAAACTTTCAAGTACCAGATCAATTCCGCGCTTTGCCGCAATCGGGCGGAGCCGTTTCAAAATCAGCTCAATCAGCTGATTGATATTCGTTTCCTGAATATTGACATCCGAAGACTTCCGATCCATTTTAACCAGGGAGAGAAGATCCGTGATAATCTTGTTCTCACGGTCAATTTCTTCTGCAATATCGCCCATAAACTCCTTGTACAATTCTGCCGGAACTTCCTCCTGTGCAAGCAGTGAATCTGCCAGCACCTTCATAGAGGTAATCGGTGTCTTTAACTCATGTGAGACATTCGATACGAATTCCTGTCTGGAATCCTCCTGCACCTTCATGCGCTTCAGCATTCGATTGTAAGCCTCTGAAAGCAGCTTCGTTTCCGTATAGTCCGGAATTGAAATTTCCTGCTCTTCAATGACATTTCCGCGCACTTCTTCCAGTGATTGTGTGATCTTGCCAAATGGCCTTGTCAGAAGGCGCGCCATATAAAATGCCGTCATACAGATCACAACCGTCAGAACAACCTGCAGGATCCAAACCGTATTATTCAATGCATCACGGCCCTCATCCACATCCTCCGTCGACACACTGACAATCAAAATGCCTTCTATCTCTTTTGTGCTCTCCGACTTAATCGGAACTGTCAGTTCCAGAAATTCATTTTCCTGATTGTAATTAGCGGAATCCGTACCAAGAAATGACTGCAGTACTTCCTCTGAAATAATGTATTTATCCTCATCAATGCCAAATGTATCCCTGATAATATGGAAATTACTATTAACAACGATGACTCTTCCGTTGTAAAGATTAGCCAGCTGCTTCATCTGACGATCCGCCGCCGACGATGATGCTCCGTGAATATAACCGCTCTGGCTGATCTGTGTCACAAGATCCTGACACTGTCCCTGAATCATAGAACGCTTCTGCGCCACTGACTGCGTTACATAATTCTCAAGGATCACGTATTTCATCAGAAAGATCGGAATCATCCCAACCAGAATAAATACCACAAAAATTCTGGACTGCAGGCTTTTAAAATAACTCAGTGCCTTTGTCTTAATGCTGGAAATAATAACCCACTCCCCACTTCGTATGTACGTATTTTGGCTCACTTGGATTTGCCTCAATCTTCTCGCGCAGACGACGGATATGAACGTCTACCGTACGCACGTCTCCCGGATACTCATATCCCCACACAATATTCAGAAGATTCTCTCTGCTGTATACCTTATTCGGATTAAACACAAGCAGCTCAAGCACATCAAATTCCTTTGCAGTCAGATTTACTTCCTTTCCCGCAATGCTGACTCTGCGTCCCTCACAATCCATGACCAAATCGCCAACTTCTACAATCTTGCCCTTCGGCTCCTGAACAGTCTTCTGTGAAGTTCTGCGCATGATCGCCTTCAGGCGTGCTTTTACCTCAAGAATATTAAAAGGTTTCGTAATGTAATCATCTGCACCATATTCAAGTCCGAGAATTTTATCCATATCATCGCCCTTTGCCGTCAGCATAACGATCGGTACGTCAGAAAATTCTCTGACCTGCTGGCAGACCTGCAGACCATCCAGTTTCGGAAGCATCAGATCCAGAAGCATGATATCATACTCCTTTTCTCTTGCCATACGCACAGCTTCTTCTCCGTCATAAGCACAGTCCACTTCCATATCATCCTGCTCCAGACTGAACCGTATTCCCTTCACAATCAGCTTTTCATCATCGACTACCAAAACCTTTTTTCCCATGCTGTTTTACTCCTTTATATTATAGCCATCCTGACATCCCGGCTATCCTACCGTTATCCTGTCTTTTATTCTGGAAAACACGCCTTCCTTGATTCCTGAAATCTCCAGAAGCTCTTCCACATCGGAAAATGATCCGCATTCCGACCGGTACTGCAAAATTGCTTCCGCCTTCGTCTCTCCGATTCCGGGAAGTTTCATCAGTTCTTCCTTTGAAGCTGTATTCAGATTCACTTTCGTTTCTGCCTCCGGCAACGGCTGCAATGCATCTTGTCCGGATTTTGCCGCGTTCAAACAAGAATCTGCCATCTCCGCTTCCATTCTCTGCGTTTCTTCTTTTGAGCAGACATACAGCTTCTGTTCATCTCCGATCACAGCTGCCTGATTCAGCCACTGTTCATCTGCTTCCGGCAAAAAACCGCCGGCAAGCGCGACTGCCTCATAAACCCGCGTCCCCTCTGCCATCGGATACACTCCCGGATGCCGCACCGAACCGCAAACGTGAACAAAAATTATCTTTTCTGTTTCCACAATATCTTCCGATCCTGCAGCAAGAAAAGAAAGTCTTTCTGTCTGTGCATCTGTTTCCTCCGCAGTGTCCTCCACGCCTGTTGTTTCATACGCTTCTTCCACCGACACACCTGACATTTGCGCCTCCATTTTCCGTGCGCAGCCGCCGCAGAGCATAAAAAAGCCTGCAAGCAGCATACAAGCTGCCCGGCTCCGGTTCGTTTCCCAGTTTCTTTTCCAGTTTCTTTTCCAGTTTACATTCTTATTATTTTTATCTTCCTGCATACCTTCCTTCAGCCAGAAGCCGCCGGTTCCCCGTATGCATCCTCTATTGTAACGAAAAGTTAATCTTTTTGCAACAGATAATTTATATTAAAATTTTTCTAAAATTCACCATTTAAACACTATAATGCCAGTTACCGAGATCAGCAGACCGATTAATTTTCGCCACTCAAATACCTGCTTCTCCACGCCAAATATCCCGAAAAGCTCGATCATGTACGCCACCGCCAGCTGTGCGGTCACAATCAGCATTGCTGCTCGTGCCGGTCCGAGATCTGCCATGCTTTTTACTACCGTCACCGTAATAAATGCACCGATTGTACCTGCAAGCAGCATATAAGGCTGTTCGATATTTCCAAGCAAAAGAAAACTGGTCCGATCAGTAAAAAGCCACGCAACAAGACAGACCAAAAGTGCCGTAAACTGCACAAAAGCAGACGATACCCAAAGACTCGTCTGCTTTGTTACTTCTGTATTAAATACTCCCTGAATACTCATCAGTGCGCCGGAAAGCAGCGCAATATAAACTCCAGCCATGATAGCTCCTTTCTGCATACCACATGACAGCCTTCGGATCTCCGGTGTGAAAAACGGTTCAGATATCTCTTCCTTCAGGAAGATTCATCTGACAAAGGCTGCAGCTCTTTGTAAAAAGTATATACCATTTCTGAAATTTCATGCACCCAATCTGCGCTTTTTTCTGAATCAGGCAAGCAGCGAAGCGAATCGCGAACAGCCGCCTGACCCGAATCAGATATGATTCCACCTATTTCTCCAGCGCATGAGAAAGTCGTACTATCATTTCATCGATGTCTTCCTTTGTAATGACAAGCGGTGGAACAAACCGAAGAACATCGCTTCCGGCACTCAGTACGATCAGGCCCTGCTCCAAAGCCTTCTTCACGATTTCTCCGACCGGACGGTCCTTTACAACAATCCCCTGCATCAGGCCCTTTCCTCTTCGCAATACCAGGCAGTCATACTTTTCCACCAGCTCATCCAGCCGTTGCTCCAGATATGGTGACACTTCCTTTACATGCGCAATGATATGCTGCTCCTCGAAAATGTCAAAAACCTTTGAAACGGCTGCACATGCAAGCGGATTTCCGCCGTACGTCGTACCATGATCCCCCGGAACGAGCGATGCTTTTGCTGTTTTTTCATTCAGCACAAATGCTCCGACCGGAACACCACAGCCAAGTGCCTTCGCACACGTCATAATATCCGGCTTTACACCATACTGCTGCCATGCAAAGTAACTTCCGGTACGTCCCATGCCGCACTGGATCTCATCAAGAATCAGCAGTATGTCGCGCTCATCACAGATTTTTTTGATTCCCTGTAAAAATTCCGGCTCGGCAGGATAAATCCCGCCCTCACCCTGTACCGTTTCCAGAATGATCGCGCACGTTTTTTCATTCACCAGGGCCTTCACACTGTCCAGATCATTGAACTGTGCAAATTTCACACCGCCCATCAGCGGTTTGAACGGCTCCTGATAATGTGCATTTCCGGTCACAGAAAGTGCTCCGACACTGCGCCCGTGAAAGGAATGGTTCATTGCAATGATCTCATGATCTGTTCCTCCATCCTTCAGCCATGCGTACTTTCGAGCCGCCTTGATTGCACCCTCGATTGCCTCTGTTCCGCTGTTTGTAAAAAATGCCTTATCCATACCACTTGCATGGATCAGTTTTTCTGCTGCCTCCTCAAGTGGAATATTATAATAAAGATTCGATGTATGTATCAGCTGATCAACCTGATGCTTAAGTGCATCATTATAAGACGGATTCCCATATCCAAGTGCAAAGACTGCGATTCCTGCACCGAAATCAAGATACTCTTTTCCATCCGCATCCGTCAGATAAACACCCTTGCCTTTTTCCAGAACAACCGGGAAACGGTTATACGTATGCAGTACGTACTGTTCTGTTTTTTCCATATATTCTTTACTGTTCATTGAAGTAATGCTCCTCCTCATCTCCGATGATCGCCGTTCCGATTCCCTTATTTGTAAAGAACTCCAGCAGCAGGCAGTGCTGAATCCGTCCGTCCAGAATATGCACTCTGGAAACACCTGCTTCAATTGCCGCAATGCAGTTCTGCAGCTTCGGCAGCATTCCACCGCCTACGTTGCCGCTCTTTAAAAATTCTTTTGCCTGCGGGATCGTCAGTTCACTGATCAAGGAGGTACGGTCAAGCGGATCACGGTATACCCCTTCAATATCTGTCAGAAATGCCAGCTTTGCTGCCTTCACGGCTGTTGCGATCGCACATGCCGCATCATCTGCATTAATATTGTAGGAATGCCCCTCGTCGTCAGCACCTACCGGACAGATAACCGGAATAAAATCATTGTCAAGCAGTGTGCTGATCAGCGATGGATTTACCAGCTTTACCTCACCGACATAACCGATGTCTTTTCCTCCGGCCAGCTTTCTGTCCACCTTCAGAACCGATCCATCCTTCCCGCTGATGCCAACTGCCTTGAGCCCGATCTTCTCCATCATTGAAACAAGATCCTTATTGATTTTGCCAAGCACCATCTCAGCTACCTCCATCGTCGGCTCATCGGTTACGCGCAGACCGTTTATAAAATTTGTCTCAAGTCCTACTTTACCGATCCATTTTGTGATTTCCTTACCGCCTCCATGTACGATGATCGGCCGGAAACCGACCAGCTTCAAAAGTGCCACGTCCCGTATTACACTTTTTTTCAGTTCATCATCTACCATGGCACTTCCGCCATATTTCACTACAATTGTTTTTCCGTGAAACCTCTGTATATAAGGAAGTGCTTCAATCAGCACATTCGCCTTTTCCAGCCACATTTCCATCATTGCTTCCATAACCGTGCCTCCCTTTTAAGAACGATAATCTGCATTAATTTTCACATAATCATACGTCAGATCACAGCCCCACGCCGTTGCTTCTTCTGTTCCCATCTTCACATCCGCGATTGCAGTCACTTCTTTCTCAGACAGGATCCTTGTTGCCTCTTTCTCGCTGTAGCCGGTCGATACACCGTTCTCGATGATTTTTATCTTTCCTGCCGCACTTTCAAAATAAAGATCTACTCTTTCCGGATCAAAAATCACACCAGAATATCCCATCGCACAGAGAATCCGGCCCCAGTTTGCGTCATGTCCGAAAATAGCCGCCTTCGTCAGATTGGAGGTGATTACCGATTTACTTAAGATCACAGCATCCGCTTTTGTCCTTGCTCCGATTACTTTTACCTCGAAAAGTGCCGTTGCCCCTTCACCGTCTGCTGCCATATGCTTCGCCAGATACGTATTCACATAGTTCAGTGCCTCAAAAAATTTCTGATAATCCTCATTTTCCTCTGTAATCTCCGCATTGCCCGCCAGACCGTTTGCAAGAACTACTGCGGTATCATTTGTCGATGTATCTCCGTCTACAGAGATCATATTGTACGTATCCGCCACAACTGCACTGTGTGCCCTCTGGAGCAGTTCCTTGGAAATTGCCGCATCCGTCACAACAAAGCTCAGCATCGTGCACATATTCGGATGGATCATACCAGAGCCCTTGCTCATGCCTCCGATCGTAACTGTCTTTCCTCCCAGTTCAAGTTGCACGGCAATCTCCTTTTTCACTGTATCAGTCGTCATGATCGCCTCTGCAGCCAGAGTACCCGACATTTCACTGCTGCCAAGAAGCGGCTTCATCCTTTCCATTCCGGCACATATCTTATCGATCGGAATCTGTGCTCCGATGACACCGGTCGATGCCACCAGCACCTGCTCAGGCTGGATTCCAAACAGCTCCGCCGCTTTTTCTGCTGTCTGTCTGCAGTATCCAAGTCCCTCTTCTCCGGTACACGCATTCGCCACTCCGCTGTTTGCCACGATCGCATGTACACACTGACCGCCATGAACAACCGACTGATCCCATTTTACCGGAGCTGCTTTCACCACGTTCGTTGTAAAGGTACCCGCCACCTGACACGGCGTCTCACTGTAGATCATTGCCATGTCCTTTTTTCCTTTTTTAATTCCAGCTGCAATGCCAACCGCCGAAAATCCTTTTGGAGCAGTCACACCACCGTTTATTTCTTTTATCATAATCTCCTCCGTTCTTTGCTTATGTACTCTCGAAATCTTTTTGTTCTTGAGCAAAAAATCAGCCGCAAAAATATCTCTTACGGGAACATCGGCGCCATACGAAGTCCCTCTGCCTCATCAATGCCAAACAGCAGATTCATATTCTGCACTGCCTGTCCTGCCGCACCTTTTACAAGATTATCCATTGCTCCCATCATGATAATGCGGTTCGTACGCGGATCGATCTTGAAATTCACATCCACAAAATTGCTGCCTTCCACCCATTTTGTCTGAGGACACACATCCTTTGGCAATACACGGACAAAACGCTCCGTTTCATAATATTTGTCGTATGCCTGCTTTACTTCCTCATAGGAAACAGCCTTCTTAAGCGACGCATAAGCTGTAATCAGAATACCACGATTCATCGGCACAAGATGCGGAGTAAAATTCAAACACACAGAAGTACCTGCTGCATAGGAAAGCTGCTCCTCAATCTCCGGCGTATGACGATGATTTGCCACGCCGTAGGCCTTCATATTTTCATTGACTTCGCAGAACAGATTATCGATCTTCGCTCCACGCCCCGCACCGGACGTTCCGGACTTCGCATCAATAATGATCGTAGATGGATCAATCAGATTTTCTTTTAACAAAGGATAAATGGATAAGGTACTGCACGTCGGATAACAGCCCGGATTGGCAATCAGCCTTGCCCCTTTTATCTTTTCTCTGTTAATCTCACACAGCCCATAAACTGCTTCCTCAATATACTGCGGCGCTTTATGCTCCAGCTTATACCATTCTTCGTATATTGTTCTGTTTTTCAGACGGAAATCAGCACTTAAATCTATAATCTTCGCTTTTGAAAGTATCTTCTCATTAATCAGAGAAGCACAAAGCCCCTGCGGCGTTGCTGTAAAAATAACGTCCGCTTCATCGGCAAGCGCTTCCATATTATCATCCATGCATTTTGCATCCACCAGCTGAAACATATTCTGATAAACGGAAGCGTAGCTCTGATCCACATAGCTTCTGGAGCCGTACCATACAATTTCGGCCTCCCTGTGTCCAAGCAAAAGCCGTACCAGTTCTCCGCCTGCATATCCGGTTGCACCGATAATTCCAACCTTTATCATAAACGATTTCCTCCTCTTTCCGCACTAGGTTATGTTTCTTTGTTTTTCAGACTTCGTTTTTCCAATTCTATACCAATCCGAATAAGATGTAAAGCCTTTTCTTTGCATGATTATACATATTCATTGCATATTTTTTAAATATTCCTATATTTTTTCATAAAATGCAATTTAGTACTTGCATATTTATGACCGTTGATGTATATTAATGAAAGTTGAAACACACAACAGGAGGAATCGATTATGAAAGAAAAAGTAATTCTTGCCTACTCAGGCGGACTGGATACAACAGCCATGATCCCGTGGCTGAAAGATAATTTTGATTATGAAGTCATCTGCTGCTGCATCGACTGCGGCCAGGGCAATGAGCTGGATGGTCTGGATGAAAGAGCAAAGCTCTCCGGCGCTTCCAAATTATATATTGAAGATATCCGTGATGAATTCTGTGAAGATTTTATTATGCCCTGTGTAAAGGCCGGCGCTGTTTATGAACATAAGTATCTGCTTGGCACCTCCATGGCACGTCCGGCAATCGCAAAAAAACTTGTGGAGATCGCAAGAAAAGAAGGCGCTACCACCATTTGCCATGGCGCTACCGGAAAAGGAAACGACCAGATTCGTTTTGAGCTCGGTATTAAAGCACTTGCTCCTGATCTCAAAGTGATCGCTCCGTGGCGTATGACGGATGTATGGAAAATGCAGTCGCGTGACGATGAAATCGAGTTCTGCAAACAGCACGGCATCGTCCTTCCGTTCGACCACAGCCACAGCTACAGCCGTGACCGTAACCTCTGGCATATCAGCCATGAAGGACTGGAACTTGAAGATCCGGCAAATGAACCGAACTACGCAAATATGCTCGTGCTTGGAGTAACTCCGGAAGAAGCTCCTGATGAGGGCGAATACGTAACCATGACCTTTGAGGCAGGTACACCGAAAACCTTAAACGGAAAAGAAATGAGCGTCTGCGAGATTATTACAGAACTGAATAAGCTTGGCGGCAAGCACGGCATCGGCATTGCTGATATCGTAGAAAACCGTGTAGTCGGAATGAAATCCCGTGGCGTTTATGAAACTCCTGGCGGAACCATCCTGATGGCAGCCCATGAGCAGCTTGAAGAACTGATCCTTGACCGTGATACTATGGAAACCAAGAAAAAACTCGGCAGTCAGTTTGCTCAGATCGTATACGAGGGAAAATGGTTCACACCGCTGCGTGAAGCCATCCAGGCATTTGTTGATGTCACACAGGAATACGTGACCGGCGAAGTAAAATTCAAGCTTTACAAGGGTAATATCATCAAAGCAGGTACTACTTCTCCGTACAGCCTCTACAATGAATCACTTGCAAGCTTCACAACCGGAGATCTCTATGATCACCACGATGCATCCGGTTTCATCACCCTGTTTGGTCTTCCTTTGAAAGTTCGTGCAATGAAACTGATGGAAGTAAAAAACAATCAGGAAGCTAAATAAGGCCTTATCTGAATTCTTTCATACATCTGACAGTATTTTTCTGACAGTAAAGGAACCGATCATTCGTGTGCCGAGGCACGCAGATGATCGGTTCCTTTTATCTTTTATCTTTTATCTTTTTACCTTTTTTCTTTTGTTGCTTTGTATTTTCTCACATTTATCAGTTTGACCTGATTTCCTGTCTCATAAAGCCAACGTAAGAGCCGCCAAATGCAATGAGCATCAGCGCTGCCAGACCGGTCAGATGCGGCCAGACAAGCAGCAGACTCTGTCCCAGGCTTAAGTAGCCGCTGATCGCTCCGCTGAGCTGACTCACAGTCACAACATTGACTGATCGCACAGATGGGTTCATGATCGTGGACACCGCTTCACTGTACAGATAGTACGGTGACATACGGTTCAGATTCTGATTCAGGGTATAATTATTCAAACTGTTGACCATCGCACTGTACTGGTCATTTACCGGATATACTGCATTTGCAATGATGCTTGCCACAAGGCTCATAAAAATCGCAAAGAAAATCCAAACGGAAATAGATGCCAGTGCCGAGGTTGCCGAATGACGGCAGACAACAGAAAACAAAATCGACATCGCCAGCCAGAATGCAATGTATACTACCGTAAAGAATAAAAAGATCAGTATCCGGAACACTTCTTCCACTTCCGGCACCAGCCCGGTCGCTGCCATGCCTACTGCTCCCAGTGCAATTCCCATTGAGAAAATAACAATGGCAATTACGATCGTTCCGGCCAGAAATTTTCCGACGATGATCGCATCACGGTAAATCGGCTGTGAAACCAGACGGTTCAGGGTGCCGTTGGAGCGCTCACTGTTAACTGCATCAAATCCAAGTGCCAGACCGACGATCGGGCCAAGCAGTGCAATAAAGGACATGAACGATGGTATGGAGCTTCCGCTTGAGGTATAAAGCTTCAGGAAAATAAAGTTACTGTCTGACTGAATGGCATCTCCAAGCCCACTAATCGCTCCGTACAGACTTGCAAAGCTGGTACAGCCGATTAAAAGCAGCAGGATCAGAAACCTTTTGCTTTTCAGATGATCCGCAAGTTCCTTACGCACAAGTGCGTTTCTTCCGGTACTGGCCTTCACCATTTTTTTATTATTTTCCGGCTGTTTTGTGTTTCCAGCCGTGTTTCCTTTTTGTTTCAGACTTATCGCTCTCATCACTCTGCCCTGCCTTTTCAAAATAACGTCTGTAAATCTCATCCAGATCGCCGCCGCGCTGATGCAGATGCATCACGGTATAGTCATGCTCTCCAAGAAATTTCGTCAGCTGCGGACGAATATCTTTTTTCGAGGTAATCATGAAACGGCGGCCTTCCTTTGAAATTCCAAGAATCCCGTCCTGTTCCGCCAACATTCCGAGGATCTGATCATCACACGGTTCCACATCCACTTCCAGCAGATACGTTCCGTTCTCCTGAATATGCTGTTCCAGTTCCGCAAGCGTGCCACAGGCAACCAAAGTACCTTCCACATAAATGCCTACCCGATCACAAACCTGCTGGATCTGCTGCAGCTGATGGGAAGAAATCAGAACGGTCCGTCCATCCTTCACAGAGAGATCCCGGATAATATTCAGAAGCTCCCGCATGCCCTCCGGGTCAATACCAAGTGTCGGTTCATCCATGATAATGACCTGCGGATCCTTAATCAGAACATCCGCAATTCCAAGTCTCTGACGCATACCTTTCGAATACGTACCCGTTTTTTTATCCGCAGCCTCCGTCATACCGACACGCTCCAGTAATTCATCAATGCGTTCTTCCAGTTTCTGTCCGTCAAGTCCGTTCAGCCGGCCTGTAAAACGCAGATTCTGGCGTCCTGTCATATCTCCGTAAAAGCCCACATTATCCGGAAGATATCCGACAATCGATTTAACCTCCAGAGGATTTCTTGTACAGTCATAGCCGGAAATTGTTGCCATGCCCGCTGTCGGTTCCGTCAGTCCGAGCAGCATCAGGATTGTCGTTGTTTTTCCTGCACCGTTCGGGCCCAGAAGTCCGAACACTTCTCCTTTTCTGATGGAGAGATTCAGATCGTTCACTGCGATCTTTGATCCGTATCGCTTCGTCAGATGAGAAGTCTGAATGATATTCTCCATTTTTTCTGCCATGTTTATCGTCTCCCGAACTTCTTAAAGATTGCCGCCAGCACTGCTACGAGTACTACGATAATTGCGATCGCCACAATACCCCAGGTCGTCGGCGTTTTTACAGAAACACGGAACTCTGCCATACTGGACGCAGAGTCATTCTTGATCGTGATATCTGTCACATAATCACCTGTGATCACATTCTGTGCCGGTTTGATATAAGCTGTAACTTCCTTCGTTGCACCGGCCTCCAGCGTATCAATTGTCGATTCACTAAACGATACATCCCAGTCTGTCGGCGCTGTGGAGGTCAGATTCAGGTTTGTCAGATCTACATTTCCGTCGTTCGTAATGCTTAATGTTACGCTCGTTTCTTTGTCTGCATACGCATCAAGGCTAAGACGTCCATCCGGGGTGGAAAGTGAAACCTTATACGTACCGGTGATCGATACGGAAAGATCCTGTGTCAGTGTATCCTCCGAAGAAATTGCAGAAACCGGAATGGTATAATCTCCCTTTTCCACATCCTCAGGCGGCGTAACCGTTACGGTCAGTCCCTGACTGCTGCCCGGATCCACATTCAGACTTGCAACGTTCGTGCTCTCTCCTGACGGAGTAAACGTTACCTGCCAGCCGCTTGGTGCCTCGGCAGATAAGCTGTAGGACTGTTCCGTTGCACGGTTATTTACAACTGTCGTGTCAAAGCTGAAGGTTGTTCCGGATGCGCCCTGCTGTTCCGGATATTCGGAAGTAAAGGTACTCTGCATTACCTCTTCCTTGCTGACCGTTACTTCAAGCTCCAGTGTATCGGAAGCTCCCTTATCGCCGTCTGCCTGAAGCTCTATGGTATAGGTGCCATCTTCTGCATCATCCGGTACCGTCAGACTGAAATCTGTACTGCTTTTGCTGTCAGTATTCTGTTCATCCGTACTGTCCACATGAACCCTTGTAACCTGCTTACTGTCGCCCTTGAAATATCCGCTCCAGCCATCTGGAAGAGATTTTACGGACAAGGCTGCATCATACGATCCCTCATCACAGGAAAAATCCAATCCAAAGCTTACGGTATCTCCCGCTTTTACGGTAACCCCCGGATAATCTGTGCTCATCTCCAGACCTTCTCCTGCTGCACAAACCGGCACACTGCTCATCATCATTGCTGCAGCCATCGCCATTGCCGCCACACCTGCACCTGCTTTTTTCCTGATTTCCTTCACACTTTTCATTGCTGTGAACTCCTTCCATTTTTCTGTTTCACAAAAGGAACTGTTTCCTTTCGCTCCTGTGGCCTCGTCCTGTCTTTCCGAAGCCATCCGAATCTGTGACTATTTTAGGGAAGGATTGTGTTCCTTTTTTGATAGAATTGTGTTTCTATTATGGTAATTTTGTGAAAATTCAGTGTTCGGAACCATTCGAACGCAGCTAAGCATTCCCCCCACTTTGCGAAGCGGAAGGCTTCTCGACCGGGACAAAAAAATCCCGATGGCATTTCCGTATGGAAATATCACCGGGATTTCTCCTGTTTTTGTAAAACGAACCTTTACAATCCGCTTTCACTACCTGCCAAATCGCTGCGCATCCTCGCAGAATCATTAATCCTCTGTCGTATAAAGATCTGAAAGAAATTCATCTATTGACGATGTATTGACGGTATACGTCGTCTTTTCTGCTGTTGTCGTACTGTCCTTCGACTGAAATGCTCCATAAATGGAAACACAAAACCATCCAACCAGCGCAATCGCTACAACAGACGCACCTGCCTTCATCGCCAGAAGCTGCCGCTTCTCTTTTTTGATGATCTTTGCACGGTTCTTCTTTTCTTCTTTATAACGGTCAACCTTTGCCTGACTCATGCCATCTCTCCTTTGTCAAAACAGATTCTTCTTTCAGTATACACAATCTGTCTGGAAATTCAAGCTTTTCTTTTTTGAGAATGACGGCACTCTTCCGCTCCTTCCAGACCTTTGTCCTTTCCGGAGCGTGCCTGAAAAACACTCTGGCGTTACAGTACCACGATCACGCCTCCGTCATTTGCATACATGGATGAAACTCCTGCTGTATCCAGCAAAATGACATCCTTTACTGAAATTTTTTCCAGAATTGCATTCTTCACCGCTTCGGCACGTTCCGGACAATTACAGTGTGTAATACCAAGGATCTTCTGTTCCGGATCTTCTGCCGCCTCTACAATGTAACTAACCATTTTTACCAGCGCCTTATTTATTCCCCGCGCCTGATCAAGCTGGATGATCGTCCCCTCCGGTGTGGCACCCATAACCGGTTTGATCTTGAGTGCAGACGCCACAAACGCCTTGAGGTTGCTCAACCGGCCATTTTTCCGCAGTGTTTCCAGATTTTCCAGCACAAAATACGTATTCTGTGTATTGATATAATTCTCGACGGTTTCAACTACCTCTGAAAACTCCATTCCTTTTTCTTCACATTCCTGAATCTTCTCCGTAATCAAGGTCTCTCCTACCGATGCCGACCGGGAATTGAAAATATGAATCTGAAGCTCCGGACGTTCTTCCAAAACGAGATCTCTTGCAAGCATTGCACTGTTGTAGGAACCGCTCAGTTCCGCAGTAAGCGTCACCCCGTAGGCACGTTTTTCCGCCTTTTCAAATGCTTCCTTATAATGATCCGGAGACGGACATGCAGATTTCGGACAATTCGGACTTTCCGCCACCCTTCTTAAAAAATCTGCCTGGTCAAATGTATCATCATCAATAATGGTATGATCATCCACCTGCAGCGTAAGCGGTGCCGAAATGACTCTTTCATCCTCCTTCATTCTCGCAGTACACTCACCGCAGCTGTCCATTACAATTACGTACTCCATATCTATTGCCTCCCGAAACT
>CAKRPI010000018.1 GCA_934376945.1 uncultured Lachnospiraceae bacterium | reverse complement strand
GTCAACAACTTTTTTCAACTTTTTTATTTTTGTTTGTCGGTGCTTGTCTCATCTCTGAGCTTTGCATCCGGCTTTTTCTGTGTCTCTGTGGTGTCTTCCGCAGCGACGTGTTACATCATACCACCACCTTCCCCAGATGTCAACACTTATTTTTGAAATTCTTCAAATTTTTTATATTTTTTGTTTTATTTATATTTTTTATACACTTTTGAAAATTTTATTCTCTTTTCTCACGTATACTACGCAATCCGCTTCGCAACCTGTCAGTTGGAGCTTTCAACCCACACTCACATAAGCATCCCCTCCCATCGCTTAGCGCTCCCCGCACTTGAAGCAGTGAAATGCTTATCTGCGTTCACATAACGAATGCACTTACATGCTTCCAGTGCAGGCTGGTATTTGATTTGATCCGGCTCAAAATCTCCTCTTTACTCAAAACAATACATATCCTGGAACTTGTCGTATTTTGACATGCGAATTCACATTACAGCACCGATGTTTACTTGTATTTGACCTTTTTTAAGTTACCACTTATAATAGGAAGTTGCTACTGCAAATCCCATGACAATAACGTTCTTCACTCTGTAAAAAAATGCCTGTTTTTTGGCATTGTTAATCCGTCATAGGTACATTGCCCTTTACTATCTGGTGTTTTTTACAAATTGAGATATTATGGAACATAGAAGTATTAATTTGGCAGAAAATAACGAGGCATAATATGAACAACTTTGATCCATTAAAACGAATTCAGGAACTTTGTGAAGAACGCGGCTGGTCCTGTTACCAGCTCGCAAAAGCATCCGGTATTGCATATTCCACGCTCAGCACTATGCTGAACAAACAGAATATGCCTACTCTTCCCACACTTTTGAAGCTGTGCGAGGGCTTTGGTATTTCGGTAACCGATTTCTTTGAGCCGGATCGTAGTCTTACGGGACTGACACCTGAGCAGTCAGAGTGTCTTACACTTTTTACTTCGCTGTCAGCAGAGCAGCGAAAATGTGCTCTTGCATATATGCAGGGGCTTTCAGACGGCAATTGTCGTTAATTTTTATCAGAACTTATTGTCGGGGGACAGCATTGCAAAAAGCTCTTTGAGTTTTTGCAATGAAAAAAGCCGCATGTGCATCTCTTTCGATGCCATGCGGCTTTTTATATACCTTTGTATACCTTTGAATTGCGTTTTATTTGCATTCATAAGCAATCATCTTCTGAGCACTTTCCAGAGAATCTGCGCATCCGGCTGCTGTTATTGCAAACAACGCAGATCCAAATGCCGCCTCTTCCTTATGCTGTGGAATCTGAAGATCCATGGCAAATATTCTTTCAAATATCCGTCTCAGATACAGATTACTTCTGACTGCATTTCCACTTCCAATCAGATATTGCGGGGCTTCTGCTCCGTCTGCCCTCATTTCCTGATAAAACGTATCCAGTTCTTCTGCCATTCCGCGCAAAATACCAAATACAAATTCTTCCGGTGTAAAGTTTTCTTCTCCAAGTCCGCTGATGCTGCCTCTTTTCTCAGGCTTTTGACGCGTTCCGCAAAACCTGGTATCAATCTTCAGACCTCCGTCCTTTAGCCCCCGTTTTTCCAGAAGTGCATTCATCTGCTCATACAGTTGATTCTCCGGGGCTTTTCCGGTCATCAGTTCTACAGTTCTTGCAAAAAAGTGCTCCAGAAGTGCGTATGCTCTCCCACCACACAAGCCTGCGCCAACCATCAAAAACAAATCGCCGCAGACCGGTCTTAGCTCGATCCCTGCCTTTTGCAGCGCATCCTGCAATTCTCTTCTTTTCTTTGTCTCCGGCAGAGACAGGCACATTGAAATCTGACTGCTTGTGCCAATATTGATCAGAAGACTTTTTTCCATATTGCTTACTGATCCGATCACGCTGGCCTGATTGTCTCCGATTGCACATGCCACCGGAACCTGCTCTTTTGTGCATCCAACAAGCGCCAGCCCTGCCGTGCATGCAGGCAGAAGCGATGCATCAATTCCTGCACCTTTTAATGCTTCCGCATCAAAACACATCGTTTCCAGATCGAAGCATCCGAAACTTGCTGCATCAGATGCCGTCATCAGCGGTCTTTTCTGTCCGGTTAGCTTCATTGCAACGTAATCATGAATTGTACAGAATGTCACAGCCGATGGCGGTACCAGATTATTTTTGAGGTTGTAATAATGTGTCGTCAGACCAAAACCGGTCGCCATTTGGTAACCGGTCAGGAAGGAAAGCTCCTGCGCATACGTTTCCGGCGATTCGAATCTGCCTACAGCACCAACGTCCGTCGTACTGCTGCACATATGCCTCGATGTATCTGTTTCGGAAGCTGCCGATGTCTTTGGAATCGGACAGTTTCCTCGTTCATCCTCCCATGTATACAAAGAGCTGACTGCATTTCCTTCTTCATCCACATACACCATTCCATGCATTTGTCCCGTCAGACCAATTACTGAAAGCTCTCCTTCTTCCAGAAAATCTGAATAGATTTCTCTCACCAGGCCCAGGATCCGCGCAGGATCCTGCAGCCTTTCATAAGATTCTCCTTCTATCCAGGAATCATTTTTTCTCGTCCGGGTCTTTATTGTCCTGCCATTTTCAAGATCAAGCAAAACACCGCAAACCGTCGTCGTTCCGATATCAAATCCTGCCGCTCTCATTTTTTAAGCGCCTACATGAATTGCACCGGCTGCACGGATCTGCATCGGATATACATTCGATGCTCCAACGAAGCGTGCAATGTATTCCACATATTCATTGGTATGTGCTTTCGGAATGATGCTCATGATAACTCCGGCAAATCCGCCTCCATGTATTCTGCAGCATCCATCACCGATCTCTTTGAGATAATGGCTCGTCAGCGCAAGTGCAAGCGCAATCTTCTGCTCCTTATAATTTGCAATCGGATAGCAGTTCTGCAGCAGCTCCCAGGAAGATCTTCCCGATTCATCAAGAATCTGCAGCAGTTTCTTGCCATCGTCCTCTGCTACTGCTTTCGCTGCAGCTTCCACTCTTGCATTTTCCTCAAAATAATGAATTGCGCGCAGGATTGCACGGTCGTTCTGAACCGTCGCTTCTACCTCTGCGTAATGCTCCAGCAGCTGCTCATAGCTGCATTCAGCCAGCCACTTTCCGCCCAGACATTTTGCGACTGCTTTCATCTCTTCCGGAATTTCACTGTATTCACGGCTGAGGTCTGCATGGCCCTTTCCGGTATTTACGATCACAAGATCATACCCGAAGCGTGCAAAATCAAAATCCACTTTCTCATATTTTACATCATCTGAAAAATCCAGCTGGATCGGTCCGCCGACCGCACATGCCATCTGATCCATCAGACCTGATGCTTTGTCCCAGAAATGATTTTCCGCATACTGACCAATCTTTGCATAATCCGCACACGTCATTTTTTCGTCATTGAAGAAATAATTCATCATTGAACAGATCAGCATTTCAAAGGATGCTGAAGAGCTGATGCCTGCAGCGCTGATTACCTTCGTTGAAACGTATGCATTAAATCCGCTTACCTGAAATCCTTTTTTCTTTACAGCCTCTGCCATACCAGCCACAAGGGATACCGTACCGCAGTTTTTCGGCACTTTCTCCAGCTCTGCGGTATTAACAATCACTTTTTTGTCATATCCTTCGCTGACAATCACGATCGTATCTGTGCCGTTTGGATAAGCCGCTCCGATTGTATCAAGATCTATGCTTGCTGCAAGAATTTTTCCTCCGTTATGATCGGTATGATTGCCGACGATCTCAGTACGACCCGGCGCGGAAAAGAATTCCATTTTATCGTCATGGTAAAGCTCCTGATAATGCTTTGCCAGTGATTCATAACGTGCCTTTCCCTCTTCTGCCGCATCCCCATACAACGCTTTTAATACGGTAATCTCCGGTATTCTCATATTCCTTCTCCTTCTCGGTTTTATTATTTTTTAACCGAGTCAAGCAAGTCCCCTGCTTCAATTGCGTGGAGCAATAAGCAGTGGGTGGGGACTTGCTTGTATCAGGAGTGGTACAAGCCACTCCTGATAAGCTGCGAAGCAGTTACTCGGTTATGAGCAAGTAACGAAGCGGATTGCGAATATCCGCTTTGACTCCGGGACGGGCAGATGCAAACCCTGTCATTTACACTGCCGCAGATACTCGCAGTTCTCTCATCAAAGCGGAGCTTTACAATCCGCTTCGCTGCCTGTGCAGAACAAAGCAGAGCTTTACACCCCGCTTCGCTGCCTGTGCAGAATCAAGCTGCTGCTTCACAGCCCGATCAAACCCCAATATCATCAAAGTCTCCCGGTAAAGATGTCACCTTCTATTATAATGGTTTTCGCAATAACCGCAAGCAGAATGTGCAGATATATCCAATCAGTAAAATATCGTAAAGTATCATTGAATATCTGCTCAGATCTTATGACTGCTTTCGTCTTTGTTCCGTCCGGCACAAAGCTGCTCATACGTCACTCCGTACTTTTCTGCGATATCCCGGGCATACGAAAGTCCCTGCGGTACAGCAACCCGCACCCGGTAGGAGCGCTGACCGTCCTCCGTCTCTGCCACCAGGCTTGCCGCCAGACTGTCTCCGTCTCCCTCTGCATTCAGCTCATCCAGCTTTCTGGCCAGCTTATGCATATGTGTATTGTAGATTGTTCTTGCCCCGAGATCTCTCAGTGCACGCACTGCGTCGTAGGCAATAAAAAATCCCTCCTCAAAAGAGGTTGTGGAAAAGGATTCATTCAGCAAAAACAGCGCTGCCGAATCAGCCAAAAGAAAAATTTCCCGGAATCGTTTCGATTCCTCACCCAGCCTTCCAAGATCCATTGTTTTATTTTCATCTGCCGGAAAATGCGTAAACAGATTTGAGGCAGGACTGAAGGTAAACGACGTACCAGGCACATAAATTCCACCCTGCGCCAGCAAAAAAGCAATGCCTACAGCCTGTGTGATCGTTGTCTTGCCTCCTCGATTGGCCCCTGTCAGAATATAAATGCGATGTTCCCGGTCAAATACAAGATCATTTGTGACGATCTCCGACGGTGCATGCTTCGCAAGCTTCAGATTATACAGCCCTTCTGCTTTCATCATTCGCTTCTCTGTCTCTTCCACCTGTGGCTTGCACATGGTATAACCTGTTTTTTGCAGCTTTTCCACATATTCCGCCCAGCGGATATAATAAACAAGCTCCGGAATACGTGATGCAATCACCTGCGTACTTACTGAGACATGACGGGAAAGAATCTGCTTCAGCTTCCGCACGGTCCCTGAGAGCATCGCCGTTGCCGCACGGTCCAGTGAATGCATTACATCATCACTGCGGCTATCCGGTGCCGGCGTCACAATCCCGGCCATTGCAGCGCGTCCGCGCATCATAGTATCAGCAGCCTGCTCCAGCGCCTGTGATCCGTTTTCGCCGGATCCGGTACGAAACGTGTATTTCTTTTTCCACTCTGTATCCGGTGAAAGTTCATCCTGCCGGTTCAGAAAATCACAGAAATTTGCCAGAATTCCGGACTTCGTAAAATAGCGGCTGTTGATCGATACAATACCAATTCCGTTTGGCTCAAACCTGTCATTCAAATTCACACCAAGTGTAACACTTTTAATCTCCGAAGCACCTACCCTTAGCTGTGCAATGTCCTTTTTCAACGCCTCAAACCCATTATCCTCATACAATGCTTTTACGTAATTTTTGAGCGACAGCAGACCTTCTGAGCGAATTTCCTTTTCATTCAGGCAGCAATAAATCCCCTCCACGCACTCGATGTATTCCTTCATCTCATCCAGCCTGTGTATCAGCTCCCAGATTCCGGACGCATCTGACTCCTTCGTAAAGCTGCCATACGTCCGCAGAAAATCAACGCGATCCAGCAATGCATGCAGTTCCTCGCGAAGTGTCGGATACGTCAGAATATCCTCAAAGATATCGCAGCGATATTTTATAACCTGCGGATTTGCTGAAATCCGCATCATTATCCGGCGGATCAGATTTCGTTCTGGCTCCATTTTGGTCAGCTCCCCGCAAATCTGCTCCAGTGAAAGATCATGTGCCGTCTCCTCCGGAAGCGGCTGATACGCCGGATCCATTCCTGCCGGATGCAGAAGACTTAATTCGCCAGCTCCCACTGTATGTACTGTATTTGTTTCCTGTTCCATAGACAAAATATCCCTTCTTTCCTTCTAGAGCGTGTTTGACCACTTGCAAACCGAATATTCGCAATCCGTTTTCACGCCCTGCAAGATTACAAAAAATCAGCAGCAACTGCTTACTCTCTTACCCCCTCTACTTCGCTCACCGGAAGTGAAAACAGGAATGTCTTTGCCTTTGATTCCATCCCTGCCCGCTCCATAATTGCACGCATAATGGCATTTTTCTGATCTTTTTTTGCCACGATCATAGTCATTTCCTTTTCTGCCGCAAGTGACATTCCGAAAAATTTTCCCATTTCATTTATTCCGGTGCCTTTTGCATGGATCACGGTACCGCCGCCTGCACCTGCGCTGCGTGCAGCCTCCATGATCGGCTCAATATAACCCTGATTTGCCACCGCAATGATCATTTCGTACTCGGTATCTGTCATTTCTTCTTCCCCTTCCATATCAAATTTTCTCGTCAGAAACGTAAACACACCACGTCCGCCGATGCTCCCAATCGGAAGCAAAAAAGCAATACCGGTGCCGGGCAGATCAATCTGCAGCTTTTTCCGCATACCTTTTCGCAGCTCCTGCCACTTCTCTTTCGTTACAAAAGAAAACAGCACCGCCTTTTCATGGCTTTCCAACCCAAACGAATCGAGCATTGCATCGTTCACTGTGCCTCGCCCGAGCGTGACAAGCTGCACCTCCAGCTCCTGCTCCAGATAAAAATTCAAGTATTTTTCGCCTAGATGTCTCGTGACAACAGTCACCATCAGGTAGAGATGTTTCATATTATCCGCACTCCTTACCATTCTATGATCTCATAATCCTCACGCACTTCCCATACGGCCGGCTCCGATGCTCTGCGACCAGGAGCAAATTTTGTAAGTACGCCGAGAACCTGAATCGTAATCAGCGGCGTCATCGCCACCATCGCTACAATTCCAAACGCATCCGTAACCACATTTCCGCCAACCGCATCACAGGCTCCGATCGCAAACGGCAGCAAAAACGTCGCTGTCATCGGTCCGGATGCCACACCACCGGAGTCAAATGCGATTGCCGTAAAAATCTTCGGCACGAAAAACGACAACGTAATTGCGATTGCATAGCCCGGAATCAGGAACCATAAAATAGAGATTCCCGTCAATACACGCAGCATCGCAAGTCCAAGAGAAAGTGCCACTCCGACCGAAAGGCTGTATCCCATCGCCTTTGATGAAACCGCACCTGAGGTGATCTCCTCAACCTGCTGTGTCAGTACGTGAACCGCAGGCTCCGCCATAACAATAAAATATCCGATCACCATACCGATCGGCACAATAATCCATCGATAAGGCAGTGATGCAATCGTCCGGCCAAGCTGTGTGCCCACCGGCATAAATCCGACATTCACGCCGGTCAGAAAAAGCACCAGTCCGATATAAGTATAAATGAGTCCTACCACAATACGCAGCAGTGCCTTCCCTTTAATCCGCAAAGAAATCACCTGGAAGACACCAAAAAATGCGACAATCGGAAGCAGTGCACCCGCAATCTCTTTCATATAATCCGGAAACTGCCGCAGGAACATCCGACACAGCTCCACCGAATCTTCCACCTCAAGAAGCGTATCAAGCTCATATGCCCCCTGTGGTTCAAATAATAGTCCAAGGATCAGCACCGCCATTACCGGCCCGATCGAGCACAGTGCAACCAGACCGAAGCTGTCATCTGCTGCGTGCCGGTCACTTCGAATTGCCGAGATTCCGACACCCATAGCCATAATAAACGGTACCGTCATCGGTCCGGTCGTAACGCCACCCGCATCAAAGGCAACCGCCAGAAAGTTCTCCGGCACAAGAAACGCCAGCACAAAAACGATCAGATAAAAGCATGTAAGCAGCTGCGGCAATGCAATTCCAAAGAGCATACGAAGAACCGCGATTACAAGAAATGCTCCCACACCGCATGCCACGGTCACGATCAATATCAGATTTGGCACCGCAGGAACCTGCTGCGCCAGCACCTGCAGATCCGGCTCCGATATGGTAATGATCACCCCGAGCAGAAATGCCAGCGGAACGATCACCCAAATCCGTTTTGACTGTGTCATTGCCGTGCCGACACGCTCTCCGATCGGCGTCATCGCCAAATCTGCTCCCAGCGTAAAAAACATCATTCCGGCCACCAGCAGCACTGCCCCGATCAGAAACACCATCAATAATCCTGGTGAAAGCGGCGCAATGGTAAAACACAGAAACAATACGATCAAAATAATCGGAATCACCGCGCGCAGCGCCTCTTCGAGTTTCTCCAACAGGTTCGTACGGTAAAATTTCAGCAAATTCTCGTTCCCCTTTCGTTTTCCTTATTTTCGGATATCTTCTATGTACCATAGCAAAACCATAAAATACTACTTCCAATCCAGCTCACCGGAATGCATAATTTTATGATTTTGCTACCATCCACTGTGTCACTTATCATAGCACAGCTCACCCGCTTCACACCACCCTGCGCCGATGTTCTTAGCACCATCTTAACGTCATCTTAACTTAAAACGGACATAAACATCCCATCCACCGCTTAGTGCTCAGCGCACTTGAAGCGGGGGAATGCTTATCTGCGTTCAAAAAAAGGAAGACACCGTTTTTTGGTATCTTCCCTGTCTTTTTTATCGCCGTTTATGCTTCCTGCAAAAATGCACAATAACCACGATATGCCTCATAAACGTCTGTCTTGCTTGTTACTTCCTGCGGTGCATGCATATTCAGCACTGCCACACCGCTGTCGATGACCTCCATACCATAGAGCGCTGTGATGTACGCGATCGTTCCGCCTCCGCCCACATCAATTTTTCCAAGCTCTGCAGTCTGGAATGCAACGCCGTGCTTATCCATCATCGCGCGGATTGCACCGATATATTCTGCATTCGCATCATTGCTGCTGCTTTTGCCTCTTGCACCTGTATATTTATTGAATACAAGTCCATGTCCGAAATATGCACTGTTGCGTTTTTCAAAGCAGGATGCAAAAAGCGGATCGTATGCTGCACTTACATCTGAAGAAAGCATACGACTGCGGCTTAAGCATCTTCTCAGCTTCAGCTCACTGTAATCACCAACGCATTCCATCAGCTCTGCAACCGTATTCTCAAAGAACCGGGACTGCATGCCGGTAGCTCCGACGCTTCCGATTTCCTCTTTATCCACCAGCAGACAGCATGTCGTACGCTCCTGCATCGGAACAGCCAGCTGCGCTTCCAAAGATGTGTACGCACATACACGATCATCCTGTCCGTATGCCATGATCATACTGCGATCCAGTCCGCAGTCACGTGCCTTTGCAGCCGGTACGATCTCAAGCTCTGCTGAAAGGAAATCATCTTCCTCGATATCATACTGTTCCTTCAGAAGCGCAAGAATGTTTGCTTTTACCGCATCCTTCGGTGTCTTTCCATCCTCATCCTTTTCTGTGGTAGGACGGCTGCCGACAAGAATATCGAGATTCTCTCCTTCAATCACAACCTTTGCTTTCTTCTCGAGCTGTTCTCCAGCCAGATGAATCAACAAATCCGAGATAAATACAACCGGATCTTCTTCTTTTTCACCAACAGAAATCTCAACTACGCTGCCATCCTTCTTTGCCACTACGCCATGGATTGCAAGCGGAATCGTCACCCACTGATACTTCTTAACACCACCGTAATAGTGCGTGTCCAGATAAGCCAGCTCTGTATCCTCATACATTGGATTCTGTTTCAGGTCAAGACGCGGAGAATCAATATGGGCGCCGAGAATGCGCAGACCGTTTTCCAGCGGCTGCTTTCCAATCTGGAACAATACCAGCATTTTCTTCATTCCACATGCATATACCTTATCCCCCGGCTGAAGTGTCTTTCCTGCCTTCTGTACTTCCTCCAGGCTTACATATCCTGCTGCACGTGCAAGACGGATTGCTTCTGTTGCACATTCACGTTCTGTTTTTCCTGCATCCAGGAATTTTTTATAACGTCCGGAAAGAGCTTCCAGCTCTGCCTTCTGTGTTTCATTATAGGACAGCCATGCATTGTCTTTCATTCTTATTCCTCCTTCGGCAATTTTGCCTGATATTTTAATTCTGTAAAAAATTTTATGGTATACGGTACGCAGATCACAAATGCAACCACATCCGCGATCGGCTGTGCTGTTTCCACACCGGTCAGTCCGATCAGCTGCGGCAGTATAACAATCAGGGGCAAAAACGCATAGCCCTGACGTGCCGTTGACAAAAATGTTGCAAGGCCAGACCGGCCGATCGTCTGAAATGTCATATTGCAACAGATATTCAACGGGAGAAACGGCATCGAAAGGCATTGAAACCGAAGACTTTCCGTACCAATCTGCACTACCTTCGGATCACTGCTGATAAAAAAACGAATCAGCTGCGGTGCCGCCAGATATCCCAGCACAGCAAACACCGTCATAAAAGCCGTTGATGAGCAGACCATAAACGAAAATGCTTTTTTCACACGGTCATACCGCTTCGCTCCATAATTATAACCAGCCACCGGCTGATACCCCTGTCCGAATCCGATCAGCACAGAAAAAATCAGCATAAAGACCTTCGTCACAATAGCCATTGCAGATACTGCCGCATCTCCATAGCCTGCCGCCATTTTATTTAACGCAATCGAAGCCACGCTTGCCAGACCCTGCCGGAAAAATGACGGAGCCCCAGACTGCACAATCTCCACATACATGGATACGCCGCGCGCCGCATTTGAAATTCCAAGCTTTGCGATCGTACGCCCGCTCACAAACATATAGAGAAGAATTCCGAAGCTAACCAGCTGACTGATTCCCGTTGCGATTGCCGCACCGGCAATTCCAAGCTTAAATCCGAAAATAAAAAGCGGATCCAGAAAAATATTCAAAACACCGCCAAATGCAATGCCGCACATTGCAAACCTGGCTTTTCCCTCTGAGCAGAGCATCTTATTCATTGTAAACGATGCGATCAGAAACGGCGCTGCATAAAGAATGTACTGGGCATATTCCCGGGCATAGGGACGAATTGTTTCGGTTGCACCAAGGAGTCCGACCAGCGGATCCAGAAACAGAAGTCCGAATACCTCCACCAGAATTCCAAGTGCAAATGAAAAATAAAAACCGCTTGCAGCCACCTGTGATGCCATATGATCCTTTTTCTGTCCCAACAACCTGGACATCCAGCTTCCTGCTCCCATACCGGTCATAAAACCGATACTCTGGATCAGCGCCATAAGCGACATTACGATACCGACAGCCCCGGATGCGCTTGTGCCAAGCTGTGATACAAAGTACGTATCTGCTGTATTGTATATCGCAGTGACGATCATACTGATGATGGTCGGCACTGCGAGAGAAAGAATCAGCCCGCCAACCGGTTCTTCCGTCATTTTTTTGTATTGTGCTTCATTTTTATCCATTTTTCATGCCACTAACAGATCTCTGCACCAGACGGCATCTTTTTCTCCGGAACCATCAAAGAAAGCTCACCATTCTCATCCTCTGCGCACAGCAGCATTCCTTCTGAGAGAACACCTGCCAGCTTCGCCGGTTTCAGGTTTACAAGTACCATTACCTTCTTTCCGACCATTTCCTCCGGTGTGTAATGCGCCTTGATTCCGGAAACAATCTGTTTTACCTGGCTGCCGATCTTTACCTGTGAACAAAGAAGCTTCTTTGATTTCTTCACTGCCTCGCAGGCAATGATCTCACCGACCTGAAACTGCATTTTTTCAAAGTCATCAAATGTGATCTCTTCTTTCGGCTCAATATCAATCACCGGCTCGGCATCTTCCTTCTTTTCCTCTTCTGCAGGCTCGCCGGCTTCTGCTCTCTGTGCTGCCTGGAACTTTTCTGCGTACTCCAGTACCTCTTTCACATCCTTGCGTGCAAACAGAATCTCCGGCTGTTCCACTACCTTTGTACCTGACTCATACAGGCCAAACTGATTCATTTCCTCAAGCGTACGCTTCTTTGCATTCAGCTGCTCAAGAATCTTCGCGGATGTTTCCGGCATAAAGGCTTCCAGAAGAGATGCGCCGATTGCAATGCTCTCGGTCAGATTGTAAAGCACGGTAGCCAGACGGTCTTTCTTTGCTTCATCCTTTGCAAGCGCCCACGGCATCGTCTCATCGATGTATTTATTGCAGCGTTTGAACAATGTAAAGATTTCCGTGATCGCATCTGCCACACGCAGCTCATCCATTTTTGCGCTGGCTTTTCCAGGTACGGAAAGTGCTACTGCCTTCAGCTCTTCATCAACCGGCTCTGCGGCTCCTGCATTCGTGACAACTCCGCCAAAATATTTATTTGTCATGGAGATCGTACGATTTACCAGGTTGCCAAGTGTATTGGCAAGATCGGAATTCAGACGCTCAACCATCAGCTCCCATGAAATCACACCATCGTTGTCAAACGGCATTTCATGCAGTACGAAATAGCGGACTGCATCCACCCCAAATACCTCTACCAGGTCATCTGCATACAACACATTTCCCTTGGATTTGCTCATCTTTCCATCACCCTGAAGCAGCCACGGATGACCGAATACCTGCTTCGGAAGCGGAAGATCCAGTGACATCAGGAAGATCGGCCAGTAAATTGTATGGAAACGGATGATATCCTTTCCGATCAGATGCAGATCTGCCGGCCAGTTCTTGTTAAACAGCTCACTGCTGTTGCCATCACAGTCATAACCGATTCCTGTGATGTAGTTGGTCAGTGCGTCAAGCCATACATAAACAACATGACGGTCATCAAAATCAACCGGAATGCCCCATTTAAAAGAGGTACGGGATACACAAAGGTCCTGCAGTCCCGGAAGCAGGAAATTATTCATCATCTCGTTTTTACGTGAAACCGGCTGAATGAATTCCGGATGCGTATTGATATGATCGATCAGACGATCTGCATACTTACTCATTTTAAAGAAGTATGCTTCCTCCTTTGCCGGCTTTACTTCACGGCCGCAATCCGGACATTTTCCATCTACAAGCTGAGACTCTGTCCAGAAGGATTCGCATGGCGTACAGTACATTCCTTCATAAGAGCCTTTGTAGATATCACCCTTTTCATACATTTTTTTGAAAATTTTCTGTACCTGACGTTCATGGTCTTCGTCTGTCGTACGTATAAATTTGTCATAAGACGTATTCATTAAATCCCAGATCCGTTTAATCTCGCCGGCCACCTTGTCTACGTGCTGCTTTGGCGTAATGCCAGCATCCTCTGCCTTCAGCTCGATCTTCTGGCCGTGCTCATCGGTACCGGTCTGGAAAAACACATCGTATCCCTGCATTCTTCTGTAGCGGGCGATGCTGTCAGCCAGCACAATTTCATACGTATTGCCGATATGCGGCTTACCGGATGCATAGGCGATCGCAGTTGTCATATAATATTTTGGTTTACACTGATTACACATTTTTTTCTTCCTCCGTTCTGCAATGCGGATCCTACGATCCGCTTCACTGTCTGCTGCTTATTGCTTTCAGCAACCTCGCAGGGAACTTGCCTGACTCGGTTAAAAAAACCGCCTGCCTTCTAAAACAGAAGACGGACGGACCGTGGTACCACTTCTTTTCATCTGTATCTTTCAACACAGACCTCTGCGGGTGCTTTGGGAAAACAGCTCATCCCTCTTACCCCTCCGCTGTAACAGGCGGTCCTGTCACATCCTAACCCTCCGGCTCAGATGCGCCCCTTGGAAGCCATCTTCTCTGATCTTTCCTGTCTCCCCTCTCACCAGGCAGGGATTCTCTGTAGCATTTCCAATCAGATACTCTTTTCCTCACTGAGTTTACATTTGACTGGCTGCCGATCGTTATTGCCACCACCGATAACCAGCTATTTACTGCTTTCTAAGGTAGCACAACCGCCATTTTCTGTCAACCCGTTTCGATTTTATTTATGAACCGTTTCGGTTTTACTTATGAACTGCTTTGTTTTTATTTATGAAGCATTTCTGTTTTATTTATGAACTGCTTTGGTTTTATTCCAGGAGAAATAGGTCGACATACGTTCTATCTTATTCCGTTTCCTCATAACATAAAGTAAGATCCCCTTCGGAGTCTGTCATGTCTCGTACCTTTCCACATTTAAGTTTTCGAAAACGTTTCCTGCTCTTGCTGCTCTTACTGATCTTCACCATCTGTACTATACTGTATTTTGCCGGATTTCCACTCACACAAGAACGTCGGTTTTCTGCATTTACAAAAAAAGTCTTCTGCTCTGAACTTGAAGGCAATACCTTAAACCTGCATTATACCGTCGCCAATCCTGAAAATTATGGCATTGATCCAGGTGAGGTCTCACTTGGCAGCTCTGATCTGCAAAGTCGTATGAACTCACTTTCCGCCTGCGAAAATTACCGGACCGCACTGCTTACATTTGACCGGGAGGCTTTGAGCATTTCCGGACAGCAGACCTACGATATCCTCCTGGATCATCTAAACACAGAGCTGTCTGCTTCTGATCTTATATTATACGATGAACCGCTTAGTGCCTCCCTTGGCATCCAGGCACAGCTGCCGATTCTTCTTGCAGAATATCCGCTGCGTACCAGACAAGATGTGGAGGACTATCTCACGCTTCTTACACAGCTGCCGGATTATTTTGCCTCTATTATTGATTTTGAGCAGCACAAATCAGCTGCCGGGCTGTTCATGAGTAAAAAAAGTGCCCTTGCAGTCATCCGGCAGTGCAGTGACTTTATCAAAGATCCGGAAAGCAATTATCTGATTTCCATTTTTAAAGATAAAATCAATCGCTTTACAAATCTGACCACAGATGAAAAAATCGCCTATATCGACCGTTGTCAAAAATCCGTACTCACCTACGTGATTCCGGCTTATCAGGATCTGATTGACGGGCTTCGCCCACTGATCGGCTCGGGGAAAAATGAGCTCGGTCTTTCTTATCTTCCAAAGGGGAAGACTTATTATGAATATCTGATACATAAAATGACCGGAGACAAACGGTCGATTAAAGAAATAGAAGAAGCCATCAAGCAGCAGATGACTGCCGATTTTACCTCAGCGCAGAAACTGACCGGCGAAGATAGCGCAAGCGCTGATGAAGCAAAGCTGCCTGCAAACGAAACTGATCCAAAGGCCGATGAAACAAAGCTGTCTGCAGACGAAACTGATCCAAAGGCCGATGAAACAAAGCTGTCTGCAGACGAAACTGATCCAAAGGCCGATGAAACAAAGCTGTCTGCAGACGAAACCGGTTCAAAGGCCGGTGGAACGCAAAAATTCGCAGCCTCAGCTTCCGCTGTCAAAGCGGACATTCGTTGCTCCGCGCAATTGATGCAGGAGACTTGCCTGACTCGGTTAAATGATGATCCGGTGAGCATGCTCAAAGATCTTCGTCAGAAAATCGCACAGGATTTTCCTGCTTCTCCATCTGTCTCCTGCGCAGTGCGCCAGGTACATCCTTCTTTACAGGATTATTTGAGTCCTGCCTTTTATCTGACCCCCGCAATTGACAGCTATCTTAACAACGTGATCTACATCAATCCCGCTGAGCACTACCAGGGACTTGAGCTGTATACAACACTGGCGCACGAAGGCTATCCCGGTCATCTCTATCAAAGTGTCTATTTTCAGTCTCTCTCACCCGACCCACTGCGCTGTATTCTCGAAACCGGCGGTTATACGGAAGGCTGGGCCACCTATGTGGAAATGTATTCTTATGGTCTTTGGACACAGGATCCAAAAGCCGCCGCGCTCGCCCAGAAAAACCGGGCGTTCACACTCGGTCTTGCCTCTCTGCTTGATATCGGAATCCATTACCACGGCTACTCCCCGGAAGAGATCACCGCTTTTCTGAAACAGCTTGGTATTACTGACCGTACTGCGCAGTCGCTCTATCAGAATATCCTTCAGTCTCCCGGAAATTATCTGCAGTATTACGTTGGCTGGCTAAATTTTCAGTCTCTGCGTGAAAAGGCACGTGCCAGGATGGGCGATGCATTTACACTGAAAGCATTTCATGAGGCGGTTCTGAAGGCTGGACCGGCACCTTTTGATCTTCTTGAAAAATATGTGATAAAAGAATTACAGGAAATGAAAGACAGGTAGCAAATCAGAGGCTTCTTTCCGGAAGAGGATAAACGATCAGAATTCGGAGTATAAAATATTCTTAGAGGGGGCGGGCAGCGTTCGAACGAATGCTGCCCAAAAAGTGTGTGTGATATTTATTTCTAATCACAGCAAAGCTGCAATCGGAAACCAAAATAAATAGAATAATAAAATGAATAGATAGAATGATAAAATAAACAAAATGATAATAATGATTATATAAAAATAGCGTCTATACCTCTATGGTACAGACGCCTTCGTCATTTGCTTTTCTTAATTTATGCACATAACCTACCACTATTTTTTATATTTGTCAAGCATTTAATTTGAAAACTTATATAAAACTTAATGCAAGCCGGACACACCTGGAATTTGGCGCACGATTCTGTTCAGAGCCAGCGGACTCATTCCAGCAAGCCGGATTGGATGCAGTAATTTATCGTTTTACTATACTTCCAGCTTCTTTGAACAGGCCACCGCAATGGCTCCAGGTCCAATATGACATGCTACACTTAAGGCCAGCGAATTCACGACAATCTCATTATGGTTCGGGAATGCTTCCCGCACTTCTTTTTCCCACTGATCCACTTCTGTCTTATCGGTGCCGGAATAAGCAATCATAATATCCATACCTGCTGCCTGTTCATCACTTCCAAAGCGTTCTACACAATCCTTTTTGATTGCATCGATCATAGCGCCTTTTGCTGCTTTCAGAGTACGGCTCTTTGCATAGGCATCCAGCCGTTCACCATGAATCTGAAGCACCGGCTTCAAACGAAGCAGCGTACCAAGTGCAGCTGCTGCCGGTGTGATACGTCCGCCCTTTTTCAGATAATATAACGTAGACAATGTGATATAAACACTGGAGGTCATCGCGGTCTCCTCCAGATAGCTTTTGATCTTTTCCGCGCCCCATCCGGCCTGTGCCAGCGCTTTTGCATCCAGCGCTGCCTGCCGCTGCGTCACGGAAATTCTTTTATTATCCACTACCTGAACGCGTCCATCATAATCCTGCGCCAGCATCTGCGCCGTCTGGCAGGAACTGCTCAGACCGCTCGACATCGGTATATGGACCACTGCATCATACGTCCTAAGCAGCTTATCCCAAAGTCCCGTCACATCCGGCATCGCCGGCATTGAGGTGGAAATTTCCGCTTTTTCACTCAGATGCTGATAGAACTCCTCCTGTGACAGTGTCAGATCTTCATAATACAATTTTCCATTAATATAAAACGGCATCGGAATCACATGAATCCCAAGTTCTCCGGCCTGTGCCTGTGTAATGCCGCTGTTGCTGTCTGTTACAATCGCTACTCTTCCCATCTTTCCTCCAGTTCACTTTACTGAATTTCCTTGGTCAATATGATTAACTATAGCATACATCTCGCCAGACCGCAATCTCCGATTTTTCTCAGCCGAAAATCAAACTCTGCCAAGACGCATTTACGGCGTTTTTATGACGTGTTTGCAATGCATTTGTAACATATTTACAACGTCTTTGTGACACATTCACTCCTTATAAAAGTAGACGTGTTTCTTCCTGAAGAATTTTACACAAATTTATTCTCGGAGAATTTTAGTTGCATTTCCTCACTTTTAAGGCTATACTAGAGCGTGTTTGAAAATATTTTCTGCAAAAGAAAACAGAAAGGAACCCTGTTTATGGAACTTCTTGAAACTTTGCTTCATTCCTTCGTAAATCTGGCAATGCTTCTTTTTGAATACATCGGTGTTGGTGTCATTACCTACGCTGGTATTCAGGGTCTTGTCAATTATATGCGAAAAGCACCGGATACCCGGCTCGTTCTTGCTCAGGGACTTGCTATGGGTCTGGAATTTAAGCTCGGCAGTGAGATTCTCCGTACCGTCGTAGTTCGCAGCTTAAGCGAGATTGCCATTGTGGGCAGCATCATTGCACTGCGCGCTGTCCTCACGATCCTCATCCACTGGGAAATCAAAAATGAGGTAAATGAAAAACAGGATCCGAAGAATCCTGAATCATAAGAGAGTTTCCTGCGCAGCTCCTGAAGCCTGGACATATGAACTCAAAACAAAAGGGTGTGTAAAAAACGAGAAATCATTTTTTACACACCCTTTTTTCCTTTAACGATAGGATGTAAATCCAAGATCCCGCATCGTCAGATTTGTCTTCTGTCTAAGCAAACCGGACCATGCTTTAAATGACAGCTTCAGGTATGCATTTCCAATCTCCTGAAGATCAGAATCAGTCGCTCCATCCAGGATATCATCACTCGTCTTCATCGCTACATTGAATCTGAAATTTTTACTTCCATTGTAAGCGGCAGTTGCAAATCTTGTCCGAAGACCAAAACCTTCATTGTATCTTGGCATCATACTGTCAACCTGTGCAATTGCCGTTTTATATGTTTTGTCTGTGAAAACCAGTCTCGTTTCAACAGAAATATCCAGTCCATCATTTTCAAATTCTGCCAGAGTCTTAAATACAAACTTCTTGTTGGCCGGATTATATGCAAGCTCTGTAAAGTATTTTTCACCATTATTGCCGTATTCCGTACTCATCAGTGCAAGAAAGCCCTTCGAATCACGGCCGCCTTTCTTTTTGATTGCAGCCAAAAGCTTCTCATAATTTCCCGCTACTGTGCTGACCGGCTTCTTTACCGTCACCGTACAGGTATATTTTTTTCCTCCGACCGCTGCAGTGATCACTGCCGTTCCGACACCTTTTGCAGATACAACACCCTTACTCGTCACTGCTGCAACCGCTGTCTTACTGCTGCTCCATTTCACTGCCTGTGTATTTCCGCGCAGCACCAGCGTTTTACTTTCTCCTTTTGTCATTGTAAGCTTTGTGGCTGAAAGGGACGGTGTTTCCACCTTTACCCTGCAGGAAAATTTCTTCCCGTAAACAGTGGCTGAAATAACGGCTGTTCCGGTTTTCTTCGCTGTGATACAGCCTGCTGCTGACACCGATGCCACAGCTGCATTGCTGCTGCTCCACTTCATTGTCTGTGTAGTGCCATTTAACCGAATCGTTCTTTTCTGCCCTTTAATCAAGGTCATCTGCGAAGCAGAAAGCTTCGGATCCTCGATCGTAACTCTGCAGTTATAGCGGATGCCCTTATGGAATGCGGCAATCGTTACAATTCCTGCTTTTTTTGCTGTTACCACACCATCTCCGGTGACTTCTGCATACGTCTTGTTGGTCGATGCCCATGTCACCTTACCTGCGGCATTTAAAAGCTTCAGCGTTGCTTTTCTGCCCTTCAGCATTTTCATGGATGTGCGGCTGAGCGTAATCTCCTGTGCCTCTGCTGCACGGACATTTCCCGCTTCCATCGGCAGAAACAACGTCCACGTCAGCACCAGCGAGAGCACAAACAAAGCGACCGCTCTGCCAAAGTAACTGATTTTTTCTCTTTTCAAGAAAACCCCTCCTTTTTTACAGATTCTAATCTGTATGTTTAATCACGCAACGAAGCGGATTGCGACTATCCGCTTGGGCTATGTGTATTATAGCATACTTCCGTTTTTTTCACACTAATTATCCGTAAAAATAAAGAAAAATCCATTGAACTCCGACATTCTGAGTTTTGATCTTGTGATATCACACAAAATGCAAAGCGGACATTCGCATTTCATCCACCGCTTAGTGCTCCGCGCACTTGATGCGGGGGAATGCTTATCTGCGTTCAAAAATACCCTTTTGAAGTTCAGTGTAACATATTTCCGATGTATCGCACATGAGAAATATCCGTTTTGGTTCATCTTCCAGACAAAACACGCGCTGCGATTCCTCGCACGGCCGCAAAAAAACACCTTTCCGGATGCAGCTGTTCTTTTTTGAATCAGCCACCGTTCCAGAAAGATGTTTTTATTTGTTGCTTCTTATTATTGCTTCTTATTATTGCTTCTTATTTGTTACTTCTTATTTTTTCTGTTTTTCTTCTTTGAGGTGACAAACAGTGCAAGTATGACAGCAGCCGATACCACAAGCACTGCCACGTACGGAAGTACCGGTGTATCATCTCCGGTCGATACGTCTCCTCCTGTCGTTCCTCCGTTTCCATTTGTTGAAATGCCGCTTCCACCCGGATCCACGATGTTGTTGTCATCCTTGCCTTCAATCTTTCTCCAGTCATCGTCATTTACGGAACCATACACTGCGTTCAGCAGGATTGTCTGAACCTCTGTACGCTCCTGGCTGAACGATGCGGTTGCATTTACCACACGGATATCATAACCGAACTCCTTACTGCTCTTGACAACCTTTCCGTTTTTATCTACCTCTGCAACGTAAATTTTTGCTTCGGATGCAGAGCCAAGATTTAACGTCAGCTTCAAGGTCAGCTCACTCTTTCCGTTTAATTGCAGCGGAATCGGGTTTGCATACAGCTGCGTGAATTCCGGATCTTTAAACAATCCTGCGTAGAAGGTTTCATTAACTGCATACTGAGAGGTTCCCTTGTATACTTTCTTTGTCAGATACAACGTTACCTTGGATACCTTCGTTTTATTCGTGATCGTCACGGATGCGTCCTCGCCCTTTTTCACCGTCAGCTGCGGCTGGTCAATGGTCGGAATATATCCAAACTCAGAATTTTCAGTAATTCTCTGTCCCTGTTCATTAACCTCTGCAATGTAGTAATTCAGGTCATCACTGCCCGGAAGCAGAATCCTTCTGCGCTCTGATGCCTCTGATGTGTTATTCAGCGTGATCGGAATAATCGTCGGTGCATCACTGTAATCCTGGCTTCGATAGATTCCTGCATAGAATGTCTTCGATGCACTTTCTGCCTCTCCGGAAGAATTCTGCAGCTTCTTCGTGATCGTCAGGGTTGCCGTGTAACGGTAACCGCGCGGAAGCTCGGAATATATATTCTGAATCTCTGCCGTATCATTTCCTGTAACCTGAATTTTTCCAGCATTCGTATATTTTACGGTACAGGTGTCACTGCTCTCGATCACCGTTCCGTACTGATCAGTCTCACCCAGATAATACGTACCCTTCTCCAGTTTGCCAAACGCAGTCGTACCGGTCAGGGCACTTACCTTGATCTCCTGTACATCGCTGACCTTTTTCGTCCGCTTTGCATCTGAATAAAGTGCTGCGTAAAAGGTATAGCAGCCTTCCTTTTCATAAGTACCGGCAGCCAGATCCTGCGCATATACCTGATGCTCTCCGCTGTACACGGTCTTCATGACAGTCAGCGTATTGCTTCCTTTTGCTTTTTCATTTGTCAGCACGGCCTCAACGGTCTTTCCTTCTTCTGCCGTAAAAATTTCATCTGCCGTATTGCGGTATCCGTCCGGTGCATTCAGCTCTGTCAGCACGTACGTCGTTCCGTTCTCCAGCTTATTCTCCAGCACAAGCTCTTTTCCGTCTGACTCAAAGACAGCCTTCTGATCCACCGGTACAACCTCGCCGGTTTTCTGATTTTTCAATACAAGCCTTGCTCCGGAAAGCAGCTTTCCGCTTTCATCCTCCACACGAATCTTAACGATGGAATCATTCAATTGGTTCTGTATCGTTCCTTTGGTCTTCTCACCGCACATTACGGTAAGCTTGCCGTCCGCATGCTCCGGATACGTGATTGCATACAGAAAATCTTTGTCATCCGATGTGATCACATTGCCGTCCTTATCTGTCTCTGCCATCCAGATTGGTACGTCACTGTCTGTCATTTTTACTTTTACAGTTGCTTTTGCAGACGAAGCGTCTTTCAGTTCAAGTCTGACCGGCTCTTCTAAGAGTGCTTCTTTGCGCTCCTCATCTGCATACAGCATCGCATAAAAATCCTCTGTTACCTTTTTAGCTTTTCCATCGTAATTCTTGACCTGTTTGGTCAGACTGATTTCCGCCTCATAGCTGAAATCATCCGACGGGTATTCGATGTACTGATACTCGAGCGCTATTTCTTCTTTCGGGTTCTGCTCTTTTTCTATCGTCAGCTCTATATAATTCTGATCGTCCTTTGCAGACTCGCCCTTCTGTATCATCCGGAATGATTCATCACTCACCGGCTCACCAAACTCATCTGTCGGTGCAAGATAATAGGTACCGTCCGCTACTCCTGCAATCGTTGCCCGGGAAGTTGTCTTTTTCCCTTCATGATACGTCAGCTTTACAACATCGCTTACTTTTTCCTGAAGGGTTTTATCCCGGAACAGCGCCACATAGTAATAATCCTCAAATTCTGAAGTCAGCAGTTTTTTATTGAAGGTACTCTGTGCCGTAATATCCACAGAGGCCGCATCAGAAGAAGTCCTGGCATTCAATACCGTAAGCTCTACCGGAGATACCGCATCTGCTGCAATCGTAATCTTCTGATCCGCTGCAGGCTGATAGCCTTTTGGCGCACTGATTTCAGAAAGCAGATATGTTCCGGCTTCCAGACCACTTAAGCTGACTTCTTTTCCATTAAAGCTGATATAATATTTTGGATGTCCTTTCTCATCACGGATGATCTGTCCGTCTTCATTTTTCAGGACAAATGCCGCACCAAAGAGCAGCTTGCCATCACTTTCTCCATTACTGTCCTCTCCGGTAAGACGCAGCTTCACCTGAACCTGCTCTGCCTTTGTGAGATTAACGGAAAGAACATTCTTACTCCAGGTATACCAGCTTCCGCTTCCTTCAAAGACCGGTTTTCCGGTTTCATCAATGTAAAAGTAGATGCGAGACGGCAGTGTATACGTCTTACTTCCGTCAGATGCAACCGGAGCCTTCGTCACTTCCAGATAATAGGAACCGCTGTAATGTAGCTTTGCAGATACATCGGATGCTTTATCCCAGGTAAGTACTGCCACCTCTCCATTCTTTTTGTAAATCAGTTTTCCGTCTTGATCGTAAAGCTCTTCTACTGAACGGATCGCAGCCTCTCCGCCTGCAAGTGCCTTTTTGTCTGCTGAATCTGTCAGCCTGAATTTCAGCTCTACTCCCTTTTCTGAGCTCCAGTCTGCCACAGCCCTTGTACTCAGGATAGAAAACATTGCAATCTGCTCTTCATCAAATATAATCAAGGGCGCTTCTGTTTCTGTCTCTGCGGCTTCGCTCTGCGTTTCTGTTTCCGTTTCTGCTGCTTCGCTCTGTGTTTCTGTTTCCGTTTCTGTCTCTGCGGCTTCGCTCTGTGTTTCTGTCTCCGTTTCTGTCTCTGTTGCTTCGCTCTGCGTCTCCGTTTCTGTCTCTATTGCTTCGCTTTGTGTTTGTGTTTCTGTTTCTGTTTCTGTCTCTATTGCTTCGCTCTGTGTTTCTGTTTCTGTCTCTATTGCTTCGCTCTGTGTTTCTGTTTCCGTTTCTGTCTCTGCTGCTTCCTTCTTCTGGGCACCTTCGATCAGCACAATTCTTTTAAGGTCAGAAACGCTGTCTGATACGGTAATCTGGTCCGCATAAACTGCTCCGGCCAGATTTGACTTTACTTCCACATCTCCGTCCGGTGCAAGAAAGGTTCCCTGTAAAACCTCAGTACCGGTCAGTGTTACGGTACCTTCAAATGAACCAAACTTTTCTCCGTCAAGCCATGCGAAATTATAAAGGACATCACCCGGCTGTGTTTCATCCGCATAACGAACCGTCTGTCCTGCATTTACCATTCCATAACCGGAAAAATTAAGCTTCTGGTCCTTCTGGTCTGCGATCACATTGACCACCACATACTGGTTTGTCACGTCGATGGTTTCTCTCTGAAATGCGTCTTTGAGCTGCTTTGTATCAAGTGTTCCGTCTTTCCCTGCATAAATATTGATCACGCGCACTTTTGAGGTTGACTGTCCGTTCGCCAGCTTCTTTGAAAGACTGTCAAGTCCGGAAATTGCCGCACGTCCTGTGTCTCCGTCTGCAATTTCTTCCTCCGCAGCTGCTTCTGCCCCACTTACTGTCTCGGCAGCAAGCAGATATGGAAATGCTCCCTTCAGTCCCTGCGTCAGCGTCAAAACTTCAATCTTTTCTCCGTCATTGACACGCTCAGAACGCTCCGTCTGTTTTTCTGTTTCTGTCTCCGTTTCTGTTTCTGTCTCTGTTTCTGTTTCCGTTTCTGTCTCTGTCTCCGTTTCCGTCTCTGTTTCCGTTGGTACCTGTGTCTGTGGCTCTGTCGGCGCCTGCGTCTCCGGCTCTGTCGGCGCCTGCGTCTCCGGCTCTGTCGGTGCCTGTGTCTGTGGTTCTGTCGGCGCCTGCGTTTCCGGTTCTGTCGGCGCCTGCGTCTCCGGCTCTGTCGGTGCCTGCGTTTCCGGCTCTGTCGGTGCCTGCGTTTCCGGCTCTGTCGGCGCCTGCGTCTGTACCTCTGTCGGCGCCTGTGTCTGTACTTCTGTCGGTGCCTGTGTCTGTACTTCCGTCGGTGCCTGTGTCTGTGGCTCTGCAGATGCCTGTGTCTGTATTCCGGCATCTGCTTCATATTCCGGTGTCGTTGCCTGTATTTCTTCCGTCTGTGTTTCGGCTGCCTGCGTCTGCAGCTCAGTCACACTCTGCTCTTCTTCTGCAATACCGGTCACAGCACACTGCTGAAAAAGCATTGCTGCAGACAAAAAAGAGGCGGCTATTCGTTTAAATCCCCTGTTCATATCATCTTCCCCTTTCTGAACAAGCTTTTATCACTCCACAATATTATGATGTGAGTGTCAAAAGTAAATTATCCCGCAGCCTATCATATCATGGAGCATTTCAGGGGCAAACGATCACTTTCAGCCTGCCCCGTTCTGTTTCACAGTATAATACAATCTCCTGACTGCGTAAACCCTGAACATTCTTAAAAAGTTTTTAAGATGGCGCAAATAACAGAGTTTTTAAGTACTATTCCGCCAGCTTGTTTTGTAATATACTGATCAACTCCTCAAGAACAATGGGCTTGGATAAGAATCCATCCATACCGCATTCCATTGCTTCCTTTCTGTCCTCGTCAAAAGCATTGGCCGTCATGGCAAGGATGGTAATTCCCGCCAGTGCCGGATCTGCCAGAGCACGGATCTGCTTCGTGGCCTCATATCCGTTCATTACAGGCATCTGCACATCCATAAGCACCAGATCGTAATCACCTGGTGCCGAACTTTTGACTTTCTCCACTGCCTCCGCTCCATTTTCTGCGGTATCAACCAGGAAACCATATTCATTCAGGATCTCCACCGCAATTTCACAGTTCAGTTCATTGTCTTCCACAAGCAGGATACTCTTGCCTCTGAAATCCGAACCTGCTTCCGGAAGAACCTTATCCTCCTGCCTGACCTGCTTCTGACCGATCGCAGTCATCAAAGTCTCTCTGATATCTGACATGAACAGAGGCTTCGCACAAAATGCCGTCACTCCTGCTGCCCTGGCTTCTGCTTCGATATCTGACCAGTCATAAGCAGTCAGGATAATGATCGGTGTATCATCTCCAAGACTGCGGATCTGACGGGTGACTTCAATACCATTCATATCCGGCAGACGCCAGTCGATGATATAAGCATGGAATGCATCCCCCATTTCCATAGACTGACGTGCACGAAGAACAGCCTCTTTACCGGAAAGTGTCCATTCTGAACGCATTCCAACCTTTACAAGCATCTTTGTCACACTGTCACACGTATTAAAATCGTCATCTACAACCAATGCTTTCAGACCTTCCAGCTCTGCGATCTTCTCTATACGGTGATGCTCCGGCTGAATCTGCAATGGCAGACGGACAATAAACTCCGTACCTTTGCCCTGTTCTGTCTGAACCTCAATGGTGCCGCCCATCATATTCACGATGTTCTTGGTAATGGCCATGCCAAGTCCTGTGCCCTGAGTCTTGCTGACTGTGGACGTCCGCTCCCGTTCAAAAGGAGAAAAGATCTTCTGTACAAATTCCTGACTCATGCCGATTCCGTTATCCTTTACCCGGATCTCGTACAGTGCACTGCCTTTTACTGTCCCCGGACACTGTTTCAGCCGGACAGAAACGGTTCCGCCTGCCGGAGTAAACTTAACTGCATTGGACAAAAGATTCAGCAGCACCTGATTCAGCCGCGTCTTATCACAATAGACATCTTCATTCGTGACATCCATGGCATCCATATAAAGCTCCAGCTGCTTCGCATGAATCTGCCCACTGATAATGGTCTTCAGGTCATGAAGCACTTCTGACAGGCTGACTTCCGTTTCTTCCAAATGAATTTTTCCACTCTCAATACGGCTCATATCCAGGATATCATTGATCAGTGAGAGCAGATGGTTGCTGGATGAGAGAATCTTCCCCAGATAATCCCTGACCTTGTTCTTATTATCGATGTTACTTACAGCCAGTGTCGTAAAACCGATGATCGCATTCATTGGTGTCCGGATATCGTGAGACATATTGGAAAGAAACGTACTCTTTGCCCGGTTTGCAGTCTCCGCCGCACGGACTGCCTCAGAGAGCGCCTGATTCATTTTTTTATCTGAGGTACGGTCCGACATAACCAGAATATATTTCTTTTTTCCGTTTACCTCACTGCCCATTGCAACATTATGAAACCAGCGTTGTTCCCTTGTTTTCTGATGAATATATTCAAAATCCCATTCTCTTTGTTCATGAACGTGGATTTCCTCCAGATAATTCTTCTCCGGATCTTCAGAATTCTCGGGATTCAGTCTTCCCATAACACGAATATCTTTACGGATCTGTTCTACTGTAATGCCCAACAGCTTTTCCACATTCGGACTGACGTAATCTGCCTGATATGTTTTCGCATCCAGCATCAGGAAAACATCATCCACATTCATCGACAGCTTTTGAAACAGTTCGTCCCTGTACAGGATCTCCGTATCCTTTTTCTTCAGGCTTGTCCTGTTTTTCTGAATAATAAAGCTGATAAAAAATGCGGCGATGCAGAGTACGACCACACCCACAAGGAGCATCGTGCTAAGCTGCAGGCTGTTCATGCTGGCATTGACAATATCCGCCTTTACAAGTCCCAAAAATATCCAGTCCTGAATATCCGATTTTTCATAGACCAGGTAGTAATTCCTTCCATCCAGATTTACCATCATCGCATCGTTATGTCTTGCTTTAAACTTACCCGAAAGTTCATTGACCTCTTTTTCAGACATATTGGAATGCTCTCTTAAAACACCGAAGAAATTATACACGTTCCCCCATGCCTCAGAAGAATGATCAACCACAACACGGCCATCCGGATGAACAACAAAACTCTGGGCATTACCATCGAAAGCAGAAATATCCAGTACATCTACGATATCAGAGTTTTCATAAGCAATGGCAATCGCATCATATTCAAATCCCTGATAAATTCCATGAGCCTTAGGTGTGGCAAAAACAAGCAGCTGGGATTTTCCGGGAAC
>CAKRPI010000017.1 GCA_934376945.1 uncultured Lachnospiraceae bacterium | reverse complement strand
TGCTTTAATCCAGGATAACGTTGTATTCATTTTCTTCTCCTCCTTAGAACTGTTTCAGGAAACGAACATCGTTCTCATACAGTAGTCTCATGTCATCAATCTCATATTTCAGAAGTGCGATACGTTCCAGACCAACACCGAAGGCAAATCCGGTATATTCATTTGGATCAATGCCACACATTTCAAGCACATGCGGATGTACCATTCCGCAACCAAGGATTTCAATCCATCCGCTGCCTTTGCAGAAACGACAGCCCTTTCCGCCACATTTGAAGCAGGATACATCCACCTCCGCACTCGGTTCAGTAAACGGGAAGTGATGTGGACGAAATTTTGTCTTAGTCTCTGCGCCGAATAGCTCTTTTGCAAACTCTTCCAATGTTCCCTTCAGATCTGCAAAAGTAATATTTTTGTCTATAACAAGACCTTCGATCTGATGGAAGGACGGGGAATGTGTAGCATCTACTTCGTCAGAACGAAAAACACGGCCGGGTGCGATCATACGAATCGGAAGCTTTCCCTGTTCCATGATACGTGCCTGTACCGGTGAAGTTTGCGTACGCAGTACGATATCTTTATTGATATAAAACGTATCCTGCTCGTCCTTTGCCGGATGATTTGCCGGAATGTTCAGCTTTTCAAAATTGTACAGATCGTATTCAATTTCCGGTCCTTCGACAACCTCATAGCCCATGCCAATGAAAATACGCTCTACCTCTTCCAGAGCGATCGTGTTTGGATGGCGATGACCGACATTATTCTTCTTTGCAGGAAGTGTAACATCAATAACTTCTTCCTTCAGCTGACGTTCCAGCGCCTGTGCTTCCATTTTTTTCTTTGTTTCATCAAGGAAATTTTCAATCTGCGCTCTGGTTTCATTAACCAGCTGACCGAATGCCGGACGGTCTTCCGGTGCGATTTCTTTCATGCTTTTTAATACCGCTGTGAGTTTTCCTTTTTTTCCGAGAAAATTAACACGGACATCATTCAGTTTGTCCAGTGCGCCTGCCTGCTCAATCTGAGCAAGTGCTTCTTCCTTGATTGACTGCAATTTGTCTTTCATGGCATGTATTTTCCTTTCTGTGATCTTTTCTGTTTATGGGTGCGTTCTGCCTTCTGACAGGATAACTCCCGGCGTTTCCACACGCTCATTTTGGAGCCATTTTCTGCTGGCCGCGCCTGAGTTCTGAGGCATATACACCACGGAGCCTGCGAGCTTTTTATAGGGTAGAAAAATTCCTTCGACACAAAAAAGCTCCATCCCTGTATACATCGTATAACATAGGGACGAAGCTGTAAGTTCCGTGGTACCACCCTGCTTCCTGCCATATGGCAGGCACTTGGCATGCGTAACGTGCACTGACGTCTTCTTCTATTTGTTGTACTATATCCGTTCAAAGAAGAGGCTCCGGTGTGAAATTTCAAATAGTATCTGAACCTGAGGAGCTTCCAGCCGCCGACATCCTCTCTCTGTTGGAAGATACACTTTTACTTTGCACCATCTGCGCTTTTACCTGTAAAATCTTATATACCCTTGCTATTGTACCACACGAAAATTATCTGTCAAGGGGAAACATTTCTGGATTTGCCAGGTAATGATTGATCTCTGCACCGATAAAGAGCAGATACATACAGAAATACAGCCACAGCATAACAACGATCAGCGTTGTAAGGCTGCCGTAAAGTACCGACATATTTCCTGCGTACTTAAGATAGATTGCGAATCCATAGGAAAATACACCCCAGGATACCGCGGTGAAAACTGCGCCTGGAATTTGCCGAACAAAACGCATTCTGCGGTTTGGAAGGAACGTATAGAGAACGGTGAAAAGAAGCAGTAAAATCAGCAGAGCCACACTGGTAGGCAGTATTGTGAGTTCATCCTGATAAGCGGCCAGCAGCGGGATTTTTTTGAGCAGGTATGTCTCAATGCTGTATCCAAATACAAGTATGAAAAGGCTTACAACGAGCGCAAGTACCATTACAACTGTATAACAGGCACATCGTACTCTTGTGATAAAGTAATTTTTTGTTTCTTCAATCTGAAAAATTGAGTTCAATCCGTCTGAAAGGCCAAGAATCCCCTTTCCTGCGGTCCATACAGCCACCAGTGCCGTCCAGGGAACAAGCGCCGTTGACTGTCCGAAAATACCGTCCACCACAGGTTGAATTTCATTCGTAATCGCAAAAGGCGTCAGTTCTTCAATTGTAAAAATAATCTGTTCTGATGTAATTGTTGTATAACGAAGTGTGGTAAGCAGCAGCATCAGAATCGGAAATACACTCATAATAATAAAGAAGGCTGCTTCTGCCGCATGTGCCCGCACGCGGTCCCGCCCTATTTTTTTTGTAAATCGCATTACCAGGTTGATTGTGTTATGAATTTTTGACATGCTCTAACTCACTTTCTCCATAGTAGTAGTCAAGAATTTGCCGATAATTGGCACCGGCTGCTGCCATAGCAGCTGCTCCGCACTGACTCATCCCCATTCCGTGTCCGTATCCTCCCCCGGACAAAGAAATCAGTTCTGACTCCGCATCACAGGATACGATATATAGCCAGGCACTTGGAAGCAACGTCAGCCCTGTAATTTCCTGCCCATTATTTAAGACGACAGAAGTATCCACCGGGGAAAGCACTGTCCGGATCGCATATTCACCATCAACACGTACTTCTTTTCCGTCTCCGCAGATTTGAACAGAAACAGCCTGACCGGAAGGACTGCGTCTGATCACTTCTACATGATCAAGCACAGAAATTTTATCCCCGTATTGTTTTTCAATCTGATTAAGAACTTCAGAATATTTTACTGTAGTATTCCAGCGCACCCATGGTGAATTATACTCTGCACCTTCATCCGGTGCTTTTTCCAGTGAAGCAGCAAAGAGCTCATTGTCTGAAAAATCTATGGCCCTGCTTTTGTTACTGAAAAGCTCACTTTCATTGAATCCTCCCGGAACGTAAGCGGTTGAATAATATTGCACTTCCGGGAGGGAGAGAATTTGTCCTTCTGTCCCATTGACAGCGCATGCGGAAGCATCAGACGCTTTCTGATTATTATATACTTGAAACGAGACACTGTCATCTAAATCTGAAAAAGTTTTTTCCTTTTTCCCCGCCTCCATCGCACGGACGGCATAAGTGCGTGCACAGACAGCCTGGGCTTTCAGGGCTTCTGATGGATAGGAAGAAGGCATTTCGCTCACAACGACACTCTTCAGATACGTTTCCAATTCTACTTCATTTACGACAAGAATTCCGTTTTTCTCAATATACAGATGAATTCTTCCCTCGTATTCGGGATTCGGCACTGCACGTTTCAATTCAGGAAAAAGAAAAGAATCATCATTTAACGAACTTGCAATAAGATGTGTACCACAGGAGAAATCGGTTGGAGAAATAGTAACTGTTTTATTTTTTGCGAATAGCTGGATTTCTTTTTGAGGATCCGGATCAGAAGATTTGAGTGGTGCTGTAAAGAGTGTCCATGGTCCTTCAGAAGTTATGGATACTGTATTATGATATTTTGCTTCATAATCGCTGTTCTTAATACAGACACGAATAAACCGGGAAACAGAGTCACATTCCAAATGCCTGATAGGTGATTCGGAACTTTCACCAGATGCATTATCCTTCGTTATGGCAAGATGAAAGGTATTATTTTTTGTGTAACGAATAAGCAGCCATACTGCCAGCATCAGACTTGCCGAGAAATAAAAAAACAGAACAATTGCATAAAGCAGCGATTTTTTCTTCCATTTATTCATTTTTACGTCACATTCCAGAAAATCTTTAAAATCTTTTTACTTATTATATTTTTCTCTTTCTGAATTCAGCACTCTGTGTTACACTATAATGTATCGTTTTTTATCACTTAGGAGAAGGAGTTTTCGGTTATGAAAAAAGTACTTGTCATTGGTTCTACCGTTGTAGACGTGATTATTAATGTAGATCATCTTCCAACGACTCAGGAGGACGTACATGTGCTTTCTCAGCATATGTCTCTTGGAGGCTGCGCTTTTAATACATCTGACACAATCCGGCATTTTGAAGTTCCATATATTCTTTTTTCGCCGGTTGGAACCGGCGCTTATGGAGAGTTTGTCCGTATGAGTCTGAAAGAACGGAGCATTGAAACTCCGATACCGGCTCCAAAGCGTGATAACGGCTGCTGCTATTGCTTTGTAGAATCCAGTGGAGAGCGCACTTTTATTTCTTATCACGGAGCAGAATATTTATTTGAGAAGGAATGGTTTTCCATTCCGAATGCGGAAGATATTGACAGTGTTTATATTTGCGGACTTGAAATAGAAGAAACGACCGGTGCACATATTGTTTCTTATCTTGAAGAACATCCTGAATTTCGGATTTACTTTGCTCCCGGACCACGAATTAATAAAATCAATTCTAATCTTTTAAAGCGTTTGTTTGCGCTGCATCCTGTAATTCATCTGAATGAAGAGGAAATTCTTTCCTATACAAAAGAATCCACCTGTGAAAAGGCCGCTGAAAAGCTTTTTTCTTTGACCGGAAACAGTGTGATCGTTACACTTGGTGCGCAGGGGACTTATTACTGCAGCAAATCGGACTGTGGATACGTTCCGGGAATAAAAGCGCATCAAATTGATACCATTGGTGCCGGTGATTCTCATATTGGTGCTGTAATTGCCTGTGAAAAGCTTGGAAAGTCACTGCCAGAGGCAATTCGCATGGCAAATAACGTATCAGCCCGTGTCGTAGAAACGCAAGGTGCATTGCTCTCTGATGAGGAATTTTCCAAAATTTCATTTTAGCCGAGTCAAATAAAAGTCCCCACCTGTGATCTATTGTCGCGTCAATAGAAGCAAAAGTGGGGACTTTATTTACTTTTTGTTTCAGGTAAAACTATTTTCTGTCGTGACTTAAAATAGCTTCCATCAGATATGATTCAAATTTTTCGGAATCAGCATCGGTAAGAACCAATGCATTTTTCGGAGCATCTGACCAGGAACGTGTATCGCAGATCGTCATTCCGCGATTCTGTCCTTCTGAACAGTCTACGCAGACATTCATTTCCTGTGCTGTAAAAATCTCAGGATGAATCAGATACATAAATGGCACTGCGTCATGAATGGCAACGCGCTGCTTTTCTGTGTAGACTTCTGTATGGAAATAAAAATCAAGCATTTCGCCAAAAGCCCGCGCCTTTTCCTCTCCTCTAAGCAATTCCTGGATTTCCGTCCGGTTAAAGCCACATTTATAAGTCACATCAAGCCCGCACATCACGATCGGAACGCCGGAAGAAAATACAATTTGTGCTGCTTCCGGATCCTCCCAGATATTAAATTCTGCAGTAGAGGTTATATTTCCTCCCACAACAGCACCGCCCATCAGTACAATTTTATCAATTTTTTCCGTTGCATCCGGAAATGTTTTCAGGAGCAATGCGATATTTGTAAGTGGCGCTGTCGTAATGAGAACCATCTGCTCTCCTTCTTTTAGTTCCAGAAGTTTCTGATGCAGAAAAACGGGTGCTGGTTCATTTACAGGCTTTCGGTCTGTTTCCGGAAGAACGCAGTTCCCAAGCCCGGTTTTTCCATGGATATCCGCAGCCGGGACAATTTCACGAATCAGAGGCTTTTCACAACCTTTTGCAACAGGAATATCCCTGTCAAGAAATGAGGTCAGCTTTAATGCATTACCGGTTACACGTTCAATCGTCTGGTTTCCGGCAACAGAAGTAATCCCACGTATATCAAAGATTTCCGGATAGGCTGTTGCCAATGCAAAAGCCACGGCATCATCAATACCAGGGTCACAGTCAAACAAAACAGAATATTTCATAAGGATCACCTCTTTCTGCTGTTATTCAAGTTGAGTGCATGCAAAACCTTGTGCATGATTTCAAACAACGTCAGATGACATATTTTTCTGATACAATTCAGGTATGTGAACCAAGCTTATTTTTTCGTTTCATCATCGCATAGCTGTAAATTGCAAGACCAATCAAAGTAGTCAGATATGGAACCATCTGGATCAATTCGGTTGGAATTGTAGTCAGCTGCATCAGATTACCGAGTGCCTGCGCAATACCAAAAAGCATAGTTACAAGGAATCCGCCGATTGGTGTATCAGCGCCCATGGAGCTGGCCGCCAGTGCAATAAATCCTTTTCCGGCAGACATATCTTTTGTAAACATATTCATATATCCGCCTGATAAGAAATAACCGCCCATACTGCAAAGTACACCACTAAGTACAAGTGCAATATACTGAATTTTTTTAGAACTGATACCGACTGATTCAGCAGCGTTTTTATTTTCACCGACTGCCCGGATTTTCAGCCCCATCGGTGTCTTATAGAGGAAAATATGTACCACTATAACTGCGATCAAAGAAAGCCAGGTCATCAGGTTCTGACCGGATAGTACTTTTCCAAGAAAAGGAATCTGAGCAATTCCCGGGATTGCCATGGTTGGCGCGGAAACACTGGAAATAGAAGTGGAAGCGCCCCGATCACCGGAAAAGGCGAGAAGAAGAAGTACAGTGCCACCTGTTGCAATCAGATTCAGTGCAATCGCTGCAAGAATTTCATCTGTTTTCAGCTGCAGAATAAAAAATGCAAGGGCAAACCCAATCAGTCCGCCAATAACCATTGTGATCAGGAGTCCTCCGAGAAAACTGTGTGTCAGTGAACTGAAAATAACACCAAACAAAGCAGAAAAAAGAAGCATTCCTTCCAGCGCCATGTTTGTAATTCCTGACTTTGATGCAATGGCAGAAGCAAGTGTTGCAAACAAAATCGGTGTGGAGGCTCTCAGAATTGCATTAATAAAATCAGGAGATAAGATATTTTTCAGCATTTAATGTACCTCCTCTTCTTTCAGAGACGCCATCGCCTCTTTTGCGATCATTTTATGCTTGTATTTGCTTAGGAATTGTTCTGCGACAACCAATAAAATAATGATGCCCTGTGTAATCTGTACGATTTCCAGCGTAACATCTGTGTAGCGTGCCATGATGGAAGCACCTGTACGCAGGTATGCAAGAAACAGCGCTGCAAGCGGTGTATAAAGAGGATTATTTTTTGACAGTGTACAGATGATAATTGCATCCCAACCGTAGCCAAGCAGTGAGGTCCAGGAAAAACGGGTATAAATCGGACTGAGCAGTTCAACGCCACCGCCCATACCGGCAATAAATCCACCGAGCAGCTGCGAGATCAATACAACCTTAACAATATTGATTCCGGAATATTTTGCGAACTCTTCATTTTGTCCTGTTAAACGAAGTTCATATCCGATTTTGGATTTAAACAGAAAAACATAACCAAGTACAGCACAGGCGAGTGCCAGAATTAATCCCGGATGAATTCTGGTTTTTGCGATCAGTGTTGGAAGGGTAGATGCATCAGGAATCGTATAAGATGCAGAACCAATGCCCGGATCACAGATGAAATGCATCAGAATAAAGGTTGCGAACCAAAGTGCAATATAATTCAGCATCAAAGAAGAAACCAGAATGGATGAATTTGTCTTAATTTTCAGTACAGCAGGAATTGCAGTAAAGACCGCGCCAACCAGACCGGAAAAAAGAATCGCTACGACCGGGCTGACACCAGCCGGGAGACCAAGCTGAAGGGCAACAACCGCTGCAACCAGACCGCCGAGATGGAAGGCTCCTTCACCGGCAAGATTAATTTGATTTGCAGAAAACATGATACATACACCAATGCCAGTAAACATCAGCGGAATCATCGCTTCGATTACATTTGCAAAATTTCGTCTGCTTTTGAACGGACCTGTAATCAGGGTATAGATTGCCGTCAGCGGTTCCTTGCTCACGAGAAAAATGATTACGAAAGAGATCAGAAGTGCAATCACAATTGCAAAAAACATACGAAATGCTTCAAATCTTTTTACACTATTACTCATGAGATACACCTCCGTTTTCAGAATCATTTTTCAGACCAAGCATATACTGGCCAAGCTGTTCTTCAGTCACACTTTTTACATCTGTGAATACTCCGGAAAAATTGCCTTTATACATGACAGCAAGACGGTCACTTAAAGAGAAAACTTCATTCAGATCGGCAGACACCAGAATAACTGCACAGCCTGCATCACGGAATTCCAGCAGTTTCTTGCGAATGAACTCTGAAGCGCCGACATCAATTCCTCGCGTTGGCTGGTTGGCAATAATGATATCGGGAGCTGTAGAAAACTCTCTTGCCACAATCACTTTCTGAATATTTCCGCCGGAAAGCATTCCCACTTCCTGTTTCTGTGATTTACATTTGATCAGATATTCTTTGATCAGTTCATCACTGCGCATCTGAATCACTTTTGACTTCAGCATGACTTTGCCGGAATACTTCGGATTCGTATACTGATTTGCAAACATGTTTTCCTGAATATTCAAATGAGCGGCGCAGCCTGTTGTCATACGGTCTTCCGGAATATGTGCAAGTCTCTTTTTTCGAATATCGCGAATAGAATCCTGTTTGATATCTTCGCCCTTGATTTCAATTTTTCCGGTGTATTTCTTCGACAGGCCAGTAATTGCATCAATCAGCTCTGATTGTCCGTTTCCTTCAACACCAGCTATTCCGAGAATCTCACCTCCATGCAGATCAAAAGACAGATCGCGTACCTTCTGAACGCCCTGGGTATTAAATGCATCAAGATGACGGACTGAAAGCATAACATCCTTTACCTTTGCCGGTTGTTTTTCGAATTCCAGCACAACCTCGCGACCTACCATCAGCTTTGACATATCACTCGTGCTGATTTCATTTACATTGTAGGTTCCCATGCTCTTTCCGCTGCGCATAATTGTCGCACGGTCGCAGATTCGTTTGATCTCATCCAGCTTATGAGAAATGAAAATTACAGTACGACCATCATCACGAAGCTTTTCCAACTGAACAAACAATTCTTCTGTCTCCTGCGGAGTAAGAACTGCTGTTGGTTCATCCAGAATCAGAATATCTGCGCCTCGGTAAAGCGCCTTTAAAATTTCCACCTTTTGCTTGATACCTACCGGAATTTCTTCTACCCGTGCAGAAACATCAATATCGAAGTTATATTTTTCTGCAATTTCCTTTGCAGAACGAATTGCCTGCTTCATATCAATAAAGAAACGCTTTTTTCTTGGTTCTACACCAAGAATAATGTTTTCAGCAACCGTCAGCGATGGCAGAAGCATAAAATGCTGATGCACCATACCAATTCCTTTTGAAATTGCATCCTGCGGAGATTTAATAGTTGTTTCTGTTCCGTTTAAAAGAATTTTTCCATGATCAGGAGTCTCAATTCCAAAAAGGACTTTCATAAGTGTACTTTTTCCGGCACCATTTTCGCCAAGCAGTGCATGAATTTCTCCTTTTTTCAAATCAAGGCTGACATCTTCATTCGCAACAACACCATTAGAATAGATTTTCATAATGTGCTGCATTTCCAGAACTGTTTCTTTTGCCAACGCAATTCACCCTCTTTCCTTTTTTGCTGTGTAAAACGGACACAGGGAATCCGCTTTCGCTGTTTTTCATGAACGCAGTCAATATTTTACATTTTCTCTCAACTGATTCACTGAAAAAGGAGCTGCTGCGTATGCATTACATACGGCAGCAGCTCCTGCGAATTTACGCTATTTTCGTGCAGCCGACTTTTTCAAGCCCAGATCTGTTTTAGCGTCCAACCTTAACAGAATCTTTTAATGCGTCGATGGCAGCCTGATCCATATCACTGTCATAAGCAGATTTTACAACGATATCACCATCGATAATGGACTGCTCCAGTTCATCCAGCTTTGTGCGGATGGATTCCGGAAGCACTTCCTCATAATGAGCATCTTTAACGAGTGCTACGCCACCCTCTTTGAAACCATAGGTTTCTGTTGTGCCATATGCAAGGTTTCCAAGCATATCTTTCTGGATTGCAAGGTACAGAGACTGTCCAACATTCTTCAGTGCAGAAGTCGGAATGCACTGTGCATAATCCGGAAGCAGGGCAGCCTGATCAGAGTCTACGCCAAAAGCATATTTTCCTTCATCCTTAGCTGCTTCAATCTGTCCAAGACCTGCGTTTCCTGCTACGTTAAATCCAACATCTGCGCCGCTCTGGTACTGAGAAAGTGCAATATCTTTTCCCTTTGTGGAGTCTACAAAGTCACCAACGAATCCAACTGCAACTTCGATATCCGGATCGATATCTGCTGCACCCTGAATATAACCTACCAGGAAATCATTGATAACGTTGTTATCCATACCACCCAGGAATCCGATGATGTGGTTATCTGCGTCAATTCCTTCGATATCACCATCAGTTGTCATCATTGCTGCTGCTGCACCTACAAGATAGGAAACTTCATTCTGCTTGTAAAGTACATTATAAATATTGTCTGGATTTCCGTTGCCTTCGAAATCAAACTGTTCATCGAACAGAATAAACTTCTGATCCGGATACTCTGCTGATGCAGTTGCAAGTGGTGCTGCCATCTGCCAGGTACCCATGATAATAACATCATATTCACCGGAATCACAGTAATCAAGCAGAGTCGGTTCCCACTTTGACTCATCTGCAGCGGTTCCACCCATCTGCTCTACTTTGAAATCAAATACATCAGAACCAAGTTCATCACGAAGTCTGGTCAGACCTTCATTTGCGGAATCATAGAAAGATTTATCGCCCAGATTTCCATTCAGAAGAAGAGCTGCTTTATAATGAGTCCCTTCTGGAGCAACAAATGCCTCTGCTTCCGTTTCAACCTCTACGGCTTCCGTAGCTTTTTCTGTAGCAGCTTCGGTAGCGGCCTCTGTTACAGCTTCCGTAGCAACTTCCGTAGCTTCCTCGGTAGCAGCCTCTGTTACGGCTTCGGTAGCAGCTTCCGTAGCTTCCTCGGTGGCAACCTCTGTAGCTTCTTCAGTAACGGCTTCGGTTTCTGTTGTAGCAGCAGCCTCGGTAGCCTCTTCGGTAGCAGCCTCTGTTACGGCTTCAGTAGCCTCTTCGGTAGCAACCTCTGTAGCAGCCTCTGTTACGGCTTCGGTAGCCTCTTCGGTAGCAACCTCTGTTACAGCCTCAGTAGCCTCTTCGGTAGCAACCTCTGTTACAGCCTCAGTAGCAGCTTCGGTAGCAGCTTCTGTAGCTTCCTCAGTAGCAGCTTCGGTAGCAACCTCTGTTACAGCCTCAGTAGCAGCTTCCGTAGCAGCCTCTGTTACAGCCTCAGTAGCAGCTTCCGTAGCAGCCTCTGTTACAGCCTCAGTAGCAACTTCAGTAACAGCCTCAGTTACAGCCTCAGTTACAGCTGCTGCAGCTTCGGTAGTTTTCTCAGTAGCAGCCTCGGTAGCTTTTTCGGTAGCCTTCTCAGTAGCAGCTTCCGTAGCTTTTTCGGTGGCCTTCTCAGTAGCAGCTTCCGTAGCTTTTTCGGTGGCCTTCTCAGTAGCAGCTTCCGTAGCTTTTTCGGTAGCTTTCTCCGTGACTTTTTCAGTAGCGGCCTCTGTTTTTGGAGCCTCTGTTTCTTTCTGGCTTGAGCCGCATCCTGCAAGTGAAATTGTCATTGCAGCTGCAAGCACAAACATGGTTGCCTTTTTCATTTTACATTTCTCCTCTCATAGGCTTTTTTTATACTTAATAAAGTATCGTCCACTAATTCATCCAGACTGATTTTACGTGCCTCTCTCATATATGTGGAAAGTTCTGCAAAATCCGGGTGAATCAGCCTCTCTGGAATGATACTCATTCCCTGTTGAATTGCAAGTACCGGAAGAATCATACCGGCATTGCAGTCTACATCATACCCACACATTGTAATGATCTCAAGTGTTTCTTCATAATTACCATTTCCATACCAGAGTGCAAAAATTTCACAACATACATTCGGATATGCATGAATCCAGTTGTAACGTCGAAATCTTTTTTGACAGGCAGTCAGCGCATCCCGCCAATTTTCATATGTAAGGCAGCACTCATGTGCAAAAGAAATAACACTGTAATACTCGCTATCCGCCGGAATAACAGAAATAGCAGTTTCGATCACTGCATGAATATCTTCACATACAAATGCCACTGACGTCATTACTGCATTAAATATTTCACCGAGAATACCGTTGTTTGCATGTGATATTTCCCCATCAGACCATGCCAGCTGCGCCGCCATACGCGCATCACCAGGAGCAACCATACCACAGATTCCTCCGCGCATCTGCGCTCCGATCCATTCATTAAACGGATTCGCAAAACTGCCGCTCTTAGGAGGAAGAATTCCCATTCTTAGATTTCGAAGTGCAATTTCCTCAGCTGACCATCCGGCCGGTATCAGACCAATCCACCAGAAAGCAATGTCTTTTGAGGTGACCTCATATCCTTTTTCATGGAAAGCCTTTAAAAATGCAAGCTCATACGTAATATCATCATTATAAGTACCCGGTCTTCTGAGATAATCTGTAATTCTGCCATATGCTCTGTACAGATTTTCTGAGGTGTATCCTTCTACCATTGTGCCAACTGCCGCACCAATTAGCTGCGAAAGCCATCCTGCCAGAAGCTGTTCGCGAAACTTTGGTGAGTCAGGATCAACATACTGTGCAGGTGGAAAAACAACGCTTTCCTCATAATCTCTGAAATTTGTATAATAACGGAAATTCCAATAATCAGAATCCAGATTTTTTTTCATTGTGAGCAGTTTTTGATTCAGCCGCGATGTAATCTGCCACAATGAGACACAATCCTCCGCCTTGGCAGCTGCGATTCCCTCAATCAGCAAATGCATTGTTTCTTCATCGGCACGATAACCGCGATTTTCCATTGCCTGTACGGCTGCGACCATAATCCTTTCCGGTGCACCGGAACCAGGAACATTACTTCCCCATTGCAGTAAAACCTGCTGATCATAAAAATCCGAAACACTGAAATTATTTTCCCAGGTCTGTTCTTCCTCTTCCAGAAGCTTTGGAACAGCATTTTCAAATAATTCTGCCGCGATCTCCCAGGCCTGCATACCATCACCGTCCTTTCAGCATATCATTTTACATTTAGTTATCATATCATACTTAACACAAAAATCCAAGATAAAATAGACAAAAAGAGTGGAATTTTTTGACAAATTTCCACCCTTTATTATAAGTGTCTATTTTTCGTTAATATAATTAATCAGGCCTTCTGCATGTATGATTTTCTGCATAAATTCCGGAAAAGCCTGTCCCTGAAAACTGGTTCCCTTTGTTTTATTGTAAATCATACCACTGTCAAAATCAATTTCCACCTCATCTCCTGCCTCAATTCCCTTTGATGCAGCCTGGCATTCAATAATCGGAAGTCCAATATTGATTGCATTCCTGTAAAATATCCGAGCAAATGTTTCAGCAATGACACAGCTGATGCCAGCAGCCTTAATTGCAATCGGAGCGTGTTCACGAGATGAACCACAGCCAAAATTTTTGTCTGCAACAATAATGTCCCCTTTGTGAACCTCATGAATAAAATTTGGATCAATATCTTCCATACAGTGTGTTGCAAGTTCTGCCGGATCCGATGAATTCAGATAACGTGCCGGAATAATCACATCGGTATCTACGTTATCGCCATATTTAAATACTCTTCCTGATGCCTTCATGGTAATCCTCCTAAGAGATGCTGCATTTTATGCAGCGTATTAAGTCTGAAATCTGAGAGCAGTTCCTTGACATTTCTCAAACAGATTTCAAAATTGTCTGCAAAATTTTGTAAAAACGGCTTACATGCCAAGATCTTCCGGTGCGGAAATCTTTCCGGTTATGGCAGAGGCTGCTGCAACAGCCGGACTTGCAAGGTACACTTCTGATCCGACATGTCCCATACGGCCGACAAAGTTACGATTGGTCGTGGAAATGCAGCGTTCCTTGTCAGCAAGGATACCCATATATCCACCAAGACATGGGCCACAGGTCGGAGTACTTACAACAGCGCCTGCTTCAATGAAGATTTTCAGAAGTCCTTCCTCCATTGCCTGAAGGTAAATAGCCTGTGTGGCAGGAATAACAATACAGCGAATTCCTTTTTTAACTTTTCTGCCTTTCAGAATAGATGCCGCGATACGAAGGTCTTCAATTCTTCCGTTTGTACAGGATCCAATCACAGCCTGGTCGATTGCGATATCCTCCGTTATTTCATCGATCGTCTTTGTGTTTTCAGGAAGATGCGGAAATGCGATTGTCGGACGCAATGTGCTAAGATCAATCGTATATTCTGCATCATAAACAGCATCTTCATCTGCTTCAAAGACTCTATATTCCCGCTTGGAATGCTCTTTCATATAGGAGATGGCTTTTTCATCCACTGGGAAAATGCCATTTTTTCCACCGGCTTCAATTGCCATATTCGCGATCGTAAAACGATCATCCATTGAGAGGTTAGCAATGCCTTCTCCGGTAAATTCCATAGATTTGTATAACGCTCCATCCACACCAATCATTCCGATGATATGCAAAATGATATCTTTGCCGCTTACCCAGGCAGATGGTTTTCCGATCAGATTAAATCTAATTGCAGATGGTACTTTAAACCATGCTTTTCCTGTAACCATTCCGGCTGCCATATCTGTACTGCCCACACCGGTTGAAAATGCTCCGAGTGCTCCATAAGTACAGGTATGGGAGTCTGCACCGATTATTACATCTCCTGCAACGGTCAACCCCTTTTCCGGTAAAAGTGCATGTTCTATTCCCATTTCTCCGACATCAAAATAGTTTGTAATTTCGTGTTTACATGCAAATTCGCGGACACATTTACAGTGCTCTGCAGATTTGATGTCTTTATTCGGAATAAAATGATCCATGACAAGTGCAATTTTATCTTTGTCAAAGACATTTTTATTTTTGAATTTATCCATTTCATGGATGGCTACCGGCGACGTGATATCATTTCCAAGAACGAGGTCAAGATTCGCCTCAATCAGCTGACCGGCCTGGACAGATTCCAGTCCGGCTGCAGCTGCAAGAATTTTCTGAGTCATTGTCATTCCCATAGTTCTGTTTCCTCCTGATTCTATGTATATACTTTCATGGTCTTTCATGTACTTGCTTTTGCGGCTGTTTTTCTGACAATCGTGGTCGAATTTCGACAAATTCAGTACAAAAAGATTCCGAAAGCACATATGTAACTGATATGTGAAATGTTACTGCCTCTGGCAACAGCTGTGCAAAAATCCCCGGAACGATCTCGCCCGGGGATTTTGGAAACGGGTATCGCCCGATTCAATATGCTGTTTCAGAATTAGTTATTGATCAGCTTATCCTCACCATTCCAGCTGTAAAGTTTACGAATCTCTTCGCCGACCTTCTCTGACGGATGCTCAGCAGCCAGCTTACGCATAGCTTTGAAATGAACCTGTGAACCTGCAGAAGACATATCCAACAGAAAATCTTTTGCAAAAGTACCATCCTGAATGTCTTTCAGAATCTTTTTCATTGTATTTTTCGTTTCTTCTGTGATAAGCTTCGGTCCGGTAATATAATCGCCATACTCTGCGGTATTGGAAATAGAGTATCTCATTCCGGCAAAACCTGACTGATAAATCAGATCTACGATCAGCTTCATCTCATGAATACACTCAAAGTAAGCATTTCTCGGATCATAGCCAGCCTCGACAAGAGTTTCAAATCCGGCCTGCATCAGTGCACATACACCACCGCAAAGGACAGCCTGTTCACCAAAAAGATCTGTTTCTGTCTCTGTACGGAAAGTAGTCTCAAGAACTCCAGCTCTGGCTCCGCCGATTGCAAGTGAATATGCAAGTGCCAGGTCCAGTGCTTTTCCGGTGTAATCCTGCTCTACTGCTACCAGACACGGAACACCTTTGCCTGCCTGATATTCACTTCTTACGGTATGACCCGGTCCTTTCGGGGCGATCATTGTAACATCAACATTCTTCGGCGGTACGATACATCCGAAATGAATATTAAATCCATGTGCAAACATCAGCATGTTGCCTTCCTCAAGATTCGGCTCAATGTCTTTTTTGTAAAGCGCGGCCTGTTTCTCATCGTTGATCAGAATCATAATGATATCTGCTTTCTTTGCAGCTTCTGCTGCTGTATATACCTCAAATCCCTGTGCCTCTGCTTTTGCCCAGGATTTGCTGCCTTCATAAAGACCGATAATCACATTACAGCCTGACTCTTTTGCATTCAGTGCATGTGCATGTCCCTGACTTCCATAGCCGATTACTGCAATTGTCTTTCCGTCCAGAAGGGAAAGATTACAGTCTTTCTGATAAAAAATTCTCGCTGCCATTTTTTAATCTCCTCTTTTTGTTAAAATTTATAGCTGCAATCCGGCCGTAACCCAGAATACAATCTTAAACACAGACAATCAGCAATCCGATTATCTGAATTGTTGTTATACAGTCGGACAGTTACCAATGAATTTGATCGCGAAGCGACTGCGTTCATGAGCAAGTAGCGAAGCGGATTGCGAATGAACGCTTTACTGGATACATAATTTTGTAAAAATCAAAGATACCGAATATCCTCTGCCCCACGGGAAAGGCCAGTGATTCCTGTACGTGCCAGTTCCAGAATTTCATATCCGCGAAGAAGCTCCACAAATGCATCCAACTTTGACTGCTGACCGGTCAGCTCAATAATCAGAGAATCTTTTCCAACATCGATAATGCTGCCACGAAATACGTTTGCAATTGCAATAATGGACTGGCGGTCCTTCGCATCCGCGCGAACCTTCACCAGTACAAGCTCTCTGTTTACGCTGCTTTCTTCTTCCAGTACCTTTATATCTACAACATCGATCAGCTTTGCAAGCTGTTTCACAATCTGATCAAGAATCTGCTCATCTCCTCTGGCCACAACGGTCATGCGGGAATACCTTGGATCGGCTGTTTCGCCAACGGTAAGGCTGTCGATATTATATCCACGGCGACTGAAAAGTCCCGCTACACGGCTAAGCACACCGGAAGTGTTATCAACCAGTAATGATAAAACTCTTTTTTTCATATGCCTTTACTCCTGACTTAAAAAACTTTCTAATCATTCTACCAATGTTTTTTTTTTTTGTCAATGGTCAGATTATGATGTGATAACATTATAATGTGTTAATATTATAATGCGTTAAAGACTCGTCTACTTCGTACTCTTGGTTTATCAGTTAAAATAAGAGGCAATCGCAGATGCTACGGCAGCAGCCATTTTTTCTTTATTTTTGTTGTAAAACATCATGTCATCCTTGTCATCAATAAATGCAGTTTCAAGAAGTCCGTAAGAAACACCTTTATTCTGGCAGGTCTTTGCATTAAACAAACCAGAAGAAGCAAAAATGCCATTTCCTCGTCCCCAGATTGGAAAACCAGTGTTGGAGATTGCTTTCACGATTTTCCGATCGATCAGTGTATCCTTTTTTGCTGAGTTAACATACATACCAACACCCTTGTATGCGCCGTCTCCCTTTTGATCCTTATTAGAATAGCCGGTTGCATTGAAGTGTATTTCAAGTACATAATCATAATCAGTCAATTTTGGAATCGGTCCGCTTTTTTTACCGGACATAACCTGATACAGATCATAATTCTGATTATAAAGTGTTACATTAACAGCGGAGTATTCAGAAAGCTTTTGCTTGATCAATGAAGCAAATTCACGCGTGCAGAGATATTCGTAATAAGTTTTAGAACCGAAAATTCCAACCGCTCCGCAATCACCTTGCCCGTGACCTGATACCAGAAGAATTTTTGCTGCATTTTTTGCAGGAAGTTTTTCTGCAACACCATCCGCACCGATTCTGACACCGTCTATAGTTGTGTTGCGCGCCATTTTACCATCCGTTCCAAAATAGTACACTTTACTGCCAATCGTCTGCCAGCCAGTCTGAATGATGCCGCTTCTCATATAATATTTCCGGTTTCCGGAAAGAGTCAGCCAGCCTGTTTTTTTCTGCCAGTGTCCATTTGCATCGAAATAATACCGATTACCATTGATTGTGCGAAAACCGGTTACCTTTCGCCCATTGACATAATAATAGGTAGTTCCGCCCAAGGTCTGCCAGCCGGAAGCCTTTTTTTGTTTTTCTCCATGTTTGTTTACTACGTAACCGTCTGGTGTAATAGTCGATTTTAGCATACGGCCTTTTTCATCTACGTAATAGAGATCATCGATCCAACAATTTTTCTGAAGAATACCACTGGGCGCAAAGTAATAACGATATCCGGAAATATTTTTCCATCCTGTCATTGCACGTCCGCGAATCCCAAGAATTTTTCCATTGCTGAAAAAGTAGGTATTTCCTTTATACTCCTTCCATCCAATTGCAACAGATCCGTCTGCCTGAAACAGAAAGCGATAATTCGTATCCGCTTTTCGAAATCCAATAAACATTTTTCCTTTTGTTCCAGGTTTTCCGCTTTTCTGAAAGTAATAATTTTTCCCGTTCAGCGTTTTCCAGCCTGTCTGAAGCTGACCTTTTTGGTTAAAATAGTATGTATAGGAACCAACCTTATAAAAGCCGGTTACTCTGCTGCCGATTGGTGCATTTCCGTCTCTGGACGTACGAAAATAGTAATCCGCTCCATTAACCGTGTGCCATCCGATTGCCATTCGTCCGGCTGAATTGTAATAACGATAATATTTTCCCTCATGAACCCAACCTTTTTTTGCCGCTGCCTGTGCGGAGCCGGCCATTAAGATCACACTGCAGATCAGTGCAAACAAAAGTATTATTCGTTTTTTCTTTTCTTTCATTATCTTCTCTCCCTGTCTTCCTTTTCTACTGCCAATTACATGCCGGCAGCAATGCGGATCATATTTGTTTGACTATGATTTCCCTGATAGCACACCGCCGCATCACGGCAGAAACCGGATGCGGCGATTTAGGTACAGAATAGCATAGCTTAGTAAAATTTTCAAGCAGTTAGCTCTTTGTATTTGTTATAAAAGTATTCAATAATACTTTTTCTTGTAATAATACCAATGAAGATTCCATTATCGTCAATAACAGGTACAAAGTTCTGATTTAATGAAGTCATGACGAGATCTTCAATATTACAATTAACATTAACCGGTTGATTGTCTCTTTTCCTGTGAATCTGTCGCAGGCTGATTTCTTCAGCATCACGAATATCATGAAAATCGCGTGCTGCAAGCTCCCACAGAATATCTCCTTCTGTAAGGGTTCCGATATAGGCTCCCTCATGACTGATGATTGGCACTGCCCCGTATTTGTGATACTCCATTTTCTCTATTGCCTGGCGCATCGTGTAATCATCATATAAGTACATAACTTCACTTTTTGGCACCAGATAAAACAGTATATTCATGCCTTTTCCTTCCTGCATCTTTTGTGCATATTATTCTTTTCAATCTTGTTAATTTTATCACAGGAGGCAAATATATTCAAGAAATCAGCCGTTTTTTATATTTTTTTAAGGAAAAGCTCTGTTTCAGACGCTTCTTATTGCTATTTGACAGGTATGATCTGTAATGTTTTATCATAGTGATTGAGGATTTCAACACCAGTTTCCGTCACAAGTACAAGATCTTCAATTCGTACGCCGACATCTCCCGGGAGATAAATGCCAGGTTCAATGGAAAATGTCATACCTGGTTTTGCAGGTACGTTGTTCGAAGATGAAACATCTCCTTTTTCATGAACCTCCTGACCAATAAAATGACCGAGCCTGTGTGTGAAATATGGTCCGTATCCTGCTTCGGTAATCACAGCTCTTGCCGCATGATCAATTTCACTCAGCTTTACGCCTGGGCGAATCATTGCTTCAGCTGCCGCCTGTGCACGCCGGACGGTTTCATAGACCCTCTGATGCTCCGGGCTGACTTCTCCATAGAAAAAAGTTCTCGTCATATCCGAACAATAACCGTCTTTTTTGCATCCGACGTCAAACAAAACGCAGTCTCCCTTTTTCAGAACAGTATGATCCGGCCCATGGTGCCCGTTTGCTGCATTCTGACCGAATCCAACCAATGGTTCAAAGGAATGTCCCTGTGCACCGAGTTTTTTGTAAATTGCTTCCATTTGATCCGCAATCTCCAGTTCTGTGACTCCTTCATGGATAAGCTTTTTAAATTCTGCCATTGCAGCATCATTGATGCGCGATGCTTTCCGCATTTTTTCCTGTTCCTCAGCATCCTTGCGTGCACGGTTATCATCCACACAGTCAGAAGCATTTACATATCCTGGTGCCGCATTCAGATCCAACAGGCGGATCAAAAAACGTGCAGCCATACATTTATCAATGCCAAGCGGCTTTTCATGATCAATATGCCGGTTCAGAAGCGCAGCACCGTCTTCTCCGTCTTTATACCACAAAATTTCTATGCCAGACACATCATTTAATGTAAACAGCCGGTTTGCAACCAGCTTGTGTTTACCGTCTGTCCGAAGATAAAGAGCCCAAAATCTTTCGATCGGATCTTCATAATGAACTGCAAGATAGGAAATAGATACCGGGTCTGTAATGATCATCTGCGTCAGTCCCATTTCCTTCATTTTTTTCAGAACACTGTTTAATCTCTCTGTTTTCATAATTTAATATGCTGCGTTTGGCAGCCCCTCCTTTTTTCAGGATCTTCTTCTGTCCAGCTTTTTGGAAAGCATCATTCCAATGCTTTGCAGAATCTGTACCAGAAGAACCAGTACAATAATCGTAACAAACATTACATCCGTCTGATAACGGTAATACCCGTATCGGATTGCAATATCACCCAGTCCGCCACCGCCGACTGCACCTGCCATAGCAGAATAACCAAGAATCGTACCGGTTGCAATAGTAACACCGACCAGCAAAGAGGTACGGGCTTCAACTAACAATACGCTCCAGATAATACGTCCTACACTGGCACCCATGGACTGTGCTGCTTCAATCACACCACGATCTACTTCTTTCAGAGATGATTCTACCATTCGTGCGATAAATGGCGCTGCTGCAATTGTCAGAGGAACAATCGTTGCAGTGGAGCCATAGCTTTTTCCAACAATGGCTCTTGTAACCGGAATCACCAGAATCAAAAGAATCAGAAACGGGATACTTCTAGCAACATTGACTATCACATCAAGTATTTTATAAATCATATCGTAAATGCACTGGGCTTTTTTTGAGTGAGGGCGAATACCCTCCTTATCAGTCACCATCAAAAGGATTCCCATTGGCAACCCGAACAGATATCCAAAAAAAGTTGCCAGAACCGTCATATATAATGTATCCCTGGTACCTTCTATAAGCATTTTTATCATTGCACTATCCCACATAATGATCAAGAACCTCCACGCCAAGATTTTTTTCCCTCAGATCAGCGATCATCCGGTCTGCCGTCTCCTGCACTTCCGGAAGCTGCAGAATCATCTCGCCTTCCGCATTCCCATCAATATTACGGGTATTTGCATACAGAATATTAACGGGTGTTTTGTACTCAAGAACCAGATTTCCGATCACCGGTTCAAATGATGACTGACCGGAAAAAGTAATACGTACTACTTTTTCTCCCTTCATACGCTCAATCTGCTCTGTTCCAGTCAGAATCAGTTTACGCGCAGCCGTTGTCTTCGGCGCCCTAAATAGCTCCTGAACGGTACCACTCTCAGCAAGTGATCCATGGTCCAATACCGCAACATGGTGACAGATTGCCTGAACTACCGCCATCTCATGCGTGATTACAACAATTGTAATACCGTATGCTTCATTGATATTTTTCAACAGCTCAAGAATTGATTTTGTAGTCTGTGGATCAAGTGCACTTGTTGCTTCGTCACAAAGCAAAATTTTCGGATTATTTGCAAGGACTCTTGCAATTGCAACTCTCTGCTTCTGTCCGCCTGAAAGCTGTGCCGGATATGCATTTGCCTTATCCTCCAGTCCGACGGTGCGAAGAAGCTCCATGGCACGTTCCTTTGCTTTCGACCCCTTTACACCGGTAATCTTCATTGGAAAACACACATTATCCAGCACGGTCTTTTGCATCAGCAGATTAAAATGCTGGAAAATCATACCAATATCACGTCGTATAAGACGCAATTCTTTGTCAGATAATTCAGTCAGATTCTTTCCGTCTACAATGATATTTCCGGATGAGGGCTGTTCCAGCAGATTCAGGCAGCGAACCAATGTGCTTTTGCCTGCACCGGATAATCCTATAATGCCAAAAATATCTCCTCGTTCAATATCAAAACTGATATCTTTTGCCGCATCGACCACGTTTCCTTTTACCTGAAAGGTTTTGCATAAATGTTGTACCTGAATGATCGGATCCATACGTTTTTCTCCTGTCTTTCTTCCTTTTTGGACTGTTTCCGGAATCTACGAAGAAAAATACCTGAAACAATCCCTTTTGCTATCTTACCCTTTTTTTCTCTGCCTGTAAAGCCGATTTATCTCAATCGCGAAGGCTTCCATATCTATAAATAGTAATTATCCACAATTTTCAACCAAGACAAGTGCTCTGTGGGTCTTTTACCATACAGCAAGAAACCGATATATTTCCGTTATAGGGAAATATATCGGCTTGTGCGGCAATAAAGCCTTAATTCAAATCTTATTCAGTTATCGCTTCTGTAGATGCCTCTGTAGATGATTCTGTAGATGCTTCTGCAGATGTCTCAGCTGATACTTCTGTAGAAGCTTCCGCATCCTCTGTACCATCCTCAAACGGAATAACTGCACCATCGTAAGTCTCTGTAATATAATTCTTGATTTCATCGGATTTCAAAACAGAAACCAAAGCGTTAATTTTATCACTGTTTTCATTTCCCTCTTTTACCGCAATTACATTTACGTATGTTTTTGCAGCCTCTGAATCAGATGTCTCGTAGGCAATCGCATCTTTTGCTACAGAAAAGCCTGCCTGGAGTGCATAGTTTCCATTTAATACAACAAAGGCAACTTCATCCTTCACACGCGGTACCTGAGCAGCTTCCAGTTCCTGAATTTCAACATTGTACGGATTTTCTTCAATATCCTTTACTGTTGCAGTGAGTCCGGCATCTTCCTTGAGCTTAATTACACCGTTTGCTTCCAGCAAAAGCAGTGCGCGAGCCTCATTTGTCGTATCATTCGGAACAGCAATTGTGTCTCCCTCTTCAAGCTCATCTAATGACGCTTTGGTTCCCGGATAAATTCCGAATGGCTCATAATGTATTCCGCCTGCGTTTACCAGATGTGTACCCTGCTCTTCATTAAAATTCTCAAGATATGGGATATGCTGGAAATAGTTTGCATCAAAATCACCGCTTTCTACGACAAGATTTGGCTGAACATAGTCATCAAAAACGGTAACTTCCAAATTCCATCCCTGTTCTTCCAGAAGCGGCTTAGCCTGCTCCAGAATTTCTGCATGCGGTGTTGCAGATGCTGCTACGGTAATTGTTTTATCTTCCTCAGCGAATGCGCCAACAGAAAAGGCAGATGCTGCCAGTACCAGAGATAAACCAAACGAAACTAATTTTTTCATAAAACAAATCCTCCTGTTTTCTTTTTTATATTTTCCTGAAACTCTATTGGATTGGTATGAATAATATCATTCGAATAAAGTTTTGTCAATGAATCTTACAAAATTGCCTTATTGAAAAAAAGAGTGGTCTGTTATAAGTTTCTTCTATAGCAGACCACTCCTTTTAAAATCACTCCCCCACTCACTCCCTGGTTTTACCCCATTACTCCCCCAATTATACCCCAAATTATAAAGAAATATAAGAATTTATATCACTCACGCCATCTGGCTAAAGCGCTCGTTTTTCCTTTATTTGTGAGAAAAATCAGGGGTTCCATCCAGATCATAGGGGGTTACCTGATAAACATAGTAATTCAGCCAGTTTGTATACAGATTATTTCCGTGCGCTCTCCAGGTAAGAAGCGGTCGGTTTTCCGGATCATTATTCGGATAATAATTTTTAGGCAGATCTATAGGCAGATTTTTTGAGCGATCGCGTTTATATTCACCATCAAGCGTAATTCTGTCATATTCCGGATGTCCCATTACAAAAATTTTCCGACCGTTATCAGCCATTGCCAGAAAAAGGCCGGCTTCTTCTGATACTGCAAGAACCGTCAGCGCTTCAACCTTATAGATTTCTTCCAATGGAACTTCTGTATGTCTCGAATGAGGAGCAAAAAAAACATCATCAAATCCACGGACGAGAGGAATTTTACGGTTTAAAACTTGATGTTCAAATACGCCAAACATCTTATGATCCAACAGACGTTTCTGCAGTCCGTAATAATGATACAGCCCGGCCTGTGCCGCCCAACACAGATGGATTGTTGAGGTTACATGTACCCGGGTCCAATCCATAATTTCCGTAAGTTCTTCCCAATAATCCACCTCCTCAAACTGCATCATCTCTACCGGTGCCCCGGTAATAATCATACCGTCAAATCGTTGTTTTTTTATTTCATCGAATTCTACATAGAACTTATTCAGGTGGCTCGTCGAAGTATTTTTTGATTCATGTGATTTTACTTTTACGAAAGTAACATCGATTTGCAAAGGTGTATTGGAAAGAGATCGAAGCAGCTGCAGCTCTGTCTCTTCTTTCAGCGGCATCAGATTCAATATCGCAATACGAATCGGACGAATGTCCTGGTGCACAGCACGATTTTCATCCATTACAAATATATTTTCCCGTTCCAGAATTTCCCTCGCAGGAAGATCACTTTGTACTTTAATTGGCATAATGTGACATCTCCTTTAGTCTCTTTTTTTATTACTTTTCTGCTTTTTCAGTTTTCACCGGTAAGTTTCAGAAAGTCCTCTTCTGAAAGCAACGGAATATTCAGTTCTCTCGCTTTTTTATTTTTTGAAGAATCAGACGTTTTGTCATTATTAATCAGATAATCTGTTTTTTTAGTAACGGACCCCGTTACTTTTCCGCCTCTTTCTTCAATATAATTTTTCAACTCGCTTCGGTTTGCAAAATGGAACACACTTCCTGTAATGACAAAAGTCTTTCCGGCAAGAAAACTGCTCGGTGCTGTTTCTTCCGGTTTTTTTATATCCAGCTCATAAAGCAAAGCTTCCAGCGCCATTTCATTTGCTTCATCGTTAAAGTAGTTCACAACAGAAGATGCAATGACATCTCCAATTCCCTCAATGGATGCAATCTCCTCTTCATCTGCAGCTTTCAGACGATTCAGGTCATATTCAAAAAAACGGCACAGCAGCTTTGCATTTGCAGCTCCGATATTCGGAATGCCAAGCGAATAAATAACGCGAGGCAGCGTGGTGGTTCGCGAACGATTTATACTGTCCATCAGATTCTGATAGGATTTTTCTCCAAAACCATCCATAGAAACAATTTCTTCCTGATAATGGTTGAGATGGTAAATATCCGCAAAAGTATGAATATATCCGTGCGCAATGAATTTTTCGAGAGTAGCTTCAGAAAGTCCTTCTATATTCATTGCATCACGACTTACAAACAGAGAAAAAGATTTTATACGTCTGGCGCTGCATTTGCTGTTTGTACAGTATAGTGTTTCTACATCATTCATCTGTCGAATTTCTGTTTTTCCGCCACAGGCCGGACAGCACTTAGGAATTGCTACGTTTCCGCTTCCGGTCAGATTTTCCGCAATTTGTGGAATAATCATATTTGCCTTATAAACTGTGATCGTATCTCCGATTCCAAGGCGGAGATTTTTCATAATGCTCAAATTATGGACACTGGCACGGCTGACCGTTGTGCCCTCCAGCTCTACCGGATCAAATACCGCAATCGGGTTGATCAGACCGGTGCGGGACGGACTCCATTCGATTTCACGCAGTATAGTCTCCCTTACTTCATCCTGCCATTTAAATGCAATCGAGTTTCTTGGAAATTTCGCAGTCCGCCCAAGGGATTCGCCATATGCAATATCATTATAGGTAATAACAAGCCCGTCTGACGGGACATCATAGCATTGGATCTTCTGCTCAAACCACGCAACTGTTTCCGGAATTTCTTTTGCAGTTACCCTATGGTACTCAACAGTTTCAAACCCCTGCTGCTTCAGCCATTCAAATTCATTACTGTGAAGGTTTCCAAAATCAATGCCTTCTGCTTTCACAAGTGCAAATGCATAAAACCGTACATGGCGTTTGGCAGTAATTTCATTATTTAACTGCCGTACCGAACCGCTGCAAAGATTTCTGGGATTTTTATAACGCGTTTCTGCATCAATGCTTTCTGCATTTATTTTTTCAAAATCAGAATAGGTAATCACCGCTTCCCCGCGCAGGATTAATTCGCCCAGATAAGGAATATGCAGCGGAATGTTCTGAAATACACGCGCATTATTCGTTATAACTTCGCCTACTTCACCGTTTCCTCGTGTAACAGCTTTTTGAAGTGTACCGTTTTGATAAGTCAGTACAACCGTGAGACCATCCAGCTTCCATGATACGAGAACCTCCTGCGCCGATGCAAATGCAACCAGTTCTTCTATGCTTTTTGTTTTATCCAGTGAAAGCATCGGTGACTCATGGCGTTCTTTCGGCAACTGTTCTACGGATTCATAACCAACCGTGACCGTCGGACTTCCCGAAAGCACTGTTCCCGTATTTTTTTCCAACAATGTAAGTTCATCATAAAGCCGGTCATATTCCAGATTACTCATGATTTCTTCATCATTCTGATAGTAAGCCTGAGAAGCCAGACGCAGCTGCTCTGACAACTCTTTCATTCGTTTCATCTGGTCAGTCATTCTTTTTCACGGCTCCTTTCTTTTTTCGCACAGAAGATACTACCGATCTTTCTGTTATCTGATGTGGTTCAGGAATCGCTTTGGAATTCTTCTGAATCCCCGGGTTTGTAGAATCTTTTAGCGCACGCTGCAGTACTGTATATTCTTCTTTCGTAACATTCCGAAAGGAACCCGTTTTCAGTGTGCCAAGCTCTATATTCATGATCCGGATTCGCTTCAATGCGGTTACCTTACATCCGCAGGCTTCACACATTCTTCGAATCTGCCGATTCAAACCCTGCGTCAAAATAATACGGAATGTATGCGTGTCAACTGCTGATACTTTGCAACGTCTTGTCCATACCTGTAACTCTTCCAGATAAAGCCCTTCGCTCATTTTTTTCAGAAATGAATCTGTTACTACTTTATTGATCGTCACAAGATACTCTTTTTCATGATAATTTCCGGCACGCATAATTTTATTCAGAATATCTCCGTTATTTGTCATTAAAAGCAACCCTTCTGAATCTTTATCCAACCGACCAATTGAAAAAATACGCTTTGGATACTTCAGAAAATCATAGATAGTCTGATCTCCCCAGCGTGTATCAGTTGTACAGACGATTCCGCGCGGCTTATTAACTGCAAGAAGAATCATTTCATTTTCCGGTGTAATCACCTTTCCATCTACAGATACCTGCATTCCAGAAGATATCCGGCTGCCGAGGGTTGCCGGCTGTCCGTTGATTTTTACGCGCCCATCTTCAATCAGGCGATCTGCCTCTCGTCTGGAGCAAATCCCGGCGTCGCTGATAAATTTATTCAGCCGAACATTTTGCGGCTGGTTTTCTGACTGAAATTTTTGCATTTCATTTTTCCTTTTATCTTATTATTCTATGATGCAAGGGCAAAAGCCTGAAACCACACGTGCTTGCACAGGAATGGTTTTATGGCTTAATGCCCGCCCCGATATGAGCATAAAAGTGGAGCTTAAGCTTCACGATATGCGAATATTGGGCAGGATTGCGGGAGTACGAAGTACAGAACAATCCGTAAGGCATCTTTTTGCTACAAACAAAGCTTACCAGTCATCTTAACACATTCCAAAGTAATGCTCAAGAAAAAGCTCAAAAAAACAGGCTGCCGCAACTGCAGCAACCCGCATTTCATTTTAATCATTCAGGCCAGCTATTCGTGAAAACAGTTACTCATCTGCCGGCTCCAGATACTGTGTCATAATGTATCCTTCAATAGTCGTACCACTGTACGTATAGCGGATTTTTGACCATCCATTGTCCAGATTCTCCAATACTTCCACTTCCATCCCAGCAGTCAAAGTACCGTATAACACTGCATCAGAAGAAGCTTCACCACGTACATTTACACCAGTAGATACTTTCATTGTACCAGTCTGAGTACCGGAATTGTCTGAACCGCTATCTGCCTGATCAGAAACGGTATTAATAGAATCTACATACGATGCAAGATCAGAATCCTGCTCTTTTGCAGTTTCCAGCTTCTGGTTAACATCCTTGACAAGTGACTGAACGTCATTATCTCTCTGGCAGTCCAACAGATAATTTATGAGTTCCTGGCTGCTTCTCTTATCTCCGATTTTCAGGATGCCGTCTTCATCGGTAACAAGATACATTTCCCGCAGACTTGGAGCCATAGTATCGATTCCTGTGATTTTTGCTTCGAAATAAATATAAGCAACATACGTGCCATCCGTCAGCCCTGGCTTCGTGTAGGTTATAATATTATTGTAGGATTCAATTGCCGACTCGGCTTCAACCTCAGCTTTTGCTTCTTCATCAAATGTTTCATCAACGGAAGACAAGGTATCATAATCTCTTGCTGCAACTGCAGTGTAATACTGGGTCACAAGCGTCTGCACAGCAGAATCAGAGGATTCCTTTGTAAGCGGATATTCAGAAGTTCCAGATGTTTCAGAAGTTTCAGTAGAAGTTTGTTCAGATGCAGTACCGTCATCCGACGCATTTTTCGATTCAGTTTGTACTCCTTCGCTTTGCTCAACAGGCTTAGCTGTTTCTGCCTGATCTTTCTTTGAAGAACCGCCTCCACTGATCAGACGAATCGCAAAAAAAGCGATCACAACAACCAGGAGAACAGCAAGTCCCAGTAAAATATAACGCAAATTATCTGACAACCATTCTCTGAAATTATCCATCATCTGCAATTCCCTCCGGATTGATTTAATATATTGATTGATATATTTAGATTTACATGAATTTTTATAAGTTTATCATATGCAGAGTTAAAAGTAAAGCCATCGTTTCTTAAGCAATTTGTAATTTTTGCAATAAAAAAACGCGTCTGGAGGGAGTCGAACCCCCGGCACGTGGTACCGGAAACCACTGCTCTA
>CAKRPI010000016.1 GCA_934376945.1 uncultured Lachnospiraceae bacterium | reverse complement strand
TTCCCGGCATCGGCAAAGAGTTCATCCACATCTTCACCGCTGCGGGATGCCGAGGATACCTGCTGTACTTTTTCCAGCTGCGCCTGCATATCAGCGCTATAGGAGGAATCTGTATTCTGATTTTTCAGAAAATCCACGACATCGGAAACTTCTTCATCCGAAACGAAAGCACCCTGTACGCGGGCCGGTTTTTGATATCCCTGCGGATAAAACAGCATATCTCCCTTTCCGAGCAGCTTTTCTGCACCATTCATATCGATGATCGTGCGGGAATCAACACCGGAGGAAACAGAAAAAGCGATACGGGAAGGCATGTTTGCTTTGATCAGTCCGGTAATGACATTGACAGAAGGGCGCTGCGTAGCGATGATCAGATGGATACCGGCGGCACGCGCCAGCTGTGCAAGGCGGCAGATCGAATCTTCAACTTCGCCAGGTGCCACCATCATGAGGTCTGCCAGCTCATCGACAATAATTACAATCTGTGGAAGCTTTTTCGGTTTATTCGGATCATCGATATCTTCAAGGGCCGCTACCTTTTGATTGTACCCCTTTAAATCACGAACGCCGTATTCGGCAAATTTGTTATAGCGGTCCGTCATTTCGGCAACACCCCAGTTCAGGGCACCTGCTGCCTTTTTGGGATCGGTCACAACCGGGATGAACAGATGCGGGATACCATTGTAAACACTCAGCTCAACGACTTTTGGATCGATCATGATCAGTTTGACATCATCAGGCTTCGCCTTATAGAGGATACTCATGATCAGAGTGTTAATGCAGACCGATTTACCGGAGCCGGTTGCACCGGCAATCAGTAGATGCGGCATTTTTGCAATGTCGGCGACGACTGTATTTCCACCGATATCCTTTCCGACTGCAAACGCAAGGTTTGATTTATGTGTTTTGAATGCATCGGATTCAATCAGATCCCGCAGTGCAACCGTACTGTTTTCCTTATTAGGCACTTCGATTCCGACCGCTGATTTTCCTGGGATCGGAGCTTCAATTCGGATATCTGCAGCTGCAAGATTGAGTCGGATGTCATCCGTGAGTGCAACAATCTTGCTGACCTTAACCCCCTGTTCCGGCATCAGTTCATATCGGGTAACACTCGGACCGCAGCTGGCGTTTATGACGGATGCGCGGACACCGAAGCTGTTTAGTGTCTGTTGAAGCTTTGCTGCTGTCCGCTTGACCTCCAGATCCTGGCTGTTGCCGGATCGCAGCTGACCTGGTTTCAGCAGATCGATCGGAGGAAAAATGTGTTCTTTTCGGATGGTTTCCGCAGCTTTGGCGGCTTCCTGCCTGACGTCATTGATCCCTTCCTGGATTTCCTCCGAAGAGGAGCGCGGGTTGCGTTTGGGACTGTGGTCATGCATATCCTGAGCAGAAGCTGCAGTGTCGGAACCGGTACGTGAAAGAGGTGCAGCTTCCTGCTTTTTGGTATTTTGTGTAAAAACATGCCCTGAGGAAGTAGCGGCGCGCAATTTTGCCTCTTCATCAGAAAGGAAAAAGTCGTCCGGTGAAAAGGAGGCTGCTGATTTTTCTTCCGGTTTCAATTCAGAACAAGGAGGTTCTTTTGATATGTGATGTTCCAGGTCAGAAGCTTCCGTTTGTTCAGCAGGAGGATCAAAGTCAAGCTCCCGGAATGCTTCACCGGATAATTCCTGCACAGGAGAAGGTTCTTCCATCTGCGCATCGGCCGGATTGGCATGGGTTGACGACTCCTGCAGCTGTGCCAGAAAATCATCCGGGAGATCAGAAAAATCATCGTCCTCCGTATCCAGATCAATATAGCGCAGGGCTGGCTTTGGCCTTTGATCTTCAGTGGCAGCCGTTCTGGCAGAAAGAGAGGCACGCGGTGAAAGAATTTCACTGACATCACTTCCTGTCAGAGACGGGTCACCAGTAATTTTTGTATCCAGTGTGACACCGGTTATCTTGTGGTCCTGTCTTCGCTGACGCGGTACGGATGGAAAATGGATCGGGATATCGATGTCGGTTCTGACGGGGCTGTAATTTTCAGAGTGTGTGTTCTGTGCAACGTTGATGGAGTTTTCTGCTGTTTTGGCAGGTCCGGAAACGGACGGGCGGCTGGCTGTCTCTACGATCAGAGAGGGAACGACATCACGTTGTTCGATGCGCACGGAGTTTTGTGCGGTAACAGCTTTTTCTGATTCGCCTTTTTTTTCATATGCCGGATGCCTTCTGCCTGCATTTTCGCATGAAGTAAAAGGTTGCTTTTTACTGCGCGTGTGTAATGCTCCGGATCTGACCGGTTTTCGTTCTACCTGCAGTCCGGTTGGATCCGGAAAGTTGGAAAAGGCTGATCTGTCCGTAGTCTGCTCTTCTTTCCGCTGTGTACTTCGTTCTTTTGACGTAGTATAAAATTCTCTGAGGTGACAGCGGAGCCATTTTAAGAGGGAGCGCTGAGTAATCAACAGAAGACATAAAACAACTGCAATTGTCAGAAAAATACCGGTGCCGATCGTTCCAAGTGCAGGTGTAAGCAGATGACAGATTTCGCCGCTGACAGCGCCTCCTCCGGTTTTTCCGTTTGCACAGTACTGGTAAATATCAAGAATTTTTGCCTCTGAATAAAAAACAGAATCACCCAGTCCGATAAAACTGCATATTGTGATATACAGCACGGCTGCTGCGAGTGTTTTCATGACGGCAAGATGGTTCCTGTGATTTGAGATCAGAAAACCGGCTGCAACTGCAAAAAGCGCAGGAAGCAGATAGGCAGGGCTTCCGAAAAGGCCAAACGAAAGTGCAGAAAGAAAATCACCGATATATCCGCCAAATCCGAAATAGCTGAAAAAGAGAAATGCACAAAGCGCCCAGAGAACCAAGAGGGTGGCCTCTTTTGCAAATGGGGATGGTATTCTCGGTTTTTTTGAAGGTTTTACAAACTGGGTACTCTCCTGTTTTTTCGAAACAACAGCAGCATTTCCAGTGGAGCTGCTGCTGCTTTTTTTTGCGGATGTGGCTGTACGCCGACCGGTTGTTTTTTCTACTGTCTTTTGTGATTCTGTTTTTTTGACGGTTTTTGTTCCATTTTTTTCCAGTGTATCAGGTTTCTTTTTTACTGCTTTTGCTGCCAAAATTCAGCCTCCATTTCTATGTCTATTCAGTTTCAGCACATTGTTTGCGGCAGCCTTTTTCAAATTAGAAAATGGCCTGCGACTGCAAGAGTTCCTGCGGCGAAACAATAATAAGAAAAATATTTAAAATTTTTTCCGCGTACAATAATCAAAAGGGTTTTAATACAGATATATCCAACTACCGCCGAGACAATCATTCCGACAAAATAGACGCCGAGGGAAGCGGCGGTTATTGGCTCGGCGATGACGTCCTTTATTTCAAGCACTGCAGCGCCAAGTACGGCCGGAATAGAAAGAATAAACGAATATTTTACTGCAAAACGACGATCCATACCGCACAGAAGGCAGGCGGTGATTGTGGTGCCGGAGCGGGAAAGACCGGGAAGAGTGGAAAATCCCTGGGCAATACCGATCAGAATGCTGTTTTTGTAAGTAATATCCTTCGGAAGCTTACGTCCTTCCGGGGAACTGTCCGCAATTAAGAGGAGCACGCCGGTCATAAACAGACAGATGCCTGGAATCAGAAGCGTATCAGAAGCGGCTAAGATAAGCTGTTTTCCGGCAACACCGATCAATGCCGTCGGAATTGTTGATACAAGAACCAGGACAACAAATTTACGGTAGTTATTATGAACAACGTGACGATATTTCAGAGCTGTTTTATGTATGCGGTTTAAAATAAAAATATGCAGATTAAAGAACAGATCACCGATCATTTGAAAAAATTCCACGATCATTTTCCCAATATCCTTGTGATAAACCGTAAAGATTGCGATAAGTGTACCAAGATGAAGAAGAATATCAAAGAGCATGGTGCTTCCGGTGTCTATATGAAAAATATTTTGGAGAATCGCAAGATGACCGGAACTGCTGATCGGAAGAAATTCTGTTACGCCCTGTACGATTCCAAGAAAAACAGATTGAAAAATATTCATGATACGCCTCCTGTGTAATTTATCCCGGCACTTATTATAACAAAGAATGTGTGCCGGGACAAGCGTACTTTATTTTTCTCTTTTTTTTGCTGCGATCAGAGCGTATAGCTTTGTAAATGCCTGGCTGATTCCGCCGACTTCGTTGATCAGGCCTTCCCGGACAGCGTCCTCTCCTACAAGGATGGTTCCGAGATCTTTTGTCAGAATGCCCGTATCCAGCATCAGATTTTCCAGTCGATTGAGAGATGCACGGGAATGTGCGGCAATAAAACCGAGAATCCGATCCTGCATCTGGCGGAAGTAATCATACGTCTGCGGTGCTCCGATAACCGTGCCGCTCATTCGTACCGGGTGGATGACCATAGTGCCGGTTGGTACGATAAAAGAATGATTGGTGGAAACGGCAATCGGGACGCCGATGGAATGACTGCCGCCAAGTACAAGTGAGACGGTCGGTTTGCTTAAGGAAGCAATCATTTCCGCGATTGCCAGTCCGGCTTCGACATCTCCGCCTACGGTATTGAGCAAAAGCAAAAGTCCGTCGGTGTCAGGACTGTCCTCGATGGCAGCAAGCTTTGGCAGTATATGCTCATATTTTGTTGTTTTTGAATTTGCAGGAAGGCATTCATGACCTTCGATCTCACCGATCACACTGAGCAGACAGACTCTGTGAGAAAGATTGAGGCTTCCGATTTCACGGATACTCTCCCGCTGCTCTTTTTGGTTTTCCATCGCATGTGCACCGGAAGCTTCTTTATCTAATTCCATGCTGGCGTAGTCCTCCTTATATTCGGGATAAGTTTCTTTGAGAGCTCCACATTAGTATATCCAAAAGAGAACAATAAATTCAGAAAAAAGGCAGAAAGAAGGACCATAGCAAAACTATAAAAATCCCCTGCACTCACTGAGAAACAATGAATACAGGGGGAAATGTCAGGAAAGAAAATATTTATCTGACAGAGTATGTACCATATCTTCATAGCGGATCCGGCATTTTTCCGGCTGATGAGCTTCGATCATGCCGATACACGGAGAGAGATAGTCATCCCAGATAGACTGATAGATTTCCAGACGGTCAGCACGCTGGTTGATGTGCTTGACAATGGAAGGGGCAACATCATAATATTGCCGGATCATTTCCTGCCCATCAGGTGTTTGGGCAAGATATTCATCACGGTAGGTACGCAGGAGCCTTAACTCATAGCAGTCATCCGGCTTTCCGAAGGTTTCACAGACTGCAGTTGTGATATAGCAGAATTTTTTGTGAAAACCAGCTTCAATATAAGAGTACTCCGCTGCCTGAAGTGTTGCCTTTGGAAATTCCTGTTTCCAGGCTGCAAGCACCTTTTCTGAGAGCGGTACGGAAGAATTCCCATGGAATTCAAGAATCATCGGGAGAACAAATACAGCCATTGTCAGATTCATATCCATGAGATATCGTTCTTTCTGACTCTTTTTTGTGAAAGCATTATATTTTTCTGTACCACGTTTTGCGAGTGCTTCTGCCATATTGGTAAGAAACTGCTCTTTGTCAATGACCGTGTTGTAACCCTGCTCGATTGCATCAAAAGTAGTGATATGCTGCTGGTACATTTTCTGAAAGGAGTCAGCATACGTTTTCTTTTTAAAATACTGCATCGGGTCATCGTTGCAGCAGTCAAGAAGCTTCGGCATTCCCTCAATTCCGGTCAGGTAAGCGTTCATGATTATTCCTCCAGGTTTGTGTACACCGCCTGAACGTCATCATCCTCGTCGAGCATATCCAGCGTACGGTTCAGCTGCTTCAGAGCAGTTTCATCAGTAAGTGCCACATAATTCTGTGGAATCATGGTAACGTCTGCAGATGCCATCGGAATTCCTTCCTCCTCAAGCTTCTGGCGTACAGCGCTGAAATCATCCGGTGCGGTAAGAATTTCGAAGCTGTCCTCTTCCTCAGAGAAATCTTCTGCACCTGCATCAAGTGCAAGCATCATCAGCTCGTCCGGATCCATATCACATTCTTCGCGGTCGATAATGATCTGTCCCTTCTGATCGAACATATAGGAGACGCAGCCCTGAGTACCGATGCTTCCGTTTCCTTTCGTAAATGCATTGCGGACATTGGATGCTGTACGGTTTTTGTTATCGGTCAGTGCATCAACGATAATTGCGATTCCGCTCGGACCATAGCCCTCGTACGTTACGTATTCGTAATTGACGGTACCAAGCTCACCGGCAGCTTTTTTGATGCCGCGTTCAATGGTATCGTTCGGCATATTGTTTGCTTTTGCTTTTGCAATGACATCGCGCAGACGGCTGTTATTTGCAGGATCAGAACCGCCTTCTTTTACAGCTACGGCGATTTCGCGGCCGATGATAGTAAAAATTTTGCCCTTTGCAGCATCATTTTTTTCTTTTTTGTGCTTGATATTTGCGAATTTTGAATGTCCTGACATTATAATTGCTCCTTTTCTTTCTGTTTTTCTGTTCTTTTTGTTTCACAGTCGATATTTTCACGGAGTCTGACACGTCGAAGCTTGTTCGACTGAGGCTTACTTTCTGCCAGTGTGGGATACCGATTTCTCTCCGCCCGCGACTGACGGTATGTTCTTTCCGATTATTCCTCTCATGATCCTGGCGGTATGGGAAGAATTACGTTTGTATCTTTGAAATTTTGACGAGACGTACGATTTTGTTTTTCGCTTCAAGAATCTGAAACAGGTAGCCTTGCTCCTCAACGTCAGCTTTTTCTCCGTCTGCAGGAATGTGGTCAAGTCTGGAAATGAGAAAGCCGTTGAGCGTATCATACTCTTCTCCTTCAAATTGAAGACCAAGTGCGTCTTCCACCTCGGAAAGTGGAGTCATCCCATCCATCAGGAATGCACCGTCCGGGGTCTGACGGATAAAAACAACATCCTTATCGTATTCGTCCTGGATGTTACCAACGATCTCTTCAAGAATATCTTCCATTGTCAGAAGACCGGCGGTCTGTCCATATTCGTCAGAAACAATAACCATCTGAAGCTTTTCTGCCTGCATACTGCGGAAAAGATCACTGATTCCGCGTGTTTCCGGAATGAAGCGTGCTTTTCGGATGAGTTCCGGAATATCCTTGATCAGCCAGTTGTCATAAGAATTCATGGTATGAAATCTCATGGCATCTTTAAAATGAAGAATACCGATAATGTTGTCGATATTCTCTTCATAGACCGGGAATCGTGATATCGGCTGCTCGACCATGAAAGCGATTGCGTCCTGTAGATTCAGGTGACCGTCGATGCCGATAATATTTTTGCGGTGAATCATGATATCAGCGGCTTTTTTATCGTCCATTTCAAATATGTTCTGAATCATCTCTGCTTCATCTGCATCAAGCACGCCCTGCTCATGACCTTCATTTACCATGGAAATAATCTCATCTTCCGTGACCTCTGTTTCAAGTGATTTTGGATCAATGCCAAAAAGACGGATACAAAGGTTGGAAAGACAGGTCATTACCCACGTAAACGGAAAAAGAAGTGTCATTACAGTGTGAGAAATACCGAATCGGCGTAAGAGCCAGCGGGAAGCATTTTTGTGACCAAGCATTTCGGGGATGGAATTCCCGAAAAGATAAAATAGCACGGCAAGCACCGGGAGGACCACGTAGAATGGATATTGCCTGGAAGCACGTGTAATGAGATAACCGGCCAGCGTATACGTGACGGCAGTCAGAAGCCAGACGGTATGAGTAAGCTGTCCCGGGTGATCCTTCAGCTCGCAGATCTGATCCGGCGGGCGGCCTTCCGCTGCAAAAGCATCTTCCAGTTCACTGTCGGATATTGAATGAATTGCAGCCAGAAACGCTGTCATAATAAAATTAATTATCAGTAGAAACGCTAATAAAATGGTACCAAGCAAGGTACTCGCGTCACTGTCCATATGGTGTTTTTCTCTCCTTAACCTTTTATGATAAAAGCGGGCCAAAAGACCGCATTATTTAAGACTATACCATTTTCGAGGTTATTCGTCAAGGTTTGGATCATTCGTTTTGGCAGACGTTTTTGCAGGAAACCATTTATGTACAGGTTTCTTTGTTTGATTCAGGGTGATAACACGTAAACAATTCAAGGCTTACTAATAGTGCATGATCAACACGTGTAAGCATTTCATCGTCCAGGTGGCAGACGCGATCCTTTAAGCGACGTTTGTCGATGGTGCGTAATTGTTCCAAAAGAATTACAGAATCCCGGACGATCTCGTAACGTCCCGCTTCAATCTCTACATGGGTTGGCAGCTTTGCCTTATTCATTTTTGATGTGATAGCGGCACAGATTACGGTAGGACTGTGTCTGTTTCCTACATCATTCTGGATGATGAGAACAGGACGGATCCCGCCCTGTTCAGAGCCTACTACCGGTCGCAGATCCGCATAAAAAATATCGCCTCTTCGAATATTCACAAACTTCACACTCCGATCACAAGGATTTTTTGTTCTAAGATCAGTATTTCCCTGTTTCCTTTGTGTATTCACCTGACGAAAGATTATAAAATGGTTTTTATGCGGGAATTGCATAGCAATGGAGCAATCCGGTTACATCAGTGAGTGGCAAAATTTACTTTTGACACTCACATCATTTGATATTAAGGTCAAAAGATGCCTTACGGATTGTTCCGTACTTCATACTCCCACAATCCTGCCAGATATTCGCATATCGTGGCGGGTCATTAAGCCATAAAACCACTCCTGTGCAAGCACATCGTGGTTTCAGGCTTTTGACCCTGGCATCATCATTTTATGGTTTTGTCATAAATAGATGCGTGGTACACGTTTTCCGATATCGCAGACAAATTCGTATGGAAAACGACCGGAAAGTGCGCCGAGTTCATCAATAGTAATCTCCTCTTCTCCATCTTTTCCAAGAAGTGTCACTTCATCGAGCTGTTCTGCCGGAATTGTTGTCACATCGACCATAAACTGATCCATGCAGACTCTTCCGACAATCGGCGCCCGTCTGCCACGGATCAGGACACTTCCTTTATTGCTCAGACTGCGTGGATATCCGTCTCCGTATCCAACCGGAATTGTGGCAATGCGCATGTCGTGATCCGCAGTAAACGTACCACCATAGCTGATGGAGGTTCCTCTGACAATCTGTTTTATGTATACAATATGGGATTTCAATTCCATTGCCGGATAGAGCCGGATATCTCTTGCAACTTCATCGGAAGGATAAATTCCATAAATGGTGATTCCGGCGCGCACCATATCCATATGGGTCTGAGAAAGCTCCAGAATTCCGGCGCTGTTTGAACAGTGACGGAGAAAATTTTTTACGCCGGCGTGCTCCAGATTGCGACAGAAACCATTAAAGCGCTGATACTGTTGCAGAGCGGCTGATTTATCCGTTTCATCTGCTCTTGCAAAATGAGTGAAGGCTCCCTCGATGGTCAGTTCAGGGATACGATTGATGGCACTGACGATATGTACGCTCTCTTCGCAGTCAGAAAAGCCGATACGTGACATACCGGTATCAACTGCAATGTGGATCGGAGCTTTTACACCGAGTACATGGGCGGCTGCAGCAAACTCTTCTGCCATTTTCATTGTGAAGACGGCTGGTCGGATCCCGTTTTTTATCATAACCGGATAATCCTGTACAAAGGTATAGCCGAGTACAAGAATCGGTTTTGTAATCCCTGCCTCGCGCAGTTCAAGCCCCTCCTCTACTGCCGCCACGGCAAAGCCCCAGATGTAATCGTACGGCTCTGCAATTTGTGCAATCTGTACCGCACCGTGGCCATAGCCGTCCGTTTTTACGACTGCGATCATTTTTACTCCGTCTTTGATGTTTTCTTTCATATTCCGGAAATTTGCGGCAATTGCTTTTTTATTAATATATGCGGTGATTCTTCCGTTTTTGCCTGACATAAAGGTTCCTTCTTTCTAAAATAATAGGATAATGAAAAATAAGTTGCAAAACGCTCCGTAGTGATGCTTCACATGGCTGTTTCTATATGGCGAAGTACGGTGCTGATATTTTCTGCGATTTCACCAGCCATCATGGAATAAGTGCTGTTTTTTTGTGCTGCTGCATCACCGGCAAGTCCATGAAGTGTTACAGCGGCAACGGTACCTTCAAAGAGCGGGGAATGCTGTGCAATCAATCCGCAGAGGATACCGGTGAGTACGTCGCCGGAACCTCCGGTTGACATACCGTTGTTCCCGGTCGTGTTCAGAAAAACGCGTGTACCATCAGAAACGATCGTATGGGCATCTTTCTGGACGCAGATCAGATGATGCTGCGCCGCGAAATCTTTGCAGCTTTTGATCACGTCTTCCGAAATGGTACGTACAGATTTTCCGGTAAGGCGTGCCATTTCACCAAGATGCGGAGTGATAATAGCAGGGGTTTCTCTTCTGTAGACAAGATCCAGCAATTCAGAGTCGGCAGAAATAAGGTTCAGTGCATCGGCATCAAGAATAAGCGGTCCATTGTAATGGTTCAGAACGTACTGCAGTATCCATTTTGCGGACTGAGAGGTTCCAAGTCCCGGGCCGATTCCACAGACATCTGCCCAGATAAGGGCGTTCTTCAGACGATCTTCTGCCTGGAATGCTTCATGATAAGTGGTGACGATTGCTTCCGGAATCTGAACCTGTACCGGGATTCGGTTGCATTCCGGTGTAAACACGCGGACAAGGCCGCAGCCGCTGCGATACGCGGCACGGGCGGCAAGACAGGCAGACCCGCTCATTCCATCAGAGCCTGCAATCAGAAGAACTTTTCCGCAGGTTCCCTTATTGCTGTGAGGCTTTCGCGGTGGCAATAGTTGTGCAAGATCGTCTTTCGTGCAGGTGAAAGCTGCATCCGATCCTGAAAAAAGAATACCGATCGGACGGCAGATCACAGTCCCGCAGCAGGACGCACCGGGAAAAAGAATATGCCCCGGCTTTCTGGCTGCGAATGTGACTGTGACATCAGCAATAACAGAAATTCCGAAGATTCCTCCTGTATCTGCTGACACACCAGAGGGCAGGTCAACTGCCAGTTTTTTTGTGTTTTGCCGGTTGATCCATTCAATTGCTTCTGCATAGATGCCTTCGATTTTTCTGGAAAGTCCGATGCCAAACAGTGCATCAACGATCACGCGACAGGTATCCGGTACCGGTGTATCCGGATGAAAGGTCTTCAGAACAGGAATATTATAGTTTTCGCAGATCTGTTGCTGTATACGGCATGCCTCTGACATTAGATGAAGATCACCGATCTGCAGAATCCTGACAGAAATTCCACGCTCTGTCAGGATTCTGGCTGCGGCAAATCCATCTCCTGCGTTGTTACCGGTACCGCAGACAAACAGGACCGAGCCAGGTGGGGAAAATAGTTTTTCGATTTCATCTGCAACTGCCAGGGCTGCCCGTTCCATCAGTACAAGATCCGGTATGCCAATTTCTGAAATGGTCTTTGTTTCAAAATGCCGCATCTGTTCACTTGTGAGAATTTGTTCCATGAAGTTATCCTTCTTTCTGAATCGGTAGTATTGCGTAAAACAGATATGAGGTTCATGCGAAAAGGCTGTCGCAGAATTCTGCTTCAGCCTTTTTTGATTGGGAGGTATGCTTTTATTTGTGAGGAATGTCCTGATGATTCAGGTTATAAGAAAGCTGCATCAAGCTTTCAGAAAGATGCACATTTTCCACAATGACATTTTTCGGAACGTTCAGATCGGTATGCGCAAAATTCCAGATGGCGCGTACACCGTTTTCTACAAGAATCGGAGCGACTGCTTCTGCTCCGGCTTTCGGAAGCGTCAAAGCAGCGATCTGAATCTGATTGTCGCGGATAAACTGTGGCAGTTCCTCTGTCATGCGGATTTCGATACCGCGTACCGTCATGCCTTTAAGGCGCGGATTGACATCAAAAATACCTTTAATCCAGAAGCCGCGTTTTTCAAATTTGACATAATTTGCAAGCGCCTGGCCAAGATTGCCGGCACCTATGATAATCATACTGTAGATCTGATCCAGTCCAAGGATCTTTCCGATCTCATTATAGAGATATTTCACATTGTATCCATATCCCTGCTGTCCAAAGCCACCGAAATTATTAAGATCCTGACGAATCTGAGAGGCAGTGACGTGCATCATATCACTGAGCTCATTTGAGGAAATGCGTTCCACCTTTGCTTCCAGAAGATCGCCAAGATAACGATAATAACGAGGGAGTCTTTTAACTACAGCTTTTGAAATTTCATGTTCTTCCACGTATTTAAACCTCTTTTTGCACAATTGTGTTATTTAGTGCTCATTATACCTGAGTGATAAATAATTGTCAATGTAATTGACACTGAACAAAGACTGAAAAATCAGTGGATTAACAGGTACATGTACAGCTCATGAAGTGCGCGAGTGGCGGTGATGTAACGTGCCTGCCGCATGATCGGGCGCTCATCTCCTGCCGGGAAAATTCCGAATACCTGATCAAATTCCAGGCCTTTTGCCAGATAATAGGTGGTGATAGTAAGACCTTTGCAAAAATGTGTGCTGTTCCGATCCAGAAGCGATAGCGTGATACCAGTTGGATCACAGAACGAAGAATCCTTTTTCAAAATTTCGAAAGCTTCTTTTGCATCCGCCTCACATGGGAAAAGGATCGCAGCGGTTTCGTAGCGCTCAGACAGTGCAAGCGAGTCTTTGACATGGGATAAAGCCGCATCAAGGGAAGAAACGTGCTGCGTCATCACTGGTTTGCCATGACGCTCGTAAAGCTCAATATCCGTAAGCCCAAGGATCTGATTTGCATATTCTGCAATTTCCGTAGTGTTTCGATAGGATTTTTTCATTTCTATGCGTCGGATGTCACGCCCGAAGACGGATGGAAGAAACTTCAGGACATCACGGGGTTCCTGATCAAGCGTCTGCGCGCGGTCACCGAGAATTGTCATTCGACAGGAAAACATCTGTCGAAGAATTGTGTACTGCAGTTTTGAGTAATCCTGCATTTCATCTACGATCAGATGTTTGATATCGGTACGGTCTCTTTGGCGCGTCAGCCGATATTTCAGATACAGGAGCGGATAAACATCTTCATACGGAAGACGGCGCTTTTCAAGAGAAACGTCCGGTAATGCATCAAAGCCTTCCTGCCTGAGAAAACGGTTATAGATGCAGTACAGATCTGTTGTTTCGTACATTTTGCAAAATTTTTCATGCAGCTCTGTGCGCACTTCCTCTGAAAGATCTTTGTTCAGAAGTGTTTCTGCTTCATCGATGAAAAATTCTGCAATTTCGTCCATTCTGGAAAGAAGCGGAATATCGGCAAGCTTTTCATAGAAAAGACGGCAGATTTTTTCTGGAGAATAAACGGTTCCGCGGTATTCTGCTTCGCGAAAATTCATCAGATCGTCTTCTAGAGAAAGCAAAAAGCCTTCCATTTCGCTAAGAAACGCATCGGATTGTTTCCAGATAAAAGAATTGCTTTCTGATGCGCCAAGGAGCAGCCGTTCCGTCTGATCCCAGCGATCTTCGCAGTCAGCTGCGACATCACGGAGCCGGCGGTAGGCAAAGACATCAAAACTCATTTCCTGAATCGCTTCTTCACCAAGTTCCGGAAGAATATGAGATATATAATCCGAAAATGCGCCGTTTGGAGATAGAATCAGAATGTTTGAGGATTTAAGATTTTTACGGTCATGATACAGCAGATATGCAATTCGATGGAGAGCGACGGAGGTTTTTCCACTTCCAGCAGCTCCCTGAATCACAAGGATCCGATCCTTTGTATTACGGATGATGGCATTTTGTTCTTTCTGAATTGTCCGGATAATATTTTTCAGCTGAACTTCTCCGCTGCTTCCCAGCTCTGCACGCAAAATGTCATCATCAATTTTTACATCACTTTCAAATGCATAAATCATTTTTCCACTGCGGATTTTATACTGCCATCTGGAGGTGATTTCGCCGGACATGGTTCCGCCTGGAGCCTCGTATGAAGCGGGACCTTTTTCATAATCGTAAAACAGGCTGCAGACCGGGGAACGCCAGTCATAAATCAGAGGAAGCGCACCGCTTTGTCTGGCAAAGGTTCCGATTCCGATATAAAAAATTTCAGACGTTTCTTCTCCTTCATACCGGAAATCGATCCGGCCGAAAAACGGGGCATCCAGCATGCGGAGCAGATGCTGTTTTTGACGAAGGGCAGTCTGATTGGCATTGACTTGAAGCAGCAAAGCCTGGCGGTTGTCGTAATTTTCATATCCGTACTCATCCATTTCTGTATAATTTTCCCAGTAATAGTCATGCATATCACGGACTTCCTGCTGCCCCTGCAAAAGAGTTTCTTTTACCTCGAGGATTCTGTTTTTTATTTCATCGGATACGAAAGCAAGGTATGCATTGGCATCTGTCTGATTGATCATGAATTCTCCTCCCGTTTTGTTTTAGACACTTTTTCCATTATAACGAAGGCGACGTTTGCTTGCAAGAGAAAGTTGGAAAACGAATTTTTCCTTGAGTTTTTCCTGATTTCCGTTATAATAAATAAGATGCTGTGTATGTGCGGCAGGAACAGGGCATTACAATTTTGAAAAGGAGTTCTTCATGATATTATCGTGTCAGAATATAAGTAAAGCATTTGGAACGGATGTGATTTTAAAACAGGCATCCTTTCATATTGAAGACCATGAAAAGGCGGCGATCGTAGGAATCAATGGTGCCGGAAAAACGACGCTGCTGCGGATCATTGTCGGAGAAATGGAACCAGACGAGGGTATGGTTGCATTATCAAAGGGAAAAACGATCGGATATCTCGAACAGCATCAGGACGTTCACAGTGAGCAGACTATTTACGAGGAGCTGCTCAGTGTAAAAGAGGATGTACTGCGTATGGAAAAGAAACTGCGGGAAATGGAGCAGGAAATGAAGCATCTTTCCGGGGATGTACTCTCGCAGCTGATGGAACAGTATAACCGTATTTCTACGGAGTATGAGCATCAGAACGGCTATGCGCTGCGCAGTGAACTGACCGGTGTCCTGAAGGGACTTGGATTTACAGAGGATGAGTTTGGCAAAAAAATCTGTACTCTTTCAGGCGGGCAGAAAACACGTGTCGCACTTGGACGGTTGCTGCTTTCCTCACCGGATCTTCTTTTACTGGACGAGCCGATCAACCATCTGGATCTTAATTCCATCGCCTGGCTGGAAAATTATCTGATGAATTATAAAGGTGCCGTTCTGATCGTTGCGCATGACCGGTATTTTTTAAATCGCGTTGTTTCTAAGATCATTGAGATTGATGGAGGAAAGGTAATGAGCTTTGCCGGAAACTATTCGGCATACGCAGAGAAAAAAGCGCAGCTGCGCGAGACAGCCTGGAAGGCATATATGAATCAACAGCAGGAAATCCGCCATCAGGAAGCAGTCATTGCAAAGCTGAAATCATTTAACCGGGAAAAATCGATCCGCAGAGCGGAAAGCAGGGAAAAGATGCTGGACAAAATGGATGTTCTGGAAAAACCGTCTGAGATACGCTCTGACATGCATCTTCATCTGGAGCCGCAGATTTTAAGCGGAAATGATGTACTGACCGTTTCACATCTTTCGAAAGCTTTTCCTGGAAATCCTCTTTTTGAGGATATCAGTTTTGAAATTCACCGAGGTGAAAAGGTGGCAATTATCGGTGACAACGGAACCGGAAAGACTACAATTCTCAAAATCATCAATGAGCTGGAACGTGCGGATGCAGGAAGCGTAGAGCTTGGAAGCAAAGTTCATATCAGCTATTACGACCAGGAGCATCAGCAGCTGCATATGGAAAAGACACTGATGGAAGAAATTTCGGATGTTTATCCGGATATGACGGGTACAGAGATTCGAAATATTTTGGCAGCTTTTCTTTTTACGGGTGATGATGTATACAAACGAATCCGTGATCTGAGCGGAGGTGAACGTGGTCGTATTTCTCTGGCCAGGCTGATGCTCTCGAAATCAAATTTTCTGATTCTTGATGAGCCGACAAACCATCTGGATATTGTGTCTAAGGAAATTTTGGAGGAAGCGATCCGAAAGTATACCGGCACAGTGCTGTACGTCTCGCATGACCGTTATTTTATCAACCAGACAGCGACGAGAATTCTGGAGTTGAAAAATCATGCGCTTGTTAATTATATCGGAAATTATGATTATTATCTGGAAAAATCAGAGGAACTGACCAGAATCTATGCGCCGGAGCAGGATGGAGAAACAAAACAGACAGCAGCCACGCTCTCCTCTTCCAGAGAAGACTGGGCGCGTAAAAAAGAGGAGCAGGCGAAAATTCGTAAACGACAGAATGATCTGAAAAAGGTGGAGAATGAAATTACAAAGCTGGAAAAACGCAGCAACGAAATTGACGATCTGATGACTCGGGAAGAAGTTTATACAGATGTAGCAGAGTGCACGAAGCTGAGTAAGGAGAAGGCAGAACTTCTGGAGGCACTTGATGCTCTTTATGAACAGTGGGAAGCTTTGTCAGAATAAAAGATATAAAACGAAAAATCTCCCGGCTGATTGCTATAATACAATCAGCCGGGAGATTTTTTGTTGCTATCTAAGTATAGACAGATAAACATTTCCCTGTGCAAAGCAGTGAAGAAGATAATTTGAGATTACACAGATATAAGGTCTGATGATCAGAAGAAACGAGCACCCATATATCCTATCATACCATCAATCTGTACTTTATACCAGCCTCCGACATCTTCGAGAAATTCCACAATAGTACCTGCAGGATATTCTCCGATGATATTGTCACCGTAGTCCGGATAGCTGCGAATATAACAAGCTCCTTTCATAGTCAGGTAGACCGGCTGATAAGGCGCCTCTGTGACCGGCTCAGTTGGAGGCTGAGTTTCAGGCTGAGTTTCGGCCTGAGTTTCGGTCTGTATTTCGATGGGGGCTTCGGTGGATGTCTCTGTTTGCGCGATAGCCGCTTCCGTTTGTGGTGTGGCAGAGGTTTCCGGTGCTGTAACAGTATCAGGTGTTTCAGTCTCTGACTCCTGATCTTCTTTTTCGGTTTCCGTTTCTGACTCGGTTAATTCAGAACTGCTCTCAGACTGGGATTTGGATTCGTCTGTTTTGTCTGGTTGTTTTTCCGTATCGGATTCTGTTTCGCTGGATGCTTCAGTCAGTATCTGAATTGCGCCTCCTTTTGTGGGCTGCATTTCTTCTATCTGAGTTTCAGCAGTCTGCGGTGATCCGGCCTTTTTTACAATAAGCCAGGTCTGTACACTGAAAGCAATCAACGTAAAGGCCAGTAATGCACCGATGAGAAGCAGAATGTATCTCAGATAATCAGAAAGCCATTCTTTGAATTTTTTCATGTTTTTTCTCCCTTCTCTCCTGATTGGATATGTTACCAGTACAGTGCAACTGCTTTTTTGATTGCTCTGCCGTAAAGCACTGCAAATACAAAAAAGAGGACGTAGGTTGCGTAATAAAGAAAACCGATGTTAAGCTTAAAATAGCCCTGTATTAATCCGGTAGCACCACTTAAGATGCAGGAGACTCCAAATAATACCTGCCACAGCGCGATAGCATGAATATAGCCGGCCGGATCCTTGCATTTTTCCGGTAGAGTATCTTTTGGGAGCAGTACGGTGCCCCGGACAGTTCCGGAAGTTTTCATCATTACAAAATTGACAATGATGTAAATACCGCATACGGCGATCATTAGATCGAACATTGCGTTTATTGAGAAATTATCCATGGTGTAGTCCTCTTATTTTTCTGCTTTATTCCTGTGAGCAACATGCCAGACAGCCATGCTTGCATGGATATTTGGTGATTGCCTTGAGCGGTCAAATACAAAGAAAATCCTTTACTGCCTGACGCATTTCACCTGTTTCGATCACCTTATTGTGAAGGATCGGCGCGGTTCTGATTTCTTCCACAGCTCTTGGAACCTTTACGCCGGAAATACGACAGAGTTCATCAATCAGTGAAAAATCTTCCATATCCTTGTATTTGCTGTCAATGGCGCTCATGACACTTCTAGCAAATTTAAAGGGGCTTGCGGTAGATGCAATTACTACCGGAACGGTCGGATGCTCCTCTGCTTTCCAGGTATGGTAAACGTAGGAAGCAACTGCGGTGTGAGGATCAAGAACGTAACCGTTTTTTTCATAAACCGTGCGGATTTCCTGTGCAGTCTGCTCTTCGGTCGCATATCCGCCGGCAAAATCTCTCATGGCATTTTTCATTTCGTCTGTGATGGTGTAAGAACCGTTCTTTGCAAGTTCTGCCATCAGTGCTGCATTTTTTTCAGAGTCATTTCCTGCAATCCGGTAAATGAGACGTTCGAGATTGCTGGAAATCAGAATATCCATGGATGGCGATGTTGTAAGAACAAAGTCACGATTCCGATCATAGATACCGGTCTGGAAGAAATCATACAGAACTTTGTTCTCGTTAGAGGCGCAAAGCAGTTTTCCGATTGGAAGTCCCATATTCTTGGCGTAGAATGCAGCAAGGATATTTCCGAAATTTCCGGTCGGAACAACTACGTTCATCTCCTGCCCTGCTTTTAAAGCGCCGTTTTTGACCAGTTTTCCATACGCATAAACATAATAAACGATCTGCGGAACAAGCCGACCGATATTGATTGAGTTTGCAGAAGAAAAACAGAAGCCGTTTTTGGAAAGTTCTTCGCACAGTGCTTCATCGGAAAAAAGCTTCTTTACACCTGACTGCGCATCATCAAAATTGCCGTGAATGCCGATTACGCAGGTGTTTGCTCCTTTCTGTGTGACCATTTGTTTTTCTTGTACTGCGCTGACCCCGTTCTTTGGATAAAATACGATGATCCGCGTGCCTGGTACATCTGCGAATCCGGCCAGGGCAGCTTTTCCGGTGTCACCAGAGGTTGCGGTTAAGATAACAATTTCTTTTTTCTCGTTATTTTTTCGGGCAGCGGTTGTCATGAGATACGGAAGAATAGAAAGTGCCATATCCTTAAATGCGATTGTTGCTCCGTGAAAAAGCTCAAGATAAAAGCAGTCATCCACCTTGCGAAGCGGTGCAATTTCCGGTGTGTCAAATTTTTCATCATAAGCATGGTAAATACAGTCTTTTAGTTCTTCTTCTGTATAATCGGTGAGGAAACGGCTCATAACAGCGTATGCAGTCTCCTGATATGTCATATCCGCCAGTGATTCAGCCGGAATACCAAGCGCCGGAATCTGTTCAGGAACGTAAAGTCCGCCGTCGTCTGCGAGTCCTTTTAATACTGCCTGTGATGCAGTTACACGGTTCTGTGCGTCTCTTGTACTTCTATACATCCATTCCATATCTGTCTCCTGCTCCTTTTCTGTTTTCATGAGTATTTATGCCATATCTTGCGTTCGGCAGATAAACTCTTCCGTGAGTATACCACACGCAAAAGGTCATTGCAATGCTTGAATTACAATGACCTTTTGCTTTTTTGCTGCAGTGCGTGTTTTCAGAGTGCTTATTCCGCATAATCCCGGAATGTATAATATTCATGTCCGCCGTATTGGAAAAGTCTTGTAAGGCTGGAATCAAACCAGGCTGTATTGACTGCTTCCGCAGATTCACGTGCAAAGAAAAACAGTGCTCCCTGCGATACATCCTCTCCTGCAAGTACTCGGTCAACGGCTTCTGTTGTGGAATCGGTGACAGTACAGGTATAAATCCGTCCGTCTGAAGTCGGTTGAAACTGATCTTTTTGCCATACAACTTCCTGAATCGTATCAGGAAAATGAGGATCGCGGACGCGGTTCATCACAACACCGGCCACCATCATTTTACTGGTCACATCTCCTCCTGTGGCCTCTGCCTCTACAATTTGAAGAAGTGTATTGTATTCGTCCGAATCCATCTGATTTTTCAAAACGGTCTGTTGCGCATAATAACCAAGTGCACTTGCATTTCGGATGCCATTCTCCATCCTGGTTCGGGACAAAATGCGTTTATCCACCGCATCAATACCGGCAAGCGTATCCTCATTAGCATATCCCGAATTTACAAGACGTGTCCGGTCGGAATATGACGCCATACCGGAAACGCCGGCTACTACCCCGCTAAGGCCGGCCTGAAACCGGATTGCCCCCTGTGAAAAATCGTTCGCGTAAACTTTTCTGTGATTTTCTGCGTCAAATTCTGAAATGAGAATGGAAAGAATCGTGAGCGCAAAGACTGCAGATAACACGGCAGCAATATTTCCGATACACCTTGTCCGAACGGAAAAGATACGGGGATGGGATTTTTTTACACCTGTTTGCTGTATCATAAGAACTCCTGGATTCTCACCGGTTTTCACCGGCTTTATTCTGCTCTTTCAAACATAATAAGATTATACCTGATGCCATTCCTGATTGTCAATCTTTTTTTCATATTTTTGTAACAATTACAACAGATAATGCAATAAATATTACAGTAATATTTCTTTTCTCAGCATAAAGATGGAGAAAGAGAAGGCACAGATCAGTAACAAAAATGTCGAAAAACAACGTTTATTTGTTGCATATAAGGGGAAATGTAGAAAATTGCGCAGGCATTTTAAAGAAACGAAAAAATGATGTAATATGTTTCTGTAGAACTGATTAATGTGTAATATTTTTGTAACAAATAAGAATTTTCAAAAATATAGAGCAAAAAGGATGAAAGATTGAAGGCGGAAAGGAAAAATGATATACTGAGTTTTACGAAACGTACGTGCCGTGTATGACTCCGAAATTTTTGTACAACTGATAAAAATTTTCTTGCAAAATCAGGGGCAAAAAGATTCTGAGGGTATATTACCGGAAGAAAGGCGGATTCTGAATGGAAAAAGAAGAAAAAAAGTTAAATCAGGAAGCGTTAAAAGGTATGGCAGTGCTGGCCATGACACTGAATCATCTGGCACATGTATTTTTACAGGAAGGATCCTGGAACTACGAAATCTGCGTGGCAATCGGTTATTTTACGGCTGTCACGATGTGTTATTTTCTGGTGGAAGGATATCATCATACGCATTCGAAAAAAAAATATGGACAGCGCCTGTTATTCTTTGCGCTCACTTCACAGATACCGTATCAGGGAGCACTTGAAATTCATCAGCTGAATATGTTGTTTACTCTGTTTTTGTGCTTTCTGATTCTTGTTTGTCAGGAATGGATTATGGATCCTGGAAAAAGAAGCTTTTGTGTCTGTCTGCTTGCACTTGCGACGGGCATCTGTGACTGGGGAGGGCTTGCAGCTGCATTTACGCTCCTGTTTTCTTTTACATATGGCTCAGGCAGAAAACTATTATATGCCTTTGCAGCAGATTATCTTTTGTTTGTCCTTGTACTTGTGACAGAGTATGCACAAACCGTTTCCTGGGAATTGGCTGTACTCCACGGTCTCTTCGGAGGTGTCGGTATTTTGGTTTCCGGTGTGCTGCTTGTATTTTTTTATAATGGAAAAAGAAGTGTGCGGAAAAGTGGATTTGCAAAATGGTTTTTTTATTTGTTCTATCCATTGCACCTGACTTGTCTGTGGATAGTTAAGGTTTTTATGTGATGCACGGCAAAAATCTCTGACGTAGATCTTCACGCTCTGGTGAGCTGGATTGGAGGTGGGGCATTAAGCCATAAAACCACTCCTGTGCAAGCACATCGCGATTTCAGGCTTTTGCCCCTGGCATCTTAATATTTCATATTCTTCAGAATATCACAAAAATCAAAAGTCGCAAAATAATCACGAGGAGTTTCTGGACGGCGAATCATCTGGAAACTGCCGTCTTCTTTTAACAGGATCTCTGCTGATTTCAGCTTTCCGTTGTAATTATATCCCATGGAAAAACCGTGAGCACCTGTATCGTGAATAACGAGAATATCTCCCATGTCAATCTTCGGAAGCTTCCGGTCAATTGCAAACTTATCGTTATTCTCACATAAAGAGCCGGTGATATCATACGTATGATCACAAGGCTCATTTTCTTTGCCCATAACTGTAATATGATGATATGCACCATACATAGCTGGACGCATCAGATTGACTGCGCATGCATCTACACCAATGTATTCTTTGTGAGTATGCTTTTCGTTGATTGCAGTTGTGACAAGACAGCCATACGGGCCGAGCATATACCGGCCAAGCTCAGTATACAGGGCAATATCTCCCATATTTTGAGGGACAAGCACTTCTTCATACACTTTTCGTACGCCTTCTGCAATAGCGCGGATGTCATTTTTCTCCTGGTCAGGACGATAGGGGATACCGATGCCGCCAGAGAGATTAATGAATTTGATTTTTGCGCCGGTTGATTTGTGCAGTTTTACTGCCAGTTCAAAAAGAACTTTTGCGAGAAGAGGATAATAGTCGTTGGTTACAGTATTACTTGCAAGGAACGCATGGATGCCAAACTCTTCTACTCCTTTTGCTTTCATAATACGAAAGGCCTCTTCGATCTGCTGTGTAGTCATTCCATATTTGGCATCCCCTGGGTTATCCATAATATCATTGCTGATTTTAAACAGTCCACCCGGATTGTAGCGGCAGGACATGGTTTTTGGAAGATATCCAACGGCGTTTTCTACTTTTTCAATATGCGTGATATCATCGAGATTGATGATACCGCCAAGGTCAGCAGCTTTTTTGAATTCTGCCTCCGGAGTATCATTAGAGGAGAACATAATATCGTGCCCTGTAATTCCAAGTGCTTCTGAGAGCATCAGTTCTGTCATGGAGGAACAGTCACAGCCACAGCCATATTCATGCAGGATGTTGATCAAAAATGGATTTGGCGTAGCTTTTACTGCAAAAAACTCTTTATAGCCTTTATTCCAGGAAAAGGCATCATACAGCTCCTTTACATTTTCGCGAATCCCTTTTTCGTCATAGAGATGAAATGGTGTTGGATAAGTTTTGATGATCTCTTCCAGCTTTTCTTTTGTTACGAATGGTTTTTTCATTTTCATTTCTCCTCATACATCGTGTACTTATTTCAAGTCACAGTCGATATTTTGTTTATTTTGTTAAAGAATGTACCGAAGGCTTTTTATGACATAGAACATAGGATATCCTGTTATCATAAAGAAAATGCCCTCAGTTGGTGCATACTGCGACCACCGAAGGCATACATCCTTGTACGCGTAAACTTATTTTACTATAAAACAGGACAGATAAAATTGTCAATAGCATATTGGTTAATTGTCTGTATTTCCACCGAAAAACGTCCAGTCGCGGTGTTTTTTATCAACAAGCTGATTATATTGGAGAATCTGGTAGTCCTCAAGCAGTTGCTCCTGATTTTCATCCCAGCTGTGGAAAGTACCGTTCGAATCGCGGTAGATGTTTGCGTTTACAACCGGGAAATCCTGCATCAGTGAACTTAGAAATTGCTGATAACCGGTTTTGGCAATGTTCGCGTTTTCCATAAGGATACTGCTTAAATAATTAACACTGATACCATCGTAATACTGATGCTCCAATCCGTAGTTGCTCCACATCACAAAAGGAACGCGGTATCCCTGCTCGAACGAGGCAAGCGTATCATCACCTGTTGTGCCGCAGATGCGCTGAATGGTATTGGTAATATAATCAGATGGTTGATGATCGCCGAACATGACGATGATTGTCGGATCACTCTGCTGCTCAAAGTATTCCACAAGTTCCTGGAGTGCCCGGTCAGACTGATTGATCAGCGTCAGGTATTTTTCTGTGGCGACAACGCTTGTTGTTTTGTTTTCCACTTCCGGAAGCGTCAGATAAATATCAAAATCAGGTGTTTCCTTGCTGTAACCGCCATGATTCTGCATTGTAACTTCAAAAATAAACTGAGCCCCCTGTTTTTTCCCGATTTCATACTGCTCGATAATTTTGTCAAATGCAGATTTATCACTGATGTATCCCCTCAGCCGGTATGGATCTGTAAAGGAATCCTTATCCAGAAACTGATCAAACCCAAAGTATTCATAAACAGTGTCCCGATCCCAACCGGAACGATTGTACGGATGGATCGCAGTTGTTGAATAGCCAAGAGATTTCAGATAGCTGGCCAGAGAAGGCGTTTCGCTGTTGATGTATTGCTGGTATGGAATGCTTCCGGTCGGAAGAAATGCCATCGAGTTTCCGGTCAGAAATTCAAATTCTGTATTAGCGGTATTTCCACCTTTTACAGAGACATAAACTTCACCACCAACCGCTTCTTGCTGCAGTTTCTTGAAAAACGGCATGACTTCCTCACTTGTTTCAAAATCGCCCCAGACAGAAAGATCGGAAAAAGCTTCGTTCATGATAACGATGATATTCGGATTTGTGACGGAAGCGGAAATCTTTGAACTGGTATCTGCCTGTGAGGCAGAGTCTGTTGCGGCTGCAAGCTCCTCTACTTTTTCTACCGAGTATCCATCCGGCTCTTCAATATTCAGAAAGCGCAGATTTCCAAGAAATGCAGCTGCGATACCGTTGTTTCGGTACAGTACGTTAAGGGTAAACAAAGTAGTATCCATGCCAAAAAAGCTCTGTACACTACTCTTCTGAATGCCTGTAAGATAACCGCCAAGACCGATCAGCCAGACGGCTGCAACAGCCAGGCGTATCTTCCAACGATGGAATACGACTGTTGATTTGGAGGCGATCAGAATCAGCCAGATAAATATCAGAACGCTGACTGCTGCCTTCCAGGACAGGGTAAAGGTATAGTTATCTGCAACGGAAGCTGCCGTCCCAAGGGAAAGCAGATCCCATGGAACGATGGGCGAACCGCGAAAGCTGACTACAAAATAATTTGTAAGTCCGAAAATCATTGGGATAAGTGTGGCTATCTGAAAACCGCGGCGAACACTCCCAAACAGAAATGCTGCAAATCCGTATAAAAGATAGAAAAACAACAGATTCAGCAGGAGAATCATCGGTGCGAGATCTGAAATAACGTGTGTGTAATTTTCAAGCGCATACAGCGCACCAAGCGGAAAGACAAAATAAAGTATGGTGGAAAGGATCCGGCCAAACTTCACATCGAGCAATACCCAGACAGCAGCACCTGCGCCAAGCAGGAGAAACACAGTAATCAAGACCATATTTGCACCGCTGCCGCAAGCGGTAAATATGGTAAGACACAGAATGAGTGTGGCAGCGAATACAGCAGTCAGAATTCTTTTTCTGTCCAGAACGAACAGAGATTTTAAGTTCTTCATTATTTTTACATTCCTTCTTTGCTTTATAAATTAGGTATTAAAGTCAAAAGATGCCTTACGGATTACTGTTTTTTTATATGCTGGTGTGTGAAAAGATGATCCTGACAATATTCATAATTACCGTCACATTTTGAACAGAAACGGAACTCAAGGTCATCTCCGTCCTGTTCTGTCCGTCCGCAGATCGCACATTTGTGTTTCGTGATACCGCCATGCGGCTGTACCTGTTTTACTTTTTTCTTATAGGTTTGTCTTCTGTGTACCTGATGCGGTGTAAAACGATCCAGTTTCCCGGAGATCAGGTAGAAAATAATAAAATTGAATAAAGAGGCAATAATTGCAACACGGCTCGCCCAGTTGCCGCGTACCAGGTCAGCAAGAATCAGCACGCCATAGAGCAGTCCCATCCATTTGATCCGGATTGGAATCAGAAAATAAAGCATTATCTGCATATCCGGATAGGTCAGAGCAAAGGCGAGGAAAATAGACATATTGATATAATACGTACTGAAGAAGTTTCCGATTCCGTATACCTGACTTCCGGTCATTGCATAGAGAGCACCATAGAGAATGAAAGCGCCGATTGCGGTAAAAAGCATGCCGGAAAAAATATAAATATTAAATCGGAAAGAACCCCAGGTCTGCTCAAGCGAACGACCAAGGGAAAAATAAAAATACAGCATGATGATCGTGAAGATGTCAAGACTGGAAGGTGGAATGATCACCCAGGTTACCAGACGCCAGATCTGCCCATGCAGAATATCATAAGGCTCCAGTTGGAAAAGGCTGAGCACGGAAGGGAAAAACAATTCGATTACATAACCTGCAACGTACAGAAATACCATGATCATCGGCAGATTCTGTATTGCGTATTTTCCGTATTTACGCTCAAGTTTATTCAGAAAATTCATAGGTCATCCTCTTTCTTTTAATTATTCTTGAGCATGCTTGCAAAAGTATTCCTGCAAAATGTGTCCTGCACTTTATAAAAAATTTGCAGGAAATAATTTTCAAACACACTTATATGCATTACTGCAGATTTTTCTATTATAGATTTCCGGCTACTTTTTGTCAATCTGGAAGCCGCTCCTTTTCTGCGGTTTAGATAATTTTAAGAAAGTGCATTTTATTCGGATTGCGAATGTCCGCTTTACCGCAGTCACAAAAGCAGATTGCAAATGTCTGCAAATTAAGGTTGGTTTATAAAATTTGTATTTGCCAGTTACCGATTGTTTGTATTATACTATGGAAAGAATATGCAAAATATAGAGGAGAGAAATCTATGGCTGGATCAACGTTTGGAACAATATTTAAAGTTATGACCTGGGGCGAATCACATGGAAAAGGAATTGGCGTGGTCATTGATGGATGCCCGGCTGGAATTTCACTTTCAGAAGCAGATATTCAGCCGTTTCTGAACAGAAGAAAGCCAGGGCAGAACCGGTATACGACGAAGCGTGCGGAATCTGATCAGGTAGAGATTCTTTCTGGTACCTTCGAAGGGAAAACGACAGGAACACCGATTTCTTTACTGGTAAGAAATCAGGATCAGCGATCAGGAGATTATAGTACCATTGCACAATTATATCGTCCGGGACATGCAGATTATACGTATGATGAAAAATATGGCTTTCGGGATTATCGCGGCGGTGGGCGTTCTTCCGGCCGGGAAACGATTGCGAGAGTCGCAGCCGGAGCAGTGGCTGAAAAGCTTCTTGAAGAACTTGGAATTACGTTTACAACGTATGTAAGGTCGATCGGTCCGGTAGAGATAAAACAGGAGAATTTCGATGCGTCCAGAATTGAAGGAAGCAGCCTGCGCATGCCGGATGCAGAGGCGGAAAAGCAGGCACTTTCATGGCTGGAGGAATGTCTTGAGGCAAAGGATTCCAGCGGAGGTGTGGTAGAGTGCATCGTGGAGCATCTTCCTGCCGGTCTTGGTGAACCGGCATTTGAAAAGCTGGATGCTAATCTTGCGAAGGCAATTATGTCAATCGGTGCGGTAAAGGCAGTAGAGATCGGTGAAGGGACAGCTGTTTCAAAGCTGCGCGGATCCGAAAATAATGACTGTTATCAGGAAAATGAGGATGGATCTGTTATGAAGATGACAAATCACGCAGGTGGTATTCTGGGAGGAATCAGCGACGGATCACCGGTGTGCATCAGAGCTTCGTTTAAGCCGACTCCGTCGATTGCACAGCCGCAGAGCATGCTCGGCAAAAACGGACATTGTGTGACAGAGGTAATCCATGGGCGGCATGATCCGATTGTCGTTACACGGGCTGTAGTTGTAGTGGAGGCAATGACTGCTCTTACGCTGGCGGATCACCTGCTGTTAAATATGACTTCACGGATGGAGCATATCAGAAAAATCTACTGTTCCTGATTGAAGATTGAACGCAGGTCGTGAAGCGACTGCGTTCATGAGTAAGTAGCGAAGCGGATTGCGAATGTCCGTTTTACAGCAGAAAAGAATCTTCTGTCATAAAAAAATATAAAACAGATATTGCAAAGTCCCCAACCACTGTTTCAATTATACAGAACAATGGTTGGGGACTTTGCTTGATTTGGTTAAAAGCGATTTGATTAAGATATATTTCCAAACAGGTATTGTTATTTCTGCTCTTCTACCTTAGAGATCAGAATACAGTTTGGTGTATCGATTTTAATTGGCTTGCCCTTCATGATAAGAAGCCCTTTTTCATAGTTAATCGTAAAGAAACGAATCTCATTGGATTCATGATTGAGTACGACAAGAGTTTTCTCACCCGGAAAAACATCAATGTCTTTTGGGTACTCTCCACTGATTGGAAGACAGCAAAGCCGCGTAAGCATACCGGTTTCCTGATCAATCTGGTAAACAGCAACCGTATTTTCACCTGCAGTGGATGCATAAAGATATTTTCCGCTTGGGGAAAGTTTCATTCCGCAGCAGGCACTGCCCATTGTTTCCGGATCTCTCAATGTGGAGATTTCCTGAATCTTTTCAAACTCCGGACTTTTTTTGCTTCCGTCATAGCGGTAAACTACAATTTCGTTTGTCAGCTCACAGTTTATGTATGCAAAACGCCCATCAGCGCTGAATGCAAGAAGACGTGGACCGGAATCCAGTTTACAGCGAAGAATATCATACAAAGAAAGACGTCCGCGCTTCTCGTCAACACGGTAAATTTTAACCTGATCGATGCCATTGTCTACTGCACAAAGGTATTTATCATCCGGAGTCGGTATCACGCAGCTAACATGCGGACGGAAATTCCGCTCAGCCACACTTCCGATGCCTTTATGAAAAACTCCGTCCATAACAGATCCAAGACGCCCATCGCGATGCGTATGAACAACAGTAACCTTTCCGTCATGGTAGCCGCCGACATACAGAAATTTTCCGTTTTTATCGGTGGAAAGATAACAACCGCGCATACCGTCAATTCCGACTTTGTTGATAGGTTCAAGACCGCCGTCCGGCTTGATCGCAAGAACCTCCACTCCTTCATCTGCAATTGAATACAGGTATTTTCCACTATAGGATTTTGCCATATGAGAGGCATTATTTACGGGAATGACTTCACGCTCAGTCATGATCCCCTCTTCTACATTGATATCATAAACGTGAATGCCAATGCTGGTACCATGCGTGTAAGTACCAACGTATGCAACATATTTTTCCTGCTGTGCCATCTGAACATCCTCCTGTTTTCGTATTGATTCCACTTCTGCTTCCTGTTCACGAGAACCTGGATTGTGCTAATGGATATCTTAACACAGATACCGCTTTTTGTTAAGTAAATTGAGTGAAAAAAACTGAAAAATCTATTGACAGTACAGCAGACCATGCGGTATGTTACCAGTGTTCCGTAAAGAAACAAAACGAGCTGGGTCCTTTGGGGCAGATTAGTATAGAAAGCACAGGTATTTGAACGCAGATAAGCATTCCCCCGCTTCAAGTGCGCGGAGCACTAAGCGGTAGGTAAGGGGGATGCTTATGTCAGTGGGAGTTGAAAGCTCCCACTGACAGGTCGCGAAGCGACTGCGTTCATGAAATA